>NZ_KV810602.1:37709-104332 GCF_001812845.1 Corynebacterium sp. HMSC065H09
TCATAAACGCAGTCAGTAACTCGGATTGGCCCGCCGCCACCAATGTCGGTGCGCGCCACCTGCTCGATATGTGCGACAATGGACAGCAGCAGTAGTGCCCGGGAGTTCGCTCCGGCGGATGAAATATGCCGCATGTGATCGCTGAATCCCCGAGTCAGCCGGTAGGCCTGCCAATAAGACTTTCATAATTGTTCATCGTTTTCGGCCCTCTATCTGCGCATTTGGCGCAAATGAAGTGGCTGTCGCAACATGTTGCTCCGCCTGGTTTCCAAGGCCACAACGGATGTAGGCGCACATGGAATGACAAAGAGTGTGCTTCCTGTTGTCGGGTTTTGCGTGGTGGGGTGTCAAGGAGAAACAAATACAGTGGCAAATTTCAGCCAGGATGTTGTCGCTAAGGCACGCGAATTTGATCGTGAGTCAGCGGCTCTGAAAACCCGAGTCCACCACCTGGCCAAGAGCTTGGGGTTGACCTCGAAGGAAACCATCGAAGCACTGGGGCACGCGGGGATCGTCGTAAAGTCCGCTGCGTCCACCATTAATCAAAATCAGCTCGACGCAGTGCTGAATTTCATCGGTGATCATCCAGAGGATGCCTCGCTTGACGACGGATCCGCTGCGACCAAGCCAACCGGCGAAAAGCCAGCCGCGAAGGAAAAACAGTCGGCAGGTAAGCCGAACGCGGCAGATGAGAAGTCGGACGAGCAAACTGCAGCTAAGTCCGAGAAGAAGCCAGCTGCGAAGAAGAGCGGCAAGAAGTCGGCTGCGAAGAAGGCCACAAAGAAGGCTGCGCCGAAGGCAGCCAAGAGCGAAGCGGAGTCGGACGCAGCGCCTGCCGAGGAAGTGACCGAGAAGAAGGACACCAAGAAGGCCTCGGCTAGAAAATCCTCGGCAAAGCAGAGCGCAGAGAAGCAGAGCGCAGAGAAGCAGAGCACGACTAAGAAGCGAGCAACGCGTAAGCGGGCTGTGAAGAAGACCGCTGGCGCTCCGGAAGAAACCGCTGCGAAGGACGAGCAGAAGGACTCGAACTCGGTCGTCGAGGAAGCTGTTGAGGCTGTCGTTCAGTCGTCGTCGAAGAAGGCTGCAGACAAGAATGCTTCCGATAAGAAGGCTGCCGACACCGTAGCCGAGACCGCTGAGAAAACCTCCGCTGAGGAAGCTTCCGCCGAAGCACCTGCTGCAAAGAGCGCTGCAGTGACCACACGTCGTGGCCGCCGAGTTCGCCGTGCGGTCCGCACGACCAGCGCTCCAGTGGCAGAGGAAGCTCAGGAAGCGCAAGAGCCGCAGAAAACGCAAGAGCCGCAGGATACGCAGGCAACTCAGAGCGAAGCCCTGCAAGACATCGAGCCGCCGGTAGTCCCGGAGCCGCCGGTTGCGGAAGAGCAGACCGCGTTTGCGCCTATCTTCCTGGCGCCGCAGGCTGTCCCGGCTACGGCCAAGAATTCGGCCACCGAGGATGCAGCTTCAGCTGACAGCGGGGCCTCCAACCAGGGCACCGATGACAACGCGGGGGAGGGGCAGGACGGCTCGTCGTCAAGCGAAACGGAGCGTCAGCCGCGCCCGCGTCGTCGCCGTCGTGGACGTGGGCGTCGTAATGATGACGCGCAACAGGCGGAGAAGACCACCGAAAACACAGAGCGCGAGGAAGAGGAAACCCGCGAAGAGGTCGAGGAACCGCAGGCGATTAAGGGATCGACTCGCCTGGAGGCGCAGCGACGTCGCCGTATCGAGCGTCGTGAGGAATCGCGCAAGCGCCATGTAATCTCGGAGGCGGAATTCCTGGCTCGTCGTGAGTCGGTGGAGCGCACGATGGTGGTGCGTGAGCGCAAGCGCCATGACCACGCGGGCATTGTCACTGAGGTGGGTGTGCTGGAAGATGACCTGCTGGTCGAGCACTTCGTTACCTCTGACACGCAGACCACGCAGATCGGCAATATCTACCTCGGTCGCGTGCAGAACGTCCTGCCCAGCATGGAAGCGGCGTTCATCGATATCGGAACCGACCGCAACGGTGTCATTTACGTAGGTGACCTGAACTGGAAGCTGCTGGGCACGAAGTCGCGTTCGCGCAAGATTGAACATGCGCTGAAGGCCGGCGACCAGATTTTGGTCCAGGTGTCCAAGGACCCGATTGGTCACAAGGGTGCGCGTCTGACCACCCACATTTCGATGGCTGGTCGATTCCTGGTGTACGTGCCGGGCGGCCGGAGCGCGGGTATTTCCCGCAAGCTGCCGGAGCCGGAGCGCAAGCGCCTGAAGTCGATTCTGAGCGAGGTTACGCCGGAGGGCTCGGGCACGATTATCCGTACCGCAGCCGAGGGTGTGTCCAAGGAGGCCATCGAGGCCGACATCAAGCGCTTGGAGTCGCAGTGGCAGGAGATCTGGGAAGCCTCCGAGGCAGCGAAGGCGAAGCGTGGAGCAAAGCCGATTGCGCTGTACGAAGAGCCAGACATGCTGGTCAAGGTCGTCCGCGACGTCTTCAACGAGGACTTCTCGCGTCTCGTGGTGGAGGGCGATCGCCCGTGGAACACAGTGACGGACTACATCGGCGACCTGGCACCAGAGCTGGAGCCGCGACTGCAGCGCTACTTCGCCAAGGAGCACGGCGGCGCTGATGTCTTCGAGCACTTCCGCATCGATGAGCAGCTGGCCAAGGCACTCGACCGCAAGGTCTGGCTGCCTTCGGGCGGCACGCTGGTCATCGACCGCACCGAGGCCATGACGGTCATCGACGTCAACACCGGTAAGTTCACCGGCGCTGGCGGAAACCTGGAAGAGACGGTCACTCGCAACAACCTGGAGGCCGCTGAGGAAATCGTCCGCCAGATGCGTCTGCGCGATCTGGGCGGCATGATTGTCGTCGATTTTATCGACATGGTGCTGCCGGAAAACCAGGACTTGGTGCTGCGCCGTCTGAAGGAGGCCCTGGGCCGCGACCGCTCGCGTCACGAGGTCTCCGAGGTCACCTCGCTCGGCCTCGTCCAGATGACTCGCAAGCGTCTGGGCACAGGCCTGCTGGAGACCTTCTCCACGCCGTGTAGCTGCTGCAATGGCCGCGGTCTGATTATCCACATCGATCCGGTTGAGCAGGACAATCAGGGCCGTGGCCACAAGAATGGCCGTCGCAACGACGAGCAGGACAAGTCCAAGCGCCGCAACAAGTCGCGCTCGGAGCACAATCCGGCCAACCACCCGGCCGCGCTGGCCATGCACCGCGATCAGGGCGACCAGGCAGGCTCTTCCAAGGCAACGCGTGACGACGACGCGGAGACCAACCAGCGCGACAAAGACGCAGCCGACAAGCGTGTCGCAGCTGCTGTCGAAGCTGTCATTGTCTCTTCTGAGAACGATGAGCCGAAGCCGCCGCGTCGTCGCCGGGTTCGTAAGAGCCAGGGCCGAAACGATGAGCAGCGACAGAACGGCCGTGGCCGTCAGGAGCGCCGCGAGCGTACTGAGCAATCGGAGAACTCCAATGACCTAGCTGCTCTGGCTGCCGCAGCTGTTGCGGAAGCCCGTGAGAAGGACCCAGAGGAGCCGTCGGATGACCGTTACATGCCGCAGGAGGGGCAGCGCCGCCGCCGTCGGGCTACGCGTCGCAGGGTAGCGGAGCATGTTGCCGTTGATTCGGCTGCACGCGACGCTGATGACCGCGACGAAGAATATGGTGATCGTCGCAAGCGTTCGGAGCGCCCGACCCGTGCTGAGCGTGCCGAGCGCACCGATAACGGTGGCTCCGGTGGAGGCCGTGGCGAGGCTGAACGCTCCAGCAGCGCTAGCGCTCGACGTCGCCGTCGTCGCGCTGTGCGTCGTAGTGCTGTGGATGAAACCACTGCGCCTCAGGCTGAGTCTCAGGCAGCTTCCACCACAGATGTGAGGGAGCCAGCCAAGGATGGCAAGAGCGGCAACGCTAACAAGACCGGTAAGGCTGTGGCCGAGGAGTCCCAGACCTATGAGGAGGCGAAGGAGGCGTTCGAGCGTTCTCCACGCCGTCGTCGTCCGACGCGCGGTAACTCCCGCTCGGATCGCGCACCGCGTCGCGAGGACTTCGAGTCCACTAAGCCAAAGGCGGACGCTGAAGGCAGCAAGGGTGGAGATCGTGCGAAAGACAACCGCGATGACAGCAACCGCAGCGCCAACCGCAGTGGCGGTGGACGCCGCTCGGGCAAGTCACGGGTTGAGGTCGTAGCAGTCCAGGGCACGGGAGCTCGCCGTAATCGCCGTCGGGCGGTGCGCAGGGTCTCGTCGCAAAGCGATGCCGAAGCGACTGCGCCGAAGCAGCGACAGGGCGCTTCAAACCGCGCTACTAAGCCAGAGCAGAAGCAGGCTAATTGCGGTGCTGCGGCGCCGGAGACGAAACCGGCCAATCGTCGTCGCCGCGTGCGTCGTGCGGTGCGCCGAAGTGGCCAGAACTAGAGATTGGAAATCTGAAATAAGGCCAGATAGAAGGTTGTTTTCCGTTCCCTAAAGCAGGGGGTGGAAAGTGGCTTCGGAAACTGCCCGGGAAGACCGTGAAAACCGATGGGGGACAGGGTCTTACTCGGGCAGTTTGTAATTTAGGGGGATTTTTCGCTACTCTTGACCAGTCGCTGATTAGTAGGCGTATCTGGTCATGCCCACTGGTGCTTGAGGTGCTGGTGGTAAGGAAACGGCCAGAGCGGGGAAATCTACTCGGATTTGGCTTTCGGGTATGTCCCTGAAGTGTTCTGCACACGCAACTAATCGCAATTCCATTGTCCAGTCAAGGAATTACAAAGATTCCTTGAGTCGAGTTTCTCAGATAAAGGGGTAGCCCTCCTATGTACGCGATCGTCAAGACCGGCGGCAAGCAGTACAAGGTTGCCGAAGGTGACCTCGTCAAGGTCGAGAAGATCGAGGGTGAGCCGGGTTCGTCCGTGGCTCTCACCCCGGTTCTGCTCGTCGATGGCGCAGATGTCATTGCGGATGCCGACAAGCTTGCCAACGTTACCGTTAACGCAGAGATCGTCGAGGCCGCTAAGGGCCCGAAGATCCGCGGCATGCACTACAAGAACAAGACTGGCTACAAGCGCCGCTACGGCCACCGTCAGCCGCTCACTGTTCTGAAGATTACCGGCGTCTCCAAGTAAACCGCCGAAATTCCAATTAGCTTTTCCCTAGGAGAAAATCATGGCTACTAAGAAGGGTGCATCCAGCACCAGCAACGGCCGCGACTCCGAAGCTAAGCGCCTCGGCGTGAAGCGCTTCGGCGGCCAGCAGGTTAAGGCAGGCGAGATTCTCGTTCGTCAGCGCGGTACCTCGTTCCACCCGGGTGAGAACGTTGGCCGTGGCGGCGACGACACTCTCTTCGCTCTGAAGGCAGGCGCAGTCGAGTTCGGTACCCGCCGTAACCGCCGCATTGTCAGCATCGTTGAGAATAACTCCTAAGAACAACCCTCGGTTGTCCACATAGGATTACTGCAACGTTGAATTTGAGGCAGGTTTAACTGCCTTGCAGAAGAGCCGATTCCTTTCCCACTGCGAAAGGTAATCGGCTCTTTTGTTGTTTATGTACTGTTTCGCGCTTTTAGGTTGCGAGGCAGCGTTTTGTTACCGCCTAGACTTCTGCCCGTCGGCTCGCTTAAATTAGGGCATTACTCCAGGCACTAGATGATGGCTCTCCGCTCGGAAGTGTGTGTGATTTTATGTCTCGTTTTGTAGATCGTGTCGTACTGCATTTGCAGGCCGGCGACGGTGGTCACGGCTGTAACTCGGTGCTGCGTGAAAAGTTCAAGCCACTCGGCGGTCCCGATGGCGGTAACGGCGGCCACGGTGGCGACATTGTGCTGGTCGTCGACCCGCAGATTCACACTCTGATGGACTTCCACTTCCACCCCCATATCAAGGCTGCCAACGGTAAGCCGGGCGCGGGCGATCACCGCAACGGTGCTCGTGGTGAGGACCTGGTTCTCGGAGTGCCGGAGGGCACGGTTGTCATGACCGAGGATGGGGAAGTGCTCGCGGACATGACAGGTAAGGGTGCCCGCTTCATTGCCGCTGAGGGCGGTTACGGTGGCCTGGGCAACGCAGCGCTGGCGAACAAGAACCGCCGTGCGCCGGGCTTCGCTCTCCTCGGTGAGCCGGGTGAGGCCAAGGACCTTGTCTTGGAGCTCAAATCCATGGCAGACGTTGGACTGGTGGGCTTCCCGTCAGCCGGAAAGTCCTCGCTGGTCAGCACCATGAGCGCTGCTAAGCCGAAGATTGGTGACTACCCATTTACCACGCTGCAGCCGAACCTGGGTGTAGTCAACGTTGGCTACGAGTCCTTCACCATCGCAGATGTGCCGGGTCTTATCCCGGGGGCATCTGAAGGCCGTGGTCTTGGGTTGGACTTCCTGCGTCACATTGAGCGCTGCGCTGTGCTGGTTCATGTGGTTGACGCTGCTGCGCTGGAGGGCGACCGCGATCCGGTCTCTGACATCAGGGCGTTGGAGACGGAACTCGCCAACTACCAGTCGGTGCTGAAGGCCGACGTGGGGCTTGGGGATCTCGCAGAGCGTCCGCGCGTCATCGTGCTGAACAAGATTGACCTGCCCGATGCTCGCGAGATGATTGACATGCAGCGCGAGGAGCTGGAGAAGTTCGGCTGGCCGATTTATGAGATCTCTACGGTGACGCACGAGGGGCTCAAGGAGCTGACCTACGGTCTGAAGGATCAGATTGCCGCCTATCGCAAGGCGCATCCGTTGCCAACAGAGCAGGAGCCCCGTGCGGTCATCCGTCTGGAAGGTGTGCGTGGCAAGAAGCGCGAAGGTGCGGACTTCACTATCGAGCGCGATCCGAATACCCCAGATGGGTTCATTGTGCGTGGCCGTAAGCCGGAGCGCTGGATTAACCAGACGGACTTCGAAAACGACGAGGCAGTCGGCTACTTGGCTGACCGCCTGGCCAAGCTTGGTGTCGAAGATGCCCTGGCAAAGGCTGGGGCAACGGTTGGCTGCCCGGTGACGATTTCCTATCTCACCTTCGAGTGGTACCCGCAGCAGGTCGCGGGCACCGATGACTTCGTGCCGAGTGGCCGTGGTACCGACGATCGTCTCTACGTCAACGAGCGCACTAGCGCCGAGCAGCGTAAGCGTGCATCGCAGGCCCGCCGTGGTCTGATTGACGAGTACGATTTCGGGGATGGCGAAGAGGCTATTCGCGACCGGTACTCATAGTCGCGGGCGACAGCGTCGTCGGCAAGCGAAGACTTCAAACTTGCATTTTGCCATTGATTGTTTAAACAATTATATAGTCAGAATTACGTTAGACCGTCATGTTTTCCATTAGTGAAATGAGTGAGTCAGTTATCCCTTCCGACACCGTTGCCAACGATGTTGACGTCACTGGAGCAGATGCATTAGAAGCCCCGGTAGCTACCGCGCCGAAGTCTGAATCGGACGCGCCGATTTCCCGTGAGGAGGTCGACGAGCTGCTTCACAACAATCCTGAGTCCACCGTCGCTGAGATTGAAAAGGCGACTGAGAATTTATCTCCGGGAACCAAAGGCGGTTTCGATTCCGAGACTCGTGAGGCAATTCGGACCGCGAAGCGTGTCGTGGTGAAGATTGGTTCTTCCTCGTTGACCGGATCTGACGGTCGTACCGATCCCGAACGCATCGACTTCATTGCCGATGCCCTGGAAAAGCGTATGGGCTTTAGCGATGTCATTGTCGTGTCCTCCGGCGCGGTGGCATCCGGAATGGGGCCGCTGGGGCTGACTTCGCGTCCCACTGATTTGGCGACCAAGCAGGCGGCTGCAGCTGTGGGGCAGGTGCGCCTGGCACAGGAGTGGGGACGCTCCTTCCTGCGGTATGGTCGCACTTCTGCGCAGGTGCTTTTGACCTCGGACGATGCAGGTGTGCGTTCGCGTGCCCGCAACGCTCAGCGCACTATCGACCGCCTGCGCCAGCTGGGTGCAGTGCCAATTGTCAACGAAAATGACACGGTCGCGACCTCGGAGTTCCGCTTCGGCGACAACGACCGCCTGGCCGCCCTGGTCAGTCACCTGGCGTACTGCGATGCACTGATTCTGCTTTCCGACGTCGACGGCCTCTACGACCGTAACCCGGCCGATCCAGGTGCAACCTTTGTGCCAGAGGTGCGCAGCGGTAACGACTTGCGTGGTGTTATCGCCGGTGACGGTGGAGCACTGGGCACCGGTGGAATGGCCTCGAAGGTGTCTGCCGCACGCCTGGCTTCGCGTGCTGGGGTGCCGGTGCTGCTGACTTCGGCGTCCAACATTGAGCGAGCACTTGACCAGGCAGACGTGGGAACCGCTTTCGCCGCGAAGGACAACCGCTTGAGCGCCTGGAAGTTCTGGATGCTCTACGCAGCGGATAGCTCGGGCCTGCTTCGCCTGGATGCCGGTGCGGTTGACGCCGTAACACGCATGCGTAAGTCGCTGCTCCCGGTCGGTATTACCTCGGTTGACGGTGAGTTCTCCGCTGGTGACATCGTTGACCTGATTGGCCCGAGCGGTGAGGTCATCGGACGCGGCGAGGTCAACTATGACTCTGAGGAGCTGCTGGGCATGATCGGCTACCACACCGAGGAATTGCCGAATGACATGCAGAAACCTGTCGTTCATGCCGACTACCTGTCGGATTTCGCTTCCCGCGCTTAGGAGGGTGTTGCGCTGAGAGCTGCAGCGCTTAAAGACGCACACCTGGGCGCGCCCGGATAGAGGTGCCTCGGCAAAGACTGGCCGAGTGCGGACTGGCCGAGTGCGGACTGGCTGGGGGAGGACTGGCTGGGGGAGGACTGGCTGAGTGCAGACTGCCTGGATGAGGAACTTTCGGGCATAATCCTAAGTGTGTTATCGAAGATTATTGGCGTCATCGGCGAGTTGCTCTTGACAGCTGGAGTGCTGGTGGCGCTCTTCGCCTTTTATCTGCTGTACTGGTCTGGTCTTGAGACCGGGAAAGCTCAGCAGCAGGCTCGTGATGAGCTGCAGCAGGCATGGTCCGCACCGGCGTCGACCCCAGCTCCGGCGCCAGAAGGCACGGAGCCAGCTGTTGAGGGCTCCTGGATGCCTGGGGCCGCGGTGGCGCTGATTTCCGCTCCTAAAGCGGGTTTTAGCGATTTGGTCGTATTCGAAGGTGTCTCCCAGGAAGTTTTGCGCGGTGGCCCCGGCCATTATCCGAGCACGGCCCTGCCGGGGCAGGTGGGCAACAGCTCTTACGCCGCTCACCGTGACGGCCACGGAGCTCCCTTTGACAACATTGACCGTCTGCAGACGTGCGATGACATCACTGTAGAAACGCGTGATGCTATTTACCGCTACAAGGTATTGCCGGTCGACGGTATGGCTGGCGCAGGGGAAAGCTTCGACTGCGTGCCAGAGGGAACTAATGTCCCCGAGATTCCCGGCCAGCACATTGTCACTCCGGACCGCGCCGATGTCCTCAATCCGGTCGATGACGCCACTCTACTTACGCTGACTACCTGCCATCCGCAGTGGGACAACACTCATCGGCTCATTATTCACGCGGTTCTCGCCGGTGTTGAGACCAAGGAGGTCAACTAGATGTACGCAGCATATTGGCGATCCCTGCCGGGGCCGTGGTGGGTGAAAGCGATTATCACCATCGTGATTGCCGTCATCGTGTTCCTGCTGTTGATGAATTACATCTTTCCTTGGGTTGCTGAGCTAATTCCCTCAAATGATGTCTCACTCTAGTTATGCTGGTAGGCATGACTGCTCAAACGAACGAAACTGCTAACACCAATCAACAGGGCATTGCCGAGGATTCGGCTCTTAGCCCGGAGCGTGCTGCTGAGCGCGCCGAGGTTTTAGAAAAGGCACAGCGTGCCAAGGCTGTCGCGGGAGAGCTGTCGCGCTTTACGTCGGCACGCAAGAACGAGCTCCTGCTGGCCGCAGCCGACGCGCTGGTTGCCCGTACTGAAGACATTCTGGCGGCCAATGCCAAGGACATCGAGGCCGGTAAGGCCCGTGGTTTTAGTGATTCTCTGCTGGATCGCCTGCGTCTTGACGCCGATCGTGTTGAGGGTATTGCCGGTGGGCTTCGTCAGGTTGCGGCCCTGCCGGATCCGGTAGGCGAGGTGCTGCGTGGAAGCACTCTTCCCAACGGCATTAAGCTCTCCCAGGTCAGCGTCCCGCTGGGCGTGATGGGCATGGTCTACGAGGCTCGCCCGAACGTTACTGTCGATGCCTTTGGTCTGGCGCTGAAGTCGGGCAACGTGGCCTTGCTGCGTGGCTCCAAGTCCGCCGTCCACTCCAACACGCAGCTGGTTGCGGTTTTGCGTGAGGTGCTGGCCAACCACGATGCACCGGAGGACCTTGTTCAGCTGCTGCCGTGTGAGACCCACGATTCAGTGCAGGACCTCATCACTGCTCGCGGCCTGGTTGACGTTGTGATTCCGCGCGGCGGTGCTGGTTTGATTGAGGCCGTTGTGACGAAGGCAACGGTGCCGACCATCGAGACCGGTACCGGTAACTGCCATATCTACATCGATGCCTCCGCCGACATTGACGAGGCGATTGCGCTGATGATTAACGGCAAGACCCGCCGTCCGAGCGTCTGTAACGCCACCGAAACGGTGCTCATTGACTCGGCGCTGTCCGCGCAGGATCAGGTCCGCATTTTGGACGCGCTTGCCGACGCGGGCGTTGCGGTCCACGGCGATGTCGATAATCTGGCGGCCTCTGGGTGGACCGGTGAGGTTATTCCTGCGACGGCGGAAGACTGGTCGGATGAGTACCTCTCGCTAGACATTGCCGCGCGCATTGTCGACGGTGTGGTGGCCGCAACTGATCACATCACCGAGTACTCCTCGGGGCACACGGAGGCTATCTCTGCACGTGACTGGGGCGTGTGCCAGGAGTTCGTCGACCGTGTTGATGCTGCCGCCGTCAGCGTCAATGCCTCCACTGCGTTCACCGATGGTGAGCAGTACGGTTTCGGCGCAGAGATTGGTATTTCCACTCAGAAGCTGCACGCCCGTGGCCCGATGGGGCTGCCGGAGTTGACCAGCAGCAAGTGGGTTCTGTCTGGTCGTGGACAGACTCGTCCGTAGTGCCCAGGTAAAGTGCCAGTCATGATTAAGCGCAAGAAAAGTGTGCGGTCGCGAGTACATGCCGCGTTGACAGCAAAGTCGGCGGAAGCGCCGCGGCAGCGCATTGGTGTGATGGGTGGCACTTTTGATCCCATCCACAATGGTCACTTGGTTGCCGCCAGCGAGGTGGCAGATCGTTTTGACCTGGACTTTGTGCTTTTCGTGCCCACGGGTGAACCGTGGCAAAAGCGCGGCCGAAAGGTCTCTCACAGCGAAGATCGCTACCTGATGACGGTCATTGCCACTGCGTCAAACCCGCAGTTTTCGGTCTCGCGGGTTGATATTGACCGGCCGGGTGCGACCTATACCGTCGATACGCTGCGAGATTTGAAGGTCATCTATCCCGACGCGGATTTGTTCTTCATTACCGGTGCCGATGCGCTGCAGAAGATTATGACGTGGCGAGACTGGGAGGAGATGTTTGACGCAGCAACGTTCGTCGGCGTCACTCGCCCAGGAGTTCACCTGCGTGCAGAGGACCTGGAGGGAATCGACGCCTCGCGGTTACACCTCATCGAGATTCCCGCGATGGCTATTTCTTCCACCGACTGTCGAAAGCGGGCGGAGGCAGGACGCCCTGTGTGGTACTTGGTGCCGGATGGCGTGGTCCAGTACATCGCTAAGCGTGGTCTGTACCAGTCTGCTGAGGGCACAGTTGGTTCTGTGGGCCCCGCATCGGTGAACTCGACCTCCGAGGACACGGCGCCGGTGGATGCGGCATCGGTGGATGCGAAGTCCGATACCGACGACTGAAAGTTAGCAAAATCCCGCTGAGGCGGTAAGTTACAAGTACAAACGCTGTTTTTCACGATTTTTTAATCACAAGGAGCTGAAGTCTTTCGTGACTGCACAACCACGCGCCATTGAGCTGGCAACTGCCGCGGCTAAGGCCGCCGATAGCAAAAAGGGTGAGGACGTCGTTGTTCTCGATGTCTCTGGCCCAGTGGTGATTACGGACGCATTCGTCCTGGTCAGTGCTGACAATGAGCGTCTGGTTGCCGCAATCGTCGACGAAATTGAGGACGATTTGCGTGACCTCGGCGCAAAGCCGGTTCGCCGCGAAGGTGTCCGTGAGGGACGTTGGGCGCTGCTGGATTACGGCGACATTGTCGTGCATGTCTTCCGCAGTGAAGAACGCGACTTCTACGGCCTGGATCGACTGTGGCGCGATTGCCCACGCATCGAGGTCGAAGGCGTCGAGCAGCCGAGTAACGAGGACGGCGAAGATTCCGCCCGCAATGCTCGTTCCATCGACGAGATTCCGCTGGCTGCCGAAAACCCGGACACGGACGAGTTTTAACTGTGGCGGGCTCACGCGAGGCACATGTTGCCGCTCGACGTCGCCTGATTATGCTGCGGCACGGGCAGACGTCGTATAACGCTACCGGCCGCATTCAGGGACAGCTGGACACGCAGCTTTCCGACGTTGGCCACGAGCAAGCCCGTACTGCGGCGCAGTACCTGGCGGAGGCTGAACCGCGAATCACAAAAATCGTGTCCTCCGACCTGACCCGGGCAGCTGACACCGCCCGCGCGCTAGCTGAGGCCACCGGCGCAGAGTTGAGTTTTGATAAGCGCCTGCGTGAGACCAACCTCGGTGAGTGGCAAGAGCGCACCTACGACGAGATTGACTCCGCATTTCCCGGTATGCGTGACCACTGGCGTCATAACCTCAACTGGGCACCCAAGGGCGGCGAGACCCGCTTTGAGGTCTCCAACCGAATGCTCGCGGTGATTGCTGACCTCGCGGCTGCCCCCGCTTGGGAGTCGGACACCTTTGTGCTCGTGTCCCACGGTGGTGCCATTGCTGCCGCTACCGCAGCTCTGCTGCAGATGCCGCGCGACTACTTCAGCACGTTCAACGGCCTGGGCAACACTGCGTGGGTTGAAATGGAGCAGCGCACGCGCGTCAATGGTGAGACCTCCTGGTACCTGAATGCTTTTAACGCAAAGGTCCGTGAGCGGGAGGCGCAGGTTTCTGATTCCGCAGGAGGCCGCCATGCCCGGTGACGGTCGCGTTCGCATTGTTGTGGATGACACCGCGTGCCTGATGCCCGAGGTTGCCCGCAAGCTCGATATCACCGTGGTTCCCATCGGCCATGACATCAATGAAGACGCCGTCACCACGTCGGCAGTCAGTCCGCTGAAGCTGTGCGCCGCATATGCGCGTGCGCTGGAACGCTCCAACAAGGATGGTTCTGACGCTGGCGTTGTTGCCCTGCATCTTGGCAAAGGAATGTCCGCGACCTGGTCTAACGCTGTCACCGCTGCTGGTGCACTGGACCGCGTGACCGTTATCGACACCGACACCGTAGGGGCTGGAGTCGGTGCCGCTGCCATCGCGGCAGCTAAGGCAGCGAGGGCCGGGGCCAGTCGTGATGAGGTGGCCGATGTAGCCCGTGATGTACTGCAGCGCTATCGACTCTGGTTGTTTGTACCAAAGCTTGATTCGCTGCGCCGTGGTGGTCGCATCTCCGCGGGCCAAGCGATGCTCTCTACGGCTCTCGCTATCAAGCCCATCGTCGGCATCAAAGATGGCTCACTGGCACTCGTCGCCAAGTGCCGCACAGAAGCGAAGGTCAAGCAGCGGATGGTGGATTTTGCCACGAAGATGGTGCGGTCTGCGTCATCGGCGAACCGTCCGCCTGCGGTATTGCTGCATCATTCCGACGCGCTTGACGACGTCCACGAGCTCCAGGCCATGCTTGCCGAAGAGCTACCCGACGATACCCGGTTTAGAATCCTGGATTTGCCGGAGTCGCTTGCTGCTCATGTCGGGCAGGGAGCCTATGCAGTTGGCATGGTTTCCGGTGGCTCGATTGATTCGGATGCCATGGATTTTGAAGCAGAGATGGGAGTAACTGCGCTGCTCCACAGCGTGGAGGAGAGTGACGCGCCTGCTGTTGATGCTGAGGCTGCGGACACGGTGGAACACGATTCCGGGAACTTAGTCGATTCCGGTGACTCTGCTGACACGGATGGTTCGGCTGAAAACGCTGGCACCACGGACCCAGGTGAGCCAATCACCGACCAGGCTGCGGTGAAAGTAGTTGAGAATCCGGCTGCCAGTCGCAACCGCAATAAACGAATCCATCGCACAGTCGTGACTAATGAACAGGGAATTCCGCTTTTCACCACGGCGGTTTCTAAATTGCCAACGTGGAGTGAGAATCGCCAAGCAGCTCTGGATAAAGCTGAGCGTCTGGCGAAGGCTATCTCTGATTTGGCGCTGCGCGATAAGTCCGATCCCGAGGGAGCTGTATTTGGCACCGAAGGGGAGAAATCGCGGGAGTCGTCGTCAAGCAACAAGCGTGATGATGACGGCGACGAGAAGAAGAAGTAGTTGCTGAACTGCGAAGATGATGTGGCCTGTGGATAACCCCCACAGGCCAATTTTTATCCACAGATGGCGCCTCGATGAGTGCTTTCGTCGAGGTGGCATGTGGGGCGGGGCGCTAGTGTGCGCATCGTGACGAATTTGCGGAATCGGCTGGCGGACTATCTGGAACCGATTGATCAAGACAAGCGCATGGCGGTGGACTTTTCCACGCGCCGGGCGGTGGTGACGCCGCGGGTGGCGATGGCTGCGTGCATTGTGATTGCGGTGTTGGCCTTGGGAGTAATCGCTGCGGTGGTGTGGCCGTCGACGCCGCAGGTGGAGATGCCTGCGGTGCAGGACGCGGCTGTCGCGGGGACGACACCGGAGACGACCGAAACCCCAGCGGAGACGCCAGCCGGTGCGGGAAAGGAGACTAACGCTCAGGCACAGATGGGGCCGTTGATTGTGTCGGTGGTGGGATTGGTTGTGAATCCAGGCGTGGTGGAGGTGCCAGTGGGTGCGCGGGTGGTGGAGGCAATTGAGCGTGCGGGTGGGCTTTTGCCGGAGGCTAATCCTGCCAGCGTGAACCTGGCGGCACCGTTGGTAGATGGTCAACAGATTGTGGTTGGGACAGAGGCGCTGCCAGCAGGGACGGCGGAGGGCGGTTCCGATGTTTCTGGCGGTTCTGGCGCCGGTGCTGCAGGCGGGGCTGGCCCGGGTGGCTCTGACGGAAAGATCAACATCAACACCGCCACTGCTACGCAGCTGGAGGAATTGCCCGGAATTGGACCCGCAACGGCGACCAAAATCATCGACTTTCGTGAAAAGAACGGGCCTTTTGCGAGTATCGACGCACTTGAGGAGGTTCCGGGAATCGGCCCGGCTAAGGTAGAGGCTCTGCGCGATGCCGCCACCGTCTGACCTGCGCGCTCGTGCTGGGCTCGACGTGCGGCTAGTGCCAGCAGCGGTGTTGGCGTGGGCGACTGCGGTGGCAGTGATCATGCGCCCAGAATGGGCGATAGTTGTGGCACCAACCGCAATCGTGACTGCGGTGGTGTTGCCGTGGGCGTGGCAGCGTTGGTCGTGGCGATGGGGAAGAGGTGCGGTGACCTCCGGCTGGCGAGCAATCGTCACTATCGTGGTGCCAGCTGTGGCGGTGGCCAGTGTTGCGGTGGCCACGCGAATCCGCATAGCGCAAGCCCGAGCCCACGAGCTCTATGACGACATTGGCGGGATGTCGAAAGTGCAATTGCGCCTCGTCACCGAGCCGAAAGCTACCGAGTTCGGGGCCAGCGCGAAGGCCCGCATCGAGGGCCTTCCGGGGCAGGTGTCGGTTTTCGGAGACGAGCAACTGTTGGCGGTCACGAGAGACGCCGTAGTTGAATCCACAGCCGGTATACGTGTGGCCAGCAAACCCTGCATTAGTGGTATCCAGCTGAATCTGCGCGGCGATATTGAGGTCATCGCGCCACCGCAGGGGCTGGCAGCTCAGGTGCGCCAGCAGCTCTTTGACTCGGCGCAGAATCTTCCCGTTGGTCCCGACCGCCTGATTCCCGCCATGGCCATCGGCGATGAGCGCGGCTTTAGCCTCAACGACGGCGACATGATGACTGCCTCTGGGCTTTCACATCTATCAGCAGTCTCTGGAGCGAACGTTGCGCTTGTTATCGGGGCTGTTGTAACCGTGTTCTCGTGGGCTGGGCCGCGGGTGCGGGTCGCAGTCGCCGCACTTGCCCTGTACGGCTTCGTGGCAATTGTGGGCACAGAACCGTCAGTGCTACGCGCAGTGGTCACCGGTTGCATTGGGCTGTTGGCGATTCTCGTAGGACGAGCTGGCCAAGCCATCGCGGCGCTATCGGCTGGCATTATTGGGTTGATTCTCCTGGCACCAGACCTATCGGTATCAGTGGGCTTCGCCCTGTCGGTCGCAGCCACCGCTGGGTTAGTCCTTCTTGCCGAGCCCCTTGCCAGACGCCTGTCCGCCACCACCGTTATGGGTACCTGGCCCGCCCCAGTAGTCCGCGCCGTCGCCGTATCGATTGCCGCACACGTGGTCACCATGCCCGTATTGGCGCTTCTCATCGGCGAAATTAGTCACGTCTCACTGCTCGCCAATCTCCTCGCCGCGCCCGCCGTCGCACCGGTTACTATCGCTGGTTCGCTCGCTGCCGTTGCCGCCGCACTGCATCTCAATTGGCTGGTCAGTGCGCTGCTCTGGTGCGCCGCGCCGTGCGCATGGTGGATTCATCAGGTCGCACGCCTCGCTGCGGGAATCGTCGCGCCCGCCACTGGGACGGTCACGTTGGTCATCTCCTGCACGCTCACGTTCGCATGCTTGACGGCGCTCTGGGCGTGGCCCCGTCTTGCGCTCCGCGCTGGGGCCTTCGCTGCTGTCTTGGCAGCCGGTAGTTATGCCGTTATTTGGGTGTTCGGCCTCGACATTGCGCGTGCCCCACAGGGGTGGAAGCTTGCAGCCTGCGCTGAGAAGAACCAGATCGTTCTCATTCACGCGGGTACTGCCGGAGAACCCGCCAACCATGTTGCATCGGTTGGTTACCCTGCACCGACCCCGCTCAGCCGGCAGTGCCGAATTGCGCTCGGACTCACCGAGCAAATGACGTGGCATACCCAGGTACTGGATACTGCCGCAGATAACACCACGACAGAAACCGTGGTGGTGGAATCCCCGTCGTATATCGCTGAAGCCGTGAGCGGCCAACCGCTCCAATCGCACCGCTCACCCCAGTGGTTTATCGCCCGCGAGTGTGGTCCGCGCGTGCGAGAAACCGTAATGACACCCGAGCACATTCCTGTGGTGTGCCCACAGCGAGATGGGCCGCAAGCTCTCTATTCGAATGGCGAAGTCTGGCGAGGAAGGTGAAATCCGGGCTGTCCCGTAGGCTAGAAACAACAGTCGCAGGAATCAACGCGGAAAAGAGGTCGGGATTGAGCGCCGTCGCACCCGTGAATTTGATTGTGGGCAAAGAGGAACTGCTGAAAGACCGCGCCCGCCTCGCCATTGTCGCTGCCGTCCGCGCGCAGGCAGCAACGGAGTCCGATCCGGGCGGACGCTCGGTGCCTGTGACCACCATCCGTGCAGGGGACATGACCACTGTTGACGCGGTGGAGCTCTTCAGCCCCTCATTGTTTGGGGATGACCGGATCGTGGTTGTTACCGACTGCCAAGACGCCGGCAAAGAGCCTGCCAAGCTGTTGATGGATTCGGTTAAGGATCCCGCGCCGGGCATCACGTTGATTCTCCTTCACAGCGGTGAGGGGCGTCAGAAAAAGATGGTCGCTGACCTGCGTAAGTTGGGGGTCCGCTTTTTCGAAGCTCAACCGCTTAAGCGAAACGACTTGCCCGGTTTTGTTGGCGAAGAATTCGCCTCACACGGGGTTAAGGTGCGTCGCGACGTCATCGATACCGTCCTGGATGCGGTCGGTTCAGACCTCCGCGAACTAGCCACCGCTATTTCCCAGCTCTGTGCAGACACCGCGGGCAAGGTCACCTCGGAAGCAGTGCGCACCTACTACGGTGCTTCGGCGGAGGTCTCGGGCTTTGAGATTGCCGAGCTCGCACTGCGCGGTCGGGGTGGGGAAGCGTTGGCGAAGATGCGCCGTGCTTTGCAGCTGGGAATGGCACCGGCACTGCTGTCGGCTGCAATCACGGGAATGGTCGGTGATGTAGCTCGGCTCCACGGCGCACGTGGCGTTAATGCTCGCAGGGATGCCCACCGCTATGGCATGCCGCCGTGGAAGTTGGAGAAAACTCAGCGGTTGGCTTCGGCCTGGTCAACTCCGGCGGTCGCTCGCGCTGTGGTTGTTGCGGCACAGCTGGATGCGGACACCAAGGGAGCCTCATCGACGCCGGAACTATCGCTGGAACAGTCGGTGCTTCGTATCGCGGAGCTGGCCCATTCGTCCCATAGGCGTTAAGCCTTGAGAGGCCGTGGCGAAAACCAGCGATTTTCCGCTATGCGAGTTCGAAGGACGAGGCCGCAGGGTTAGACAGCGTGTCCTGAACCGGGCAGTGGGATTCAACAAAGCCGAGGAATGCGACCAGTTCCTCCCTCGTGTTGTCTGCATCAATGTGGAAGCGGGTGTGAATCTCGGAGAAACCGATCTTTGCTTCCGGGTTTTTCCCCATGAAACCGTCTGGATCGAGCACACCGGAGCACTCAACCTTGACATCGTTGAGCTTGATGCCGTGGGCAGCGGCGAATGAGCGGACAACGATGCACTTGCAGGCGCCGAGGGCTCCGAGCAGCGCCTCGACCGGGTTCATGCCCGCGTTGGTTCCCCCGAGGTCAGTAGGCTCGTCCAAAGTGAAGCTCATGTCTCGAGAGGTCACCGTGGTTTCGAGGTTGGTTGGGGCATGCGCGACCGTTGTGAAAGTTGTCTTCGGCATGACGTTCCTTCCTGTAGAAATTGTGCTGGCGTAGTCGATTCTCGTGGATACTCAGATAATGCGCAGCAATTTTAGGGTTAATAGACAAGAAGTCTGTCAGATTCAAGACATTCCAGCAGGTCACGTTATGTAAATCGCGCTTGAATAGGGGCTCGGTTCTGCGAATACGTGTCTGGGCCTGATTCAAACCCGTTTTCCGGTCAATCCACCGGAGTCGCAACCGCATTCGCTGGCCGTGTGTTGGTGGCTGCATGTCGGTGTGCTGGAACCGAAGCGATGGAAATCAACAACCAACAGTGTGGGAGGCGGGGCCCAGGCCCTGCTCAAAGGGCTGCAAATGTGAAACTGTGTGAGTTTATGACACTTTCAAGCCATTTTTCGGGCCATTTTTGTCATAAACGTAGTCAGTAACTCGCATCGCCCCACCGCCGCCAGCCATAAACGCAGTCACTAACTCGCGTTGGGGTTAAATAAAAAAAACCGCCTCCCGCCACATCCGAAATGAAATCGGAAAATAGCAGGAAGCGGTTAATTTCACGGCACAAGCGCCACAAGAACGGCACAGCGCCAAAAGGGAATTAGCCCTCCAGCTTGTTGAAAGCCTTAGCCATACCGGACTTCTTGTTAGCCGCAGTGTTGCGGTGGAAGACGCCCTTGGTGACAGCCTTGTCCAGCTTGCGGGAAGCAACGCGCAGCTGAGCCTCAGCAGCAGCCTTGTCGCCAGCCTCAACAGCAGCCTGGAACTTGCGGATCTCAGTGCGGACTGCGGAGCGGATAGCCTGGTTACGCAGGCGAGCCTTCTCGTTGGTCTTGTTGCGCTTGATCTGGGACTTGATGTTTGCCATCGTGAATACCTCTTGTATCCGTAGTAGTTGGAATTGTTACCGCCCGCCACCAAGAAAAGTCCTGATCACAGTGCAAATTTCGGGTCGAACCTCTGCTGGTCAAACTAATTAACCAGCGAGTTAAAACCGCCCACTGCGCTTATACGACGATGAAAACGCGAACCCAAGGTCCTGCCCGCGCTCGCCGCAAAGGAACGCAACGGTAAACAACTTGCAGAATTCTAGCAAACAGCGCTGCCTAATACCAGCCGCTGCCTAACTCCAGCTACTGCCTAATTCCAGCCGTAATCTCCGCGAAGTCGGGCGGCGATGAGCTCAAAGCGCCTACGGGGCATCATCGCACCTGCGCGGCGAATACCCGATTCTGGGATGAGCAAGATACGGTCCATGCGAACCCACGATGGCTTGGGGTCTTCATTCCAGAACCCGCTGCCGATAAACAGCCACTCCGGGTGCTCACTGTGCTCGCTGCGGGTGGAAATCAGCATGCCCAATAGGTACTGGTCATGGCGCCCAACCACGACCACAGCGCGCTCGCGCAGGGCAGCATTTTCACCTTCGAGCTGCAGCGGAATCCATACCACTTCGCCGGGGTCGGCCTGACCATCCATGTCGGGGCTGTAGACGATTGTGCGGGCCAACTCCGCGGTTGGGCGCGCGATGGTCACCGAATCTCGCAGTCGAAGTAGAGCCTCCTTGGACTCGTCGGAAAGCGAGGTGTCCTGAGCGAGCCCAAGTTGCGTGTTGAGCTTAAACAGTGCCTCATCGAGGGTGTCGGGGCCGCGGAACCACTCGGTACCGGCGAAAAGACGCGCGCTGATGCGATTGCGCAGGCGGCGTGGCCAGCTTTCGCGTTCATTTTTATCGGTGGACGAAGTGGAGCTCATGGAATCTAAGTCTAGAGGTTTAGTGCGGAGGGAATCGATAGGTAAGATTGTGCGTGATTGTATTTAAGCCCGGCTGGTCGGTTTTCGAGGCCGGCGCATATGGGTCGGCCAACGCCGCGCCCCAATGCCCATAACGTCTTTATTTTTCGGAGTAGACCCAACGTGACCAAGAATTTTGCGGAGCAGACTTTTACGGACCCCTCACGGATTCGAAATTTCTGCATTATTGCGCACATTGACCACGGTAAGTCCACCCTGGCGGACCGAATTCTGCAGCTCTCGGGTGTTGTGGAGGCGCGCGACATGCGCGATCAGTACCTCGACAATATGGATATTGAGCGCGAACGCGGCATCACTATTAAGGCCCAGAACGTGCGCCTGCCGTGGGTTCCGAGCACAGGTCAGCACGCGGGGGAAGAGATTGTCCTGCACCTGATTGATACGCCTGGTCACGTTGACTTCACCTACGAGGTCTCGCGTGCGCTAGAGGCGTGTGAAGGCGCGATTCTGCTTGTCGACGCCGCTCAGGGCATCGAAGCGCAGACGCTGGCCAATCTGTACTTGGCCATGGAAAATGACCTGGAGATCATCCCAGTTCTGAACAAAATTGACCTGCCGGCCGCGGATCCGGATAAGTACGCGGAGGAAATCGCGCACATTATCGGTTGCGAGCCGGAAGATGTCATGCGTGTTTCGGGCAAGACCGGTGAGGGCGTTGCGGAGATGCTCGACCGAGTCTGTGAGCTCGTCCCGGCACCGGTCGGCGATCCGGAGGCGCCTGCTCGTGCGCTGATTTTTGACTCGGTCTACGACACCTACCGTGGTGTGGTCACGTACATCCGTGTTGTTGATGGGCAGCTCAAGCCGCGTGAAGTCATTCAAATGATGTCCACCGGCACCAAGCACGAGCTGTTGGAAATCGGCATTGTTTCGCCGCAACCGAAGAAGTGTAAGGGACTTGGCGTCGGCGAGGTCGGTTATCTCATCACTGGTGTGAAGGACGTCCGTCAGTCCAAGGTCGGTGATACCGTCACGCTGAACGCAACGCCGGCGGAGGAGCCGCTGGAGGGCTACGCAGAGCCAAAGCCGATGGTCTACTCAGGTCTGTTCCCAATCTCTCAGCAGGACTATCCTGACCTGCGTGATGCGTTGGAAAAGCTCCAGCTTAACGACGCTTCGTTGACATTCGAACCGGAGACTTCGGTTGCCCTCGGGTTTGGTTTCCGCGGTGGCTTCTTGGGCTTGCTGCACATGGAGATTACCCGTGCCCGCCTCGAGCGCGAGTTCGACCTGGATTTGATTTCGACGGCTCCGAACGTTGTCTACCGCGTTGTCATTGAGGACGGCACCGAGGTCACTGTTCACAATCCGAGTGACTGGCCGGAGGGCAAGCTCCGCGAAATTTACGAGCCGATGGTCAAGTGCACCATCGTTGTGCCGAGTGAATTCGTTGGCCCCACCATGGAGCTGTGTCAGCAGAAGCGCGGTGAGATGGGCGGTATGGACTACCTGTCGGAAGACCGCGTGGAGCTGCGCTACAAGATGCCACTGGGCGAGATTATCTTCGACTTCTTCGACATGCTGAAGTCCCGTACCAGGGGGTATGCCTCGCTGAACTACGAAGATGCCGGCGAGCAGCTTGCGGATCTGGTCAAGGTGGATATCCTCCTGCAGGGCGAAGCAGTCGATGCTTTCTCCGCTATCGTCCACCGCGACAACGCCCAGTGGTACGGCAACAAGATGACCAAGAAGCTGCGCGAGCTGATTCCTCGCCAGCAGTTCGAGGTCCCGGTTCAGGCTGCAATCGGTTCGAAGATTATCGCCCGCGAAAACATCCGTGCACTGCGCAAGGACGTCCTTGCTAAGTGTTACGGCGGTGACATTTCCCGTAAGCGCAAGCTGCTGGAGAAGCAGAAGGCCGGTAAGAAGCGCATGAAGAACATCGGTTCGGTCTCGGTGCCACAGGAGGCATTCGTGGCTGCGCTGTCCACCGACGAGGGCGGTAAGTAAAGGGGAAACTGCATGCCACGGAAGCGGAAGAAACTGGTCGAGAACTTCGAAGAGCTGCTCGAAGCCGGTGACATGGATGCACTGAAGGCCGTCTATGACACTTGCGCTCTCGACGCAGTCTTTGGCTACAGCAAGGACACTGCACTGGCGCTCCGTGGCACCCCGCCAGAGCTCATGCGCTGGCTAATCGACCAGGGGATCGACGTCAACACCGAGAACCGCTTCGGTAAGACCGCGCTGGCAGAGCATGCAAGCCGGGGCGATACCGACAAGATGAAAATCCTGCTCGAATGCGGTGCCGACATCGAAGCCGGTAAGTATCCTCCGCTTTTCATGGCAGCGAAGAGCCATCAGCCCAAGGCGATTGCGTTGCTGTTGGAAAATGGTGCTGACCTTCACCGCGAGAACCGCCTCGGTCACGGCCGGACAGCGTTCAAAGAGGCGGTTGCTGCTGCCGATACCGATTCCCTCAGTCGAGTCCTAGAGAGTATCGAGGTGCTTCTGGACGCTGGTTCGGAAATCGACGACGAAGTGCGCGAAGAGTTCACCAAGTTCGGTCGCCGCTACAACCGCATGTCAGAGAAGCAACGCGACAAGTACCAGCCAGTTATGGATCGCCTCTACGAGCGCATCGGTGCGGAACGTCCGGACGTGATTACGCCTCACGACGGCCACAGCGACATCATTGTCCCTGCAGGTAAGTCGACCAATGGTCAGTTCCGATTCCTCTGGAACTACCTGGTGCCGGGTGGTGGCGCAGCCGCGACTGTGCAGGGCGAGGTTATTCGCATCGTGGGCCGGCTCGGGTACGAGGCCCTGGAGATGGGCTACGTCAACTGGGACGAAGACTTTGTCGCGATGACCGACTTTTGGCTGGAGACAGTAGGAGCTGCCGAGGATGCAATGGCCGTCGTAAAGCAGCGCAAAGCCGGTGAGTCGGACATTGATGCGTTGACGGCAGCGGCGGTCGCGTGGGTGGCGGAGTACCCGCAGCCGATTGCATTGGGCGAGGTTCCGTACCGACGCTAGCTCCCAAGACGCTAGCCCCAGTCGGGTGGCAAAGAACGGTTAATGGCCAACCTCTGCATTTATCAGTTGTGTCAGCCGTTATCTTTGATGGGTGGAATCCGTATACCTAACAGCAATACTGTTTTCGATTATCGGCGGGCTCGGTGCTTCGTTGCTTCGGCTGCCGCCGCTGATTGGTTTCCTCGGGGCCGGTTTTGCCGTTCATGCAATGGGGCTCGAGGAAATCCCGTTCATTGATTCGCTGGCCGAGCTCGGTGTTACCACCTTGCTGTTCACGATTGGTCTGAAGCTAAATCCGAAGGATATCGTGGCGCCGCGAGTGGTCTTTTCGGGGTTGGGCCACGCATTTTTAAACACGGTAGTTTTTGCCGCGCTATTCGGTATCGCCAGTTTCTTGCCGCTGCGTGAGCTCACCGGGCTGTCGGTGACTGCGTTGATTTACATCGGCATTGCGACTTCCTTCTCGTCGACGGTGTTCGTGATGAGCCACTTGGAGGAGCAGAACCGCGGTGCTTCGGCCATCGGACGCATCGCGATTGGTGTGCTCATTCTGCAGGACATCATTGCGGTTGGTGTGCTGGTGGCATCGTCGGGTAAGACCCCGGAGCTGTGGGCGCTGGCTCTACCACTGTTGTTCTTCATCCGTCCGCTGGCGGCGCGTCTTCCCAACCGCATGTTCCGCACTGAGCTGCTGGTTCTCACCGGTATCGGCATCGCAGTGGCCGCGTACTCGGCTTTCGAGCTGGCAGGGCTGTCCGGCTCGCTGGGCTCCTTGGTTGCCGGTATTCTGCTGTCCTCGCACCCAATTTCTGACCGTCTGTCGGAAGCTCTGATTAGTATCCGCGAGCTGCTGCTGGTCGCGTTCTTTATCCAAATTGGCCTCGGTGGTCTGCCAAGTGCTGGCGGCTACGTTATCGCCGCGATTATGGTCCTGTTCCTGGTGTTCAAGGTCACTATCTTCATCGGGATCCTCAAGCGCACCGGACTGTCCCTGCGCACTAGCGCGTTGGCGGGCCTGACGCTGAGTAACTACTCGGAGTTCGGTCTCATTGTCATGGCTGCGGCGACGCAACAGGACATTCTGCCCGATGAGTGGACCTCGATCATGGCGGTCGCCGTGGCGGGTAGCTTCATTGCCAGCTCGCTGATGGTCCCGCATGAGGACAAGCTGGTCAGCTTCCTGCAGAAGTTCGTCCCAGAAACCCCAGAGGACCGCCTGGTCCCAGAAGAGGCAACGGTCATTATTGATAACGCTGATGCCCTCATCATGGGTATGGGGCGCGTCGGCGTCGGTGTCTACGGCAGGTTGGTTAATGAGTACGGCATGAACGTCTTCGGCGTTGACTTCGATGAGGATCGCATCGAAGAGCTGCGTGAGCAGGGCTACCAGGTTATCTCGGGTGATGTGACAGACCCAGAGCTGTGGCACCACATCGAGTTGGAGAAGAAACCAGCGCTGTACGTGTTGGCGCTGTCTGAGCACGCTGAGACCTACGCGATGATTCAGAACATCCGTAAGCAGGACACCGAAGCCGTGGTTGCTACCACCACTAAGGTGCAGAGGTTTAAGGATCAGCTTCTCAACGTTGGTGCCGACATGGCCGTCTACCTTTATGACGGTGCTGGCGAGGAGCTTGCCGACCGCGCAGTGGAAACACTTAAGCAGCGTTCGTAGCCGGATCCGTGACCCCGTGATGGGCTAGCAGGGCTGCCGCGGCTAACCGCACTTTCAGATAAGCCTAAGCTGGAACTATGACTGATTTATATCTCGTGCGGCACGGCGAAACTGAGTGGTCGCGCACTGGCCAGCACACATCGGTAACTGATCTTCCTCTGACTGACAACGGTCGGGAAGAAGCCGAGGCCCTGAACGGCTGGCTGGATCCGAAGGACTTTGGGCTAGTGCTGGCATCACCCCGCCAGCGTGCCCAAGAGACCGCTCGATTGGCAGGATTCCACGACTTCGAAGTCGAAGAGGATCTCGCGGAATGGTTCTACGGCGACTACGAGGGGATTACCTCGAAGGAAGTGCAGAAGACTGTTCCCGACTGGCAGATTTGGACTCACGGTGTGCCCAATGGCGAAACCGCGGAAGAAGTCCGCAAGCGCGTTGAACGTGTAGTCAAAAGGGTTCGTGAATCGGGTGAAGACAAGGCGATTCTATTCGCCCACGGTCACTCGCTGCGTGCGCTCACTACGGCCTGGTTGGAACTGCCCATTGAACTTGGCCAGTCCTTCCCATTGAATACTGCGTCCCTGTCAGTGCTTGGTCGCTACCATGACCGGCCTGCGGTTCTGCGCTGGAACCTCTCGCGGGGGCTGTAGCGGCGTTGTGGCCAGTGTCTCGGTGAATTCGCCGACACCGTTCAAGCTCTGTAGTGGGCGCCCGTGAATCACAATTCCGGTGCCTTCGATATCGGGGAGACCACCACGGCGGTGTTGTTACGGCGCGCGCCGAACCCTTCACCAGGTTTTGGTGCATATTCGCAGGATAGGACCCAATTGCACGCTCGCCGCTCACGTCGACTCTCCTTTGTTTACTTGTCTCCTTTAGTTAACTCCTTTTCCCGACCAGCTGTCGTATACAAGTAAGCAGTGCGACGTTTAGGGGACTCGGTGAGTCCAGCCCTCCGTGCCGTATTTGGTGTCAATAAGATGCTGCGCCGCAGCGAAGTCCTCGTCGGAAAGCGATGCCTCGGTGGCGCCGTAGCGGTTGATGAATGTCTGCTTCATCGTGTCAATGACTTCCGCGCGGCTGGCACCGGTCTGGCGACGGAGCGGATCGACGCGCTTCTTCGCGCTGCGCAGGCCCTTATCGGCAATCTTGGCCTTGCCAATGCGCAGGACTTCCATCATTTTGTCGGCATCGATGTCATAACTCATGGTGACGTGGTGGAGCACTGTCGAACCACGGCGCTTCTGTGCGGCACCACCAATCTTGCCGCCATCGGAGGTGATGTCATTGATGGGGACGTACCACGCATTGACGCCGAGCTGCGCGAGCGCAGCGATGACCCAGCGGTCCAGGAATTCATAGGATTCAACGTAGCTGAGGCCTGCTACCAACTTCTCCGGCACATAGAGCGAGTAGGTGACGCAGTTGCCACCCTCCATGAACATCGCGCCACCGCCGGAGAGACGACGCACCACTTGCACATCGTGCTTCTCTACGCCCTCGGGTTCGAGTTCATTGACATAGGACTGGTAGGAACCGATGACGGTGGCACGATCATCCCAATCCCAGAAACGCAGAGTTGGTCCGCGCTGTCCGGAATTGACTTGGTCAAGGAGGACCTCGTCGAGAGCAACATTCATCACCGTCGGCAGGACACCCGGCTGCAACACCTCCCACTCCAGATCCGTGAAGTCGACAGCCTGTGTCAGTGCACGTCGAACGACCTGCGCAATGACGTGGGTATCAAAACCGTGCAGCCGCACCTCGCGGCCAGACTGATCCTCAAAATCCTTCAGCGCCGCATCGAGGCGAGCCTGTAGGCGCTCCGTGTTGTCCCCGGCAGGCGCATCGAGGAGAGCGTCATTAATGATGTCGTAGGCTTCGTCGGGCTCGAGGAAAAAATCGCCCGAAATGCTTATCGACGAAATCGTGTCACCGGTGGTCTCACAGTCGGCGACAACTAACTTGCCGCCGGGAACCTTCATTTCTGAGTGGAACTTCTGTGCGAGGGTCATAGATTTCGATGGTACTCGCGCTGCGCGTTACGATGCTCGCCGTGTTTACCTCATCGACTTTGGATCACCGCGCCCGCAAAATTGTGGCGTGGGTAGCAGGCCTGAATCTTCTCGGATTCTTCATTGAATTAATTGTCGCCTCAATTATTGGCTCCGCAGCCCTGTTTGCTGACGCTGCGGACTTTCTTGAAGATTTCCTCATCAACCTGCTGGTTCTCACCGCATTGGGTTGGTCGCTGGCGAGCCGTCGTAAAGCAAGTTTCGGCCTTGCCGGGCTGATTCTGATTCCGGCGATTGCGGCGTTTGGCACCGCCATTTGGAAGATGATTAGCGGTGAGCCGCCCGAGCCACTAACGCTGTCGGTGACGGCAATTATCGCGATGGTCATCAACCTGGTCTGCGCGATTTTGCTGATGAACCTGCGCAAGGCTGACAGTGCGCTCATGCGTGGCGCGTGGTTGGCTGCGCGTAACGACGTCCTGGCGAACCTGCTCATTCTCGCCGCTGGAGTGGTCACCATTTTCTGGTTCAGCGCATGGCCGGATATCGTCGTGGGACTAGTCATCGGTGTCATTAATCTGACGGCCGCGAAGGAAGTCTACGAGCAGGCGCGCGCCGAAGACCCCGAGCTGGAGATGGATAATGATGACGACTAGTGCCGACTAGTCGTGTGCGTGGGCTGGGGAATAGTGAGGTCGGGCAGGGGAAGAGGCTGGGGCCTACTTCCACATATCCTTCTGCCACTGCGGCTTATGGGCGTAGGTGAACTCGTAGTATTCCTTGTTCTTCAGCTCACTGGCTGCGGCCTGATCAATCACAACCGTGGCCCGTGGGTGCAGCTGTAACACGGACGCGGGCATCGACGCGCTCAGCGGGCCCTCGATGGAGGCGGCAATAGCGTGAGCCTTTGCGGTGCCGGTGGCCAGCAGCAGGAGGTGCCCCGCACGTGAAATAGTGCCAAGCCCCTGGGTGACCACGTGGTACGGCACGTCTTCGGCGGAGTCGAAGAAGCGGGCGTTATCCAGCACGGTCTGCGGGTGGAGGGTCTTAATGCGGGTCAGAGAACTTAAAGAGCTGGAGGGCTCGTTAAACCCGACATGTCCATTGGTACCGATGCCCAGCAGCTGAATGTCAATGCCGCCGGCCTCGATGATCTTTCGCTCGTAGCCCTCACAGGCCGCGCCGATGTCGTCCGCGAGGCCATCGGGGATATGGACACGCGCCGGGTCGACATCCACGTGATTGGAAAACTCGTTGTGAATCACGTGGTAGTAGCTCTGCTCATGCTCGATGGGCAGGCCCACATACTCGTCGAGTGCGAAGAAACTGCAGTCCTTGAAAGTGACTTCACCAGCCCGATGACGACGAATCAGTTCTCGATACGTCGCAAGCGGGGTCGATCCTGTTGCTACACCGAGGTTTCCACCTTTGTTGGCGTAGTACGCGAGGTAGTCCGAAGCGATGCTTGCGACTTCGGCCTCAGAATCGACGATGATGATTTCCATGGTGGAACACTCCTGAAAACGAGGGCTCTTGGCAGAAATTGCAAAAGGTGCGAGACAGAGTACCAGTGACTCCACAACGCTTAGCGCTATAGCCCTATTCAGATGAGGTTAATCTGCCATGGGGTTAGACCTGTAATTGAGCCCTGTTTTTCCTGCGTAGGCTACTTCACCCAGAAGTTGCCGTCTTCGTCCTTGTAGATGATGTCGCCAGCGTGAGCGACCTGGGTGTCATTAACCTGAAGCTCAACCAAATCCAGCGTTTCGACGATTGGTTCAATGTAGACACCACCGTTAAACCAAACCTTGAAAGCATCTGCCGAAGTTGAAGAACCGGAGAAACGGTGTTCTTCATACTTGTGCACTGGTGCAAAAGGGCAGCCAATAGCCTGTGCGACAGCCGGAGAGGCAGTAACAGCGCCCAGCACAGTAGCGGCACCGATGGCGACAGCGGCGAAAGAGCGAGAGAACTTCATGAGTCAATTCTAAGCGGATTCAGGCCCGGGGGGGGGGAAAAGGCCTGGATGAACGGCTACCGCCCGCCGACTAGCGTCACCCGCCACCTGCCACCTGCCACCTACCGCCACTCGGCAGTAGCCGGGTCAATCCCTTCCTTACGGGCCTGAGCTTCAATCAATTCCAGCAGGTAGCCAGCATTGCCGCGATAATACCGGTCAAACCGGGAATCAGCGACGTACATGCGAGCCAGCAGAATCTGCTTTTCTCGGCCAGCCTCGTAGAAGCGGGTAATAGAGGCCAAGTGACGGTCAACTAGCTCGGCCGCCTCTTCGGAACCTGGCTCCACGTGTCGCTCGGCAGCGTCGGCAAGCGCATCGGCAAAATCCTTAGCCTCTGCCTCAAGAGCAGCCCAGTCGTTATCCGTCATATTTTCCTGAGCCTGCTGGGACTGCTCCCACTCGGTGGTGTCACCCCAGCGCTCCTCAGCCTCGGCCTCTAGATTCTGCCAGTCGCGGCCCAAAAGCTCAGCCTTCGTCTTTGCTTCCATCGTGTGTCCTTCCTCAATCAGTTTGTCCAGAGACTGCACCATGTGGTGCAGGGCAGCGATCTTCTCGGTGAGAACAGTTCGCTGTGCGAGCAAACGATCTTTCCGACTTATCGGGGAGGAATCGCCGTGGATGAAATCCCCGATAGTCTTCAACGGCACACCAGCGGCGCGGTAGACCAGAATCTCCAGCGCGGTGTCGATGTCCTCATCGGTGTAGAGGCGGTAATCGGACCACGTGCGATACTGCGGGCTGAGAAGCCCAACGGTATCCCAGTGCCGCAGCGTGCGCGTGGTAACGCCCAGGAGTTCGGCCGTTTCACCGATGGTGTACTCGTTGTCGTTGTTGCTCACGGGAATCATCTTTCTGTTTGACGTCGCGTCAAGGTCAAGACCCGACGCCGAAATCCGTCGAAGAAGTTAGTTGCGGCAGCCGCAGGTGTGCCGTTCCGCAGCCCGCTAACCTTCGGCTCGCTACCGCAAGAGCCGAAGCCTGTTGATTGCGGCTACAACCTCCTGGAAACGAGGCTCCGCTAAATGACCAGAATTGGTAGACGCAGCTGTCGCGTCGAACAGCGAATGACAAAAGTTGTCGTATTCGCGCCGGATTAGGTCGGTGAGGTCAGTACGTCCATCGAGCTGCTTTACGACGGCGCCCAGAATCCGGGCAATGGCTTCTGTTTGGGAGGAATCCATCAATTGGCTGACAGCGCGCAAGTCAAGATTGTCCTTGCCCACCTGAATCAACTCCAGGCCACGAGCCCGCGGTGGCTTGGGAGGTTTCGCACCGCGGCCACGACCACCGCGACCACCGCCGTGACCGCCATGTCCGCGACCGCCATGCCTACCACGGCCCTCACCGGCAGGGAAGTCAGCCCGCAATAAACGCTCGCCGAACTGCGCGAACGCAGGTGAAGGCTCAGCAGGAGTAGCAGATTCGCGAAGTTCACGGGCGCGCTCGGTGACGTCGTAAGGCGTGTACGCATCCATAGCGATGACAGTGTCTGCGACATCGATGAATGCACCAGAACCACCAGCGACGATGACTGTGGAAATCCCATGGTCCTCCCAGAGCTCGCGGACCCGCGCGACCAGTGGAGTAATCGGCTCCCGGTCATCGGGGATGAGTCGGCGCATACGCTCATCACGAATCATGAAGTTGGTCGCGGAGGTGTCTTCATCGATGAGCAGCACTCGAGCACCGGAACCCAGCGCCTCCATCAGACCCGCAGCTTGGGAGGTCGACCCCGATGCGTTCGCCGTGGAAAACCGGGTCGTGTCATCACCGGAGGGAAGACCGTTGATAAACGGTGAGATATCCACACCAGTGATGGCCCGGCCGTCCTCGGCACGCAGCGCAACCGCAGTCTCGTCGGCGACGACAAACTCGCGGCCATCGCCAGCAACATGGTTATAAACACCCGTGACCAGAGAGGACAGCAATGTGGACTTGCCGTGGTAGCCACCGCCGACAATCAACGTCACGCCCCGCGGAATGCCCATGCCGTGCACCGTTTTACCCGATGGCAGCTGAAAACTGTGCTGCAGCGATTCGGGCGAGGTAAACGCAGTCGCACCGGGCTTCGGCAGCTGGCTATTGCCCGCCTGACGGGGCAACACCGACCCGTCTGCCACAAACCCAATCAGGTCCGCGTCCGCCACCGCACGGCGTAAAAAGAGCTGGTCATACTCTAATTCCGCGGCTTCCTCGAGCGCATCGATGGGTGCGTTCACGATGGCGTCGTCAAGCGCGTCCAACAGATCCTCACAGATTAAGCGCGCCGCCTCACGCCCGAGAATGCGTCGGCCGCGGGCGGGCAGTTGGATTTCTAGGCTGATCTGGAGGGCATCGTCATGCTTATCGACGTCGTGCGCATCCGCACGGAGCTCAGCGACAGCTGCTCGGCGCAAGACCTGCTGACCTGGAGAATCAATGAATAGTCCGCGACCATACTTCTTCAAAGCGCGCACGAGGCGGCGGTTCAACAAATCGAGCTCCGCCGTGCTGAACCTACCGGGCTGTGACCGGGAGGCGCCGCGATAGTCCAGTACGGACAGCGGAATGTGGACGCGTGCCCGCGATGCCGGGGCGTAGGGGTCGGATTGAACCTTGTCGATAAATAGCGTCGCGTCCAGGTCTGGCAGCTCGTGGGAGCCACGAAGAGATTTGTATGCACCGTAGCTCTTGCCATCGAGGTTGGAGAGACGTCGATAAAGGTCAGCGGGCATATTTCTACTTTCGTTGAAGATGTTAGATGTTCTTCCCGCGAGTGTAATGGCAGAAGGGGCAAGCGCGTTTCGTGCTTCGACTGGCCTGAGCAGACAGTCGCGTGCGTCAGCGCCGTTGCTGCGGACAGGTAGCGTGAAAGGTATGACGGATAGCTCGGTAGCTGACAAACCTGTAGGGGACAACCCAGAGTCGGTGCAAAAACACGCCAGCACCAACGCCAAGCGCTATGTTTGGGCGCACGGCCTGCAGAATATTGGCGATCAAATCGTCGCGGCAAAGACGTTGTTGCCATGGTTGCTGCATTCGGCTGGCGCGCCGGGCTTCTTCATCGCCATGCTTGTGCCAGTGCGTGAGTCCGGCTCTATGCTGCCGCAGGCTGCGCTGACACCGTGGGTGAAATCTCGCCCGCGCCGCACGACCGTCTGGATTGCCGGGGCGTTGGGGCAAGCGGTCGCTGCAGCGCTGATTGGTCTGGCGGCGTTGTTCCTGGAAGGTACCGCGCTCGGTGTTGCTGTAATCCTCGCACTTGCAGGCTTTGCGACGGCCCGAGCACTGTGCTCGATGGCCTCCAAGGATGTTCAAGGACGCACGATTCCGAAGGGGCAGCGCGGGCAGATCAGCGGCCGAGCTGCGATGTTGGGCGGTGTCGCCGCAATTATTGTTGGTGCGGTGTTGTGGATCATCCGCGATAACGTCACCAAACCGATCGTGGCGGGGCTCATCTTTGCTGCAGCTCTGTCATGGGTGGCAGCGGTTTTGATTTTCCGCGGAATTGTCGAGCCCACCAATGAAGATGACAAGGAAGAGCCGAATAAAACCTGGTGGCAGGACACCTGGCGGCTATTTGCGGAGGATAAGAACTTCCGTGACTTCGTGATTGTCCGTAGCTTGTTGCTGGTCACAGCACTATCTACGTCGTTCATCGTGACCTTGAGTGCGCAGGTGGGTGCTGATCTGGAAGCTTCAGACGGTAGCGGCGGGGGAGTGAACGCAAACGTCGGCATCTTCATGCTCGCTGCGGGTTTCGCTTCTCTGATTGGTGGAAAAGTCGCCGGAATCTGGTCGGATAAATCCTCAAAGAAGGTCCTGACCTACTCTTCGCTCGTCGGCTCGATCGTGCTTTTCCTGCTGGTCGCAAGTGCGCACTGGCTTTCCACCAGCGCCAATGCCTGGATTTTCCCACTCGGTTTCTTCGCAATGTCCGTCGTTCACGCCGGTGTTCGTGTGGCTCGTTCGACCTATGTTGTTGACATGGCAGAAGGCGACAAGCGCACCGAGTACGTCGGAGCGGCCAACACCATCATGGGTGTTGTCCTGCTCATCGTCGGTGCGCTGTCGGGTGTTATCGCTAGCTTCGGCCCTGCGGCGGCTCTAATCTTCCTGGCGCTGATGGGACTGGTTGGTGTCGCTATGTCCAGCAGGCTGAAGGAAGTCTCGGCTCCGCGCAGGGCAGTTCTTTAGTTCGTTAGAACTCTACGACCATCTTGCCGGTGTTGCCTCCGCTAAACAGCTCGAGGAATGCAGCTGGCATGTTCTCGATACCGTGGCGAGTGGTGACATCGTAAGCGACCTTACCGCTGACGACCAGCGGAGCCATTCGCTCCTGGAATTCACCTGCCAGGTGCAGGTACTTGCCCAATACGAAGCCGCGCAACGTAATGCACTTGCCAATGGCCAGAGCTAGGTTGCGTGGTCCGGTCGGAGCTCCGGTGTTGTTGTACTGGGAGATTGCGCCACACATAGCGACACGGCCAAAGGTGCGCATCGCGCCGATGGCTGCCTCCAGGTGGTCTCCACCAACGTTGTCGAAGTAGAAGTCAATGCCCTCTGGTGCCGCCTTTGCTAGCTGCTCTGCAACCGGGCCGTCGTTGTAGTTAAAAGCGGCATCAAAGCCGAGTTCGAGCAGGCGCTTAACCTTCTCGTCCGAGCCGGCGGAGCCAATGACGCGGGAAGCGCCCATCTGCTTGGCGAACTGACCAGCAGCCGAGCCAACTGCGCCAGCAGCGCCAGAGATAAAGACGACGTCGCCTTCCTTCATCTCTCCGACGGCACTCAGACCAACGTAAGCAGTAAGGCCAGTAAGACCAAGGATGCCCAGGTAGGCAGCAGCTGGAGCAACGTTGAGGTCAACCGGAGTTGCTTCGGAATCGGCAATAACAGCGTTGGTCTGCCAGCCGTAAGAGTGGCGGACAGCGTCGCCAACCTGGAACTTATCCGACTTGGACGCAAGGACGGTGCCTACAGCACCGCCAGTCATTGGCTGGTCGAGCTGGAATGGTGGGATGTACGACTTGGTGTCGTTCATGCGGCCGCGCATATAGGGATCAACGGTAGCGACCGAGTTGGCTACCAAAATGTCGCCGTCGTTAAGCTCAGGCAAATCGACGGTCTCGAGGCGGAAATTCTCGTCAGTTGGCAGGCCGGACGGACGAGACGCTAAAACCCATTGCTGAGTGGTGGTGGGCAGTTCGGCTGTGGACGAAGCATTAACCGAAGTCACTATTATTCTCCTGTCGTGTATTCCTGGATTAATTGTCGGTTTAATTGTTGACTCGCAGGTTACGCCTCTTGTACCCAGGAATCGAGGCGCTCAATAAGAACGCTCAGGTCCGCTAGCAAAGGCATGTCGGGCAGTCGTTCGGCAATCACGTTGCGGACGCTTGTGTACCACCACAGTTGCTGGCTCGGAGTAGACCGAAAGCGGTCCCACAGAGCGTGACCATCGCGGTCTAAATCCTCCAGAGTCTGGCTGAGATTGTGGAACTTATCCGCAGCGGCCACGATGAGGGACTCCTCGCTGCCATGAGAAAGCTGCTCCAGGTAGGCATCGGCACGCTCCTGCCACGAGGGCAGGGAAGAGTCTTTGGTGACGCCCTCGACGATCTCAACCACGCGAGGCCCGAACTCATCTTCCATCTCGGCACGTGAGTAGTTTTCCGGCACGTCTTCCAAAATGTCGTGGAAGAGGGCTGCCAACAGCACGTCTTCGTCGTTAGTCACGCTCGCCGCAATCAACATCACTGACATCGGATGGCTGATATAGGGAAGGCCAGAGCCCTTTCGGTAGTGCCCATCGTGTGCGCGGGAAGCAGTTGCGATGCCGCGCATGAGCCTGCTGCTGGGGCGTGCTGAAGCAAAGGTGTCAGCGTTTTGCATGGGTATCCCGACCTTTCGTTGATGCTTGAAAAATAGCAGCGTCTAAGCTTGAACATCATGAACGTCGCAGAAGTAGATCCGCTCATCGAGTCGATGTACCGGTGGTCCGATGTCAGTGGTGTCCTGCTCATGGGCATCATCGGTGGCACCATCGCCCGGCAACGAGGCTACGACATCATCGGGTTCTTCTTTATTGCGCTGTTCTCCGCACTGGGGGGCGGCATGATTCGCGATGTTCTGATTAACCAGGGCACCGTCGCCGCAATGAGCCAGCCGGAGTACCTAATCCTGGCGTTTACTGGTGCGCTCATTGCGCGATTTTTCTATTTCAAAGGAAAGACCTGGGAATACGTTCAGGTCCACGGTGACGCTGTGGTCTCGGGACTCTGGGCAGCTACGGGAACGGTCAAAGGCGTCACGTATGGTCTGCCCATTCTGCCGTGCATCATGATGGGCGTTTTCACCGCCACTGGTGGTTCCATGATCCGCGACATTGTGACCGGGCGAGTACCCGCTGTTTTCGGCGGCAACCAGCCCACGGTCATCCCGGCCGTGGCTTGCGCGGTCATTGTCATCGGAGGCCACCATTTGGGATTTATGGCCGTGTCCATGGTCATTGGTCCTATCGTCAGCATCCTGCTTTCGCTGCTGGGGTACTGGGGTAATTGGCGAGTGTCGGCACACTCGGAGTGGGCGCCACTGAACGACACCGCGGCGCAGATTGCGGTCCTCGCACGTCGAGCAGAGGGCAAGAGCCGCGAGGTTGGTCGACGTTTCGAGCCCGCACGCCTCCGCAGCTGGCGTCACCGACAGATGGAAAAAGCGCTGCAGCGTCGCATTCAGGCTGAGGTTGATAGGGGAGTGTCGCGTTCCGACGCCGAGGCCAACGCGGAGGAATTCCTGGAGGAGTTCAATGCGGACTTCCCAGCGGATCTGCACATGCCGACGGCGCAGCAGGAGACAGTGCAGGATGACAGCGACGAATCCGATTTCGGTGTGGACCTATCCGGTGATTCCTATGATGACTACGGAGAAGATACGGCACTGCGGCAGCGGGAATACCGGGAGATGTTGGATCAAATTCTTGCGGACGATGAGGCGACCGATTTACTCGTCGCAAAGCTGATGAAGAAATACGAGCAGCGGGATTAGAGGAGCGGCAGAGACATGGCATCGACGAGTACTGCAAGCAGGCATTTTGGGTACATTATTAAGGAACACACCGTTGAGGTGCCCTGGGATCCTTTTACCGAAGCTGCGAATGCCGCGACATTTGAGCTTTTCGCCAGGGAAATCTATGCGCCAGGAAATGAGGATGCGCCGGCAATTGTCTATTTGCAGGGCGGCCCGGGATTTCCGGCACCGCGTCCGGTAGGTGCCAGCGGAGTAATCGGTGAGGCGCTGAAGGAATTCCGCGTCATCCTGCTGGATCAGCGCGGCACTGGGCGCTCGCATCGAATTGATGCGGCCAATATTGCAGATGTTCCGGCCGAGCGGCTTGCCCAATTGCGTCAGGAATACATCGTCGAAGACGCGGAGGCATTGCGAAAGCATTTGGGCATTGCCAAATGGTCGCTGTATGGCCAGTCTTTTGGCGGGTTTTGTATTACTTCGTATCTCAGCTGCTATCCGGAATCCGTGGAGCACGCTTATCTCACAGGCGGTTTACCTGTTCTGGACCGTGGTGCTGACGACCTTTATCGCACGACGTATGCGAAGCTGCGCACCCGTCACGAGCGTTTTTATCGCGAGTATCCGTGGGTCGAAAACCGAATTCGAGAAATCTGCGCGCACCTCGAGCAATCTGCAGAAACTCTCCCCACCGGTGAGCGACTGAGTTCTCGCCGATTCCGCACCATCGGAATTGAATTAGGCCGCGGAGATGGATTCCACAATCTGGCGTATTTGTTGGAAGAGCCATTCCACATTCGCAATGGCGAAAAGCAATTGCGCACCGATTTTCTGGCCGATGTAGGATCCCGCGTGAGTTTCGCCGACGGTCCGCTATACGCCGCGATTCACGAATCCATTTATGGTGGCGTCGGAAACCAGCCCACAACTAATTGGGCAGCTCACCGTATTCGCGAGGAAATCCCAGGTTTTGAAGAAAAGGCCAATCCTGCAGGAGACGAGCCGTTCTACCTCACCGGTGAGCACGTTTTCCCCTGGCAATTCGACGAGGACCCCGCGCTCGTTCCTTTCAAGGAAAAGGCGGAAGCATTTGCGCAGCACACCTGGGAAAGCTCGCCGTATGATTCCGCACGCTTGCTTGCCGACGCCCCAACCTCGGCAGCCGCGGTTTACCTCGACGATATTTTCGTGCCGTTCGAGTACTCCATGGAGACAGCCAACTGCTACCGGGACCTGCGGCCACATGTGACCAATGCATTCCAGCATGACGGTATTCGCCACGACGGCGCGGCCATCTTCGCGCGGCTCCGCGAGCTCGTCGAGGATCACTAGGATGCCAGTTTGCCGGTGGAGATTCTCTCCCCGTAGAACTTCAAACCTCCGCAGAACCTCATGTAGTCCAGCATTGCCTCTCGGTGCCGTCTATCCTGGTGAGCATGTCGACAGCAGCGTTCTGGGATGGGAAATTCACCGCAGATCGCGAGGCCGCAAGTGACGGTTCGCCCTCTTTCTTTGGCGGCGAACCGAATCCGACAATCGCGCAGCATGTTGAGGTAATCCGGAAAGGTTTCTCCGACCCCTCACGTGCGCTCGACCTAGGCTGTGGCCGTGGCCGTCACACGGTGTGGTTAGCCAGCCAGGGCTGGGATGTCACCAGCATGGATTTCTCCAGCGTCGGGCTCGAACACACTGGAGCCGCGTTGGCAGCTGAAGGGCTCTCTGCGAACCTGGTCCAGCAAGACTTAACAGACTGGCAGCCGGAAGCAGGAAGCTTTGAGCTGGTAGTCGCCGCATTTATTCACCTGCCGCGCAGGGACAGGGAGAACCTCTGGCGAGCCGTCGCTGAGGCTCTCACTCCGGGTGGCTACTTTGTCTCAGTCTCACACCATCCGGACAACGAAGTCCACGGCCCGGGAGACCCCGAGCTGCTCTACAGCGCGGATGAGGTCACTGATTTCTTTGCGCACGAGCCGCAGAGTCTCGAAGCGGTGGTGGCGCAGCGTGACGTCGTCAAGCAAATCGATGGCAAGAACGTTGTCGACACCGTGGTGGTGCTGCGGAAGACCTGCGCGGAGAGCTAGAAGGAGCCTAGACCTCGGCGCGCGCAAGTCGAGCAAATGCGCCGTCTGCGTTCAGGAGGTTGTCATACGTGCCGCGTTCGATGAGCTGGCCGTTTTCGATGACCAGGATGTCATCGGCCTCGGCCAGTGTCTGAAGTCGGTGCGCAATAAAGATGCAGGTCGCTCCACATGCGCGGGCATTGTCCACGATACGAGCCTGCGTCAGTGGATCCTGGTGGCTGGTGGCTTCGTCGAAAATAACAATCTTTCCGGCGAGGTGTGCAGCGAGGTCATTGGGCTTAGTGCCGTCGGCTAGTACCGCGCGTAAGTAGGTGCGGGCCAGCGCCAGACGTTGACGCTGACCACCGCTGAGCCGCTGCGCGCGGCGGCCAATGGGCCTGTCCAACGGCATCTCAGCAGGGTTGATGGCGGCGAGTTCGAGCGCCCAGTGCATCAGTGATTCGGGAACCTCGCAGCCATCAGGCGCGCCGAGACATAGATTCTCAGCGATGGTGGCCTCCATGAGAAAGGGATTCTGATCTGCGACAACAACCGTTCGGCAGACATTGGTTGAGCCGAGGTCACGGGCATTGTGGCCATTGATGATGACCTCGCCGACATCCGGATCGACATGCCGCTGGATTAGCCGGGAGAGTGTGGACTTGCCCGAACCAGTTGGGCCGACCACACCGATGAACTGGCCTGAGGCAATGCGCAGATTGATCTTGGTCAGTGCAGGGTTATCGGCGCCAGGGTAGCGGTAGCTGACATCGCTCAGTTCGAGGGCAGGGACTGAGTCGCCGGAGTTGGCCCTCGCGGTCTGCGCGTGGTGCAGGTCCAGCGACTCCGGCTGCTTCGGCTCTTCCACAGTCGGCGGCTGCGCGGCCAGCTCCCTGATCCGAGTGACTGCATTGAGTCCCGCTGGCAGAGAAGATGCCAGGCGCTCGATCGAATCCATTGATGAAGCAGTTCCCGCCACCAGGGACGTCGTCACCAAAACAGCAGGGAGCATACGGTAGTCGGCTGAAAGCGCCGGGATACCAGCACAAAAGACGGCAATGCTGCCACCCCAAATCCGAAGTCCGGTCGCGCCAGAGCGCAGTCCAGCCCGCTTGCCGCCTGCACGCATTTTCTGAGCAAGCTGTTCATCGAGCTCACGCAATCCCCGCAGCCGCTGCTCGGCTGCGCCGTAGATGAGGATTTCCTCCCGAAGGCGCAGCGTATCGGCAATGTACTGCGCAATGTCCGTGCGTGTGGAGTTCGTTGCGGAAGCCTCCGTCGTCGCCTTCTTAGAGCCTGCGAGCGCAATCACAAAGCCAACCGCGAAGGTCAGCGTCAGAGCAATCGCAGGCAGGGCTCCGGCAGTCGATGCCGCTGTCACGACCGCCATCAGCGGAATCAGTACGGCCGTCACCGCGGGCGCAATTGTGTGCGCGAAGAAGACTTCCACTCGGTCAACATCACGAATCGCAATTGTGTGAATCCTGGCAGTACCCAGCCCATCGGTTACCGCGGGCGCCTGCGGGATAAGACGCTCGACGATCCACAGCCGCAGCTCGCCGAGCAGCCGAAACGCAGCCAGATGCCCGAGGTACTGCTCGACATACCGCAGAATCGCTTTCAACAGCGCCAGCCCTGCAACCACGCCAATGACCGCCCACGTCCACTGCATGCTCAAGCTTTGCGACGAGTCGGTTGCGTCCCACTTCGACAGCGCAATTGTGGCAATTGCCCAGGCGGGCACAGCCAGCATCAATGCACCCAGAATGTGCCCAGCCACGCGTGCGAGGATAGATGCACTGAGCGCTCCGCGAGCCTGTGCGGAAAAGCGCAGCAACCAGATGATGTTGTTCATGTCAGCTCTCCTCGGTCAGCGCTCGTGCGTAATACTCATTGCTTGTGCTCAGTTGGTCGGGTTTGCCCGCAGCCACGACCCGGCCTTCGGCGACGACAATGACCAGATCAACGTCCGATAGCGCTTCCATGCGGTGAGCGACCATGATGCTCGTTCGTCCTTCAGCAAGGCGGGTCAAGGACTCCTTGATGAGACCTTCCGTCCGACGATCGATGTCCGCTGTCGGCTCGTCGAGAAGCACAATCGGAGCGGCGCCGAGCAGACCACGCGCAATGGCCAGGCGACGTCGTTGCCCGCCTGAGAGCCAATTGCCCTGATCGCCGACCTCCGAATCGAGACCACCAGGGCGCTGCTCGATTTCGGTGAGTAAGTGCACGTCGCGAAGTGCTTTTCGCATATCGACGGCCGTTGCGTCCGGGCATGCGATGCGAAGATTGTCCGCGACGGTGGTGCCGAAAATGGCTGGCTGCTGGGAGATGAGCAGCGAGTTGGCGAGCAACTCCGGGGTCGAAAGCGCGTGGCCGTCGAGGCAGACTTCCCCGGAATGCGGCTGCAGGCCTGCGAGTACACGCAGGAGTGTGCTCTTTCCGGAACCGCTGGGGCCAACGATGCCGACTCTGCTGCCGGCTGGAATTGTCAGGTTAATATCGGAGAGAATGCGCTTTTCGCCGATGTCAACGCTCAGATCGCGGAGGGAAATCTCCGGTGCGTGCGGTGCGGTGGCTTTGGTGGAATGCGCTGTTCCGGCTGTGAACGCTTCAGCGGCAGGCTCGCCGAATACCTCCACAATTCCATTTCGATGCGTGCGACCGCCGAGTCCGATGTAGAAAGTGCGGCCGACGCGATTAACGGGCTCATAGAGCAGAACGGATAGGAAAACACCTGCGAGGGCTGTGCCAACGCTGATTGCATCTGCCTGCAAACGCAGCAGGACAAGGCCGATTGCTGTAGTCGACATTGCAATGCCAAAAACCGCGTCGTTGACAATGATCATCAGCTGATTGCGGGCGAGCAGGGCGGTGAGCTCAGACATCGCAGTGCGAGTTTGGCTGGCAAAACGTGCCATGACTCGATCAATTGCTCCAAGAACTTTGAATGTTCCCAGCCCTTCGAGCATCTCCAAGTAGGCATGCGTGGCCTTCGCTTGCTTTCGGCGATACGTCGCATTGGATTTCCGCAGAATCTTTCCAGCGCCAATAATGATCAACGGCGTGAAAATGAAAAATAGTGCCAGCCACAAGGCGGTTTTCGTATCCACCCACAAAGCCCACACCGCCAAAATGATCAGTGGAGCACTAAACGAGGCCAACGTGGGAGCGAGAAATGTCGCTCGGTAATTCGCGGTCTGTTCGACGCTTGTGGTCGCGGCATCGAAGAGTAGGCCTTCGCCTGTGTTGGACGCGCTTCGGTGTGCGTGACCAGCTTTCCCTGCGCCGTGCCCTCTTCCATGCGCGTGCTTCGGGGCTTGTTCAGGAGCGGAAAACTCCGGCTTCAGCACACTGCCAACCACATGTGAGCGCCACAGCTTTTCCTGCTCGCCAGCAAGCCGTGGTGGCAATGCCTCGGTGACATAAGCACAGAGGCTTCCCAGAATGACCGCCACAATTGCAGCGGACAGGGATTCATGAAGTCCCCACTGCCCAAACCAGTTGCCGCCACTGGTGTCTGCGACACCGCCGTACAAACTGCTGAGAGCATCGAGCGTGTATCCAAGAGACACGGCGCTGAGAGCGAAGAAAAAGCTGCGCCCCCAGCTGGATAACAAAACCCAGTGCATTCGGCGGGGTGGGGAAGTCAGTGCTTCATGAATCCACATAGCGACGTGAAAACCTATTTTCTATTTAGCCAGTGCGTCAGCGATCTCACGCAGTCCATCGGGCATGTGCATTCCGGCGGTGCCAGAGGTCGTCTTCGCATCAATTAGTTGCACTCGATCATTCTTGACCGCAGCGACGTCGGCAAGCGCCGGATTATCCAGCAACTCCTGGAATGGAGCCTTGCCCTGGCCGTGGAAATCCTGAATCAAAATGACATCCGGATTCAGCTGCACAATTGTTTCCGGATCAGCGGGAACGGCACCCGGGCGCTTACCCTTTGGCGAAATCGGCTCGCCACCGGCCAGCTCAACGAGATTCGTCGTCGCCGACTGCATGCCCATAATCATCTTCTGACCACCGCGGGCAAACAGGACCAGCGTCTTTGGCTTAGTTGTGGAGTCAATTTCCGAGAGAATCTCTTCGGTTTCCGATTCAATCTTGGCAACCATCTCGGCCGCCTTATCTTCGGCTCCGAGCAACTTGCCGAGTTTGGTCACCGACTCTGCCAGCGCCTTCGGCGAGGCGAAATCACTGCTGGCAAACGCCGCGGTCGGAACATCGCTGGCACCCAGCAGCTCACTTGCCGACTGCTCCTGATCATGGCGGCTGGTCATCAACACCATGTCCGGCTCATAGGACAGAATCTGCTCCGGATCCGGCTTCGTGGAGTTGGCAATCGCGTTAGGCACCTGACGCGCCAGCTCAACCTGATTACCCGAGCTCTCATCGAGCGCATTCTTCGTCACGGCTACGACACGCTCTGGCCCAACCAGTTCCAACGCCAGATCCGCAACCTCGGTCGACAGTGCAACGATGCGCTTCGGCTGACTCTGCACCGTAACGTCGTGGTCACCGACGGTCACAGTACGCGGCCACTGCGCCTGCTGGTTTGTCGAAGTTTCGCTTGACGACGACTGCTGCGCCGTCTCCTCCGAGGAAGAACAAGCGACCACCGCAGCGAGGGGGAGTGCTGCAATCAACGGCAGAGTGACGGCCTTTTTAGAGTTTCGCTTCAAGGCAGAGATAGGAGAAGTTGGTGAAAACACGAAAGTACTTCCTTGAGTGTTGAGTTTTGATTGTTGGGGAGTTTTCGGTTGCGTTGGTGCTAGCTGGAATCAGACAGTGTGAGTCAGACAGTCTGAAACAGCCAACTGCAATCAGTCAGCCGGGCGAGCCCGAGCCAACGCCGTCACTCGCACCGAACCGGTATGTGGATCGGTATCGACAGCGCTGGAGATGCGATAAATCGCATCTATTCGGGGAGGCGTCAGCACTTCTTCGGCGGAACCAGTGACTTCCAATCCGCCGTTGTGAATCACACTGAGCCGGTGGCAGCTGCGGGCCGCGAGGTTGAGGTCATGAAGGACGACTCCGATACCGTGGCCCTCGTCGGCAAGCTCGCCGAGGAGCTCGAGGATTTCCAGCTGAAACCCGATGTCCAAGGCCGCAGTGGGTTCGTCGAAAAGCATGACCTTGGCCTGTTGTGCCAATAGCTTTGCGATGAACACCAATTGCCGCTGCCCGCCGGACAGAGCCGTGATGGGACGGTCGGCGAGTGCGGTGACACCAACGCGGTCGAGGGCATAGGCGACGATGTCGTGGTCCGTGGAGTTCAGTGAACTGCGGAAACGGTCACGCCGACGGTGGTGCGCGTACCTGCCGAGTGCCACGACAGTTCGAACGTCAATAGCGGCATCGGCCGGTGTGTGCTGCGGCAGGTACGCCAACCGGGTGGCGCGTTCGTGGGCACGAAGCTTCGTCAGCGGCGCACCGAGGAGCTCAACCTGCCCCGAACTCGGTGTCACAATGCCCGCCATAGCACGGAGCAAGGAGGATTTTCCGGTGCCATTGGAACCGATGATGCCGTGGACCTCGCCAGGTCGAATAGCGAGGTTCACGCCACTTACGACGGTCCGATTGCGGTAACCGACACTGAGGTCGGTAGCCCGCAGCAGCGCGGTGCTATCGGCGTCTGGCTTAGTGACGTGGTCGCTGAGGTTTTGTGTCTGCTGACTCATGACTGGCGGCCACCTTGCCGAAGAATCAACGCGAGTAGCGCCGGTGCGCCAAGGAACGCGGTGACTGTGCCAGTTTGCAGAGCAACTGGGGAAAAGAGACTGCGGGCGACGAGGTCGGCGAGAATGAGAAACACTGCGCCGAGGCACATAGAAATGGGCAGCAGGCTGCGGTGATCGGGGCCGATGGCAAGGCGAATCAGGTGCGGGACGACCAATCCGACAAAGGAAATAACGCCAGTGACAGCGACGCCCGCTGCCGTGACTAACGCAGCCAGGGCGAGCAGCAGTTGCCGGATCCACACTGTGCGCATACCAGTGGCAGCGGCCTGTTCTTCGCCGAGGAGGAACAGGTTGAGTTCGGGAATGAGCATCATCAAGATAACCGTGCCGACGGTAATGGGGCCGACTGCCAGTGCAATGTCCTGCCAATTCGAAGCAGTTAAATCGCCGTTGAGCCAGAACATGGCCTGTTGAGCGTCATCGCTGTGTGGCGCGTTCGCGATGGTGGCGGAGATGACTGCGCCGAGGAACGCGTTGAGTGCAATACCGACGAGCAACAGGGTTGCTCCACTGCCGCCATTGAGACCGGCGACGATTTGGACAAATATGACAGCCAGCAACGCGCCTATGAATGCGCCAGCCGAAAGAACCCACGGTGCTTTCGCGGCCACGCCAGTGACGATGAGAATGACGGCTACCACTGCTGCACCGGAGGAGACACCGGTAACACCGGGTTCGGCCAGCGGATTGCGAAAAACTGCCTGCATGGTTGCACCTGCGACAGCGAGCGAGGCACCGACCAGTCCAGCAAGGAGGACACGGGGCAGCCGGATGCTCCAGACAAGTGATTGCGTGGCAGGGGATATCTCTGGCAGAAGGTGGTTGAGAGCCGGGAGGTCGTCGGAAAGCGTCTTGATGAGCGGGGTGAGCAGCGCGACGATGCCGTTGCTGAAACCTGTTCCCGCGGGGCCTATGGAGATCGCCAAGAGGATTGTGGCGGGGACGGCCAGGAAAAGTAGAAAGCCGAAGAGCCGGGCTCGAAGTTTTTGTTTTCGAGTGCGCGGAAGAGAAGCTCTATCGACAATAGTTTTCACTTGGTTAATGATGGACAATTTGAAAATAATTGTCAATAAAGGCGTGTCGGTGGGGCTGTGGGGTCCCCTAAGAACAGCAAAACCCCGCACCAGCTCCCTTGTGAAAACAGGGTGCTAATGCGGGGTGAAGAAGCTCTGTAGCTTACTTCTTGTCGCCCAGGCGCTCGTCTGCCATGTCGCGAACCTTCTTGATCTGGTCGGCCTTGTCCTCGCCGAGCTTGTCCTTGCCCAGCTGCTCAGCCTTGTCCAGAACCTTGTCGGTGTTCTCTTCGTTGCTCAGTGCTTCCTTGGCCTTGTCCATAAGTCCCATGGTGAAGACTCCTTCCATTTTTAATGTCTATTCGCGTTTTTTCGTTTGCGGCATAGAGTGTACCGATGAATTGGCGACGTTGCGACCGTTTTGGACTCACGGAGCGAATCCGGGATTCGACTGGCAACACCGTGACTGACGGCTATTGAGTGGCTATTGAGCTGTCTTGGTGCGGGCTTCATCTGCCTTGTGCATGACTTCGCGCTCGTACTTGCCGACGAAGATCATGAGGACAAACGCAATAGCGACAACTCCAATGAGGGTTGCGAATGTGACATTCCAGCCTGCGAAGTCGATCAAGAGACCGACACCAGTGGAGGCGAGTGTTGCGCCGAGAAGGTATCCGAACAATCCAGTGAAACCAGCTGCGGTTCCCGCAACATACTTAGGCGAGAGGTCGATGGCCTGCAGTCCGATGAGCATGATTGGGCCGTAAATGAGTGCGCCGATCAGGGAGATGAGCACATAGAACATCCACAATGGTGCCGTAGCGGGTAGCTGCCAGTATGCGAAAATGGTGATGCCGGTGCCGATCAGGAAGAGCATGCCGGCGCCTGAGCGCCAACCCTTGAAGACCTTGTCGGAGACCCATCCGCACAGCAGGGTGCCCACAATTGCTGCGCCCTCGTAGAGCATGAATCCGATGATTCCGCCCGTGACGTTGGTCTTGTGCAATTCGTTTGTCAGGTAAATCGGAATCCAGTTGAGAACGCCGTAACGAAGTGCGTAGACGAACACATTGGCCAGCGCCAACATGACGATAACCGGATTGGTAAGAACATGGTTCTTGACGATTGCGAACCAGGGTTCTTGTGCCTCGTCATTAGTTCCTTCGACCTTGTCTGGGTCGTTACGGTATTCCTCTACCGGAGGCAGTCCCATGGATTGCGGGTTGTCTCGAATCAGCAGGAATGCGATGGCAGCAATCACGAGCGCGACAATCGCCGGTAGCCAGAATGCGGGAGTCCAGTCGGCATCGGAAGTGGCGAACGAATGCAAGCCCCAGGCTGCCAGAGCACCACCGACGGCGGCACCGACATTGTGGGCAGTGTTCCAGATCGACATCAAAGTGCCGCGCTCGGATGTCGAGAACCAGTGGACGACAACGCGTCCAGAAGGAGGCCAGCCCATGCCTTGGAACCAGCCATTGATGAACATGACTGTCGCGAAAATCGCAACAGAGGCACTGATCGCTGGGACGAACGCAACAAAGAGGTTTACGACCGCGGACAGTGCTAGGCCAAGCGGGAGGAAGTACCTGGCATTGGCCCTGTCGGAGAGCATGGCCATGAAGAACTTGGATAGGCCGTAGGAGAAGAGAACCGCATTGGCTACGATGCCAATTCCGGCTGCACCCAGTAGGTCGTGCTTTTCCAGCACAGCGGACACCAGGGGGATGTTATTTCTGATGAGGTAGAAGCCCGCGTAGCCGATGAAGATGCCCATGAAGACGTTGAACCGCCAGGTCCGGTAGGTCGGGGCAATCTTTTCCTCGGGAAGGGGAGCTGCTGGGCCGGGGGCGCTGAGCCAGCCGAGCCTCTGACTGCTCATGATGAGAGTCCTTTCGCTGAAGGCCGCCGTTGCCTCTGGTGCAACCTGTGTGGGTGGCTAGGGTGGCAGGCGGATAGCTTTATCGTTTCAGCGGTGAGTTTACAGCGACTTTATCCCCTATTAACGGGTTGTTAACTTCCCGGTCTTGGAGGCCTGTGGAGGGGGTTGGTGTAAAGGCGATTAACGCATGTCATTGGTTAGAGAATGTCGTTAATAGCCTCGGTGGGGCGCGCCATCCGTACCCCCTTGTCAGTGACAACAAACGGGCGCTCAATCAGGCGTGGGTGCGCGACCATTGCGTCCAGGAGTTCATCGTCACTGGAATCCCTGGAAAGCCCTAGTTCCTTGAACTCCGCTTCCTTCGTACGCACAGCATCGATGACATTCAGGCTGGCCGCCTTAATTAGTGAGCGCAGCTCGGCCTTAGTTGGGGGAGTGTCCAGGTATTTGATGATTTCCGGTTCGATTCCGGCTTCGCGCAGTACGGCGAGAGCCTGGCGGGACTTTGAGCAGCGGGGGTTGTGATAAATCTTCGCTTCCATGCCTCCATCATGGCTGATGTTGTGGTGTGAAGGTTAGCGCTGTGGTGAAACCGCCTGCGGTTAGATCCTGTTCACTGTTTATCTTTAAAAATGTAACGCCAAAAACACTTAAGTTCAATAGGTTGAAAATAGTTGTCGTTAGGTTTACTCTCACACGTGATAGATGAACGGCGAAGTGCGCCCCAACCGCCCCTAAGGTGACCAGATTTACTGAAGCGGCCGGTCAGCGTAGCCGTCGCAAAGCAATAACAAATAATCAAGAGCGGACACCAACATGACAATTTCCGGAAAACTTTCGCGATCAGCTAAGTCCATGTGTGCGGGCCTTTCGATCTTGCTAGCGGGCGCCGGCCTTGCAGCGTGTGGCGATGGCAGTGAGGGAGCCAGCGGCGAGAACCCAATCAACGTCGTGGCTTCCACGACGCAGATTTGTGATTACGTGAAGCAACTGGACATCGATGCAGTTGATTTGACCTGCCTGTTGGCGCCGAATGCAACAGCACATGAGCTGGAAATGACCCACGAGCAGCTGACCAAGACTGGTAACGCCGATCTCTTGTTCGTCAACGGCGTTGACCTGGAGCACTTCCTGGATCAGGCGATTGAGTCCTCGGGCTTTTCCGGAACGATGGCAGTAACCAGTGGCGTTCTCACTGCAGGTGACGTAGATGCCATGAAGGCAGCCAAGGACACGGACAAAACAAAGCCACTGCCACCAGAGAAGGCGAAGAATGGTAACTACACCATCGACCGAGGGGTGGAAAAGATTGATGTCGCCCCATGGCCATTCCCGCCGGAAGAACCCGGTGAGGAGGCGGAATTCCGCTTCGATCCGCATGTATGGACCTCACCGAAGAACGCCAAGATCCAGGTTGCCAATATCGGCTATGCCCTGGAACAGGTCGCTGAGGAACGTGGCGACAATGAGCTGAAGTCCACCATCGCCGACCACGTTGCGGCCTACCAGGAGAAGCTGAATCAGCTGGATGAGTGGGCAAATAAGTCCATCGCCACCGTGTCGGACCCTGTGCTGTTTACCAGCCACGATGCCTTTGGATACTTCTCCCACGAGTTCAATATCAACTTCATCGGCGCAGCGCTGTCTGATTTCAACGAGCAGCAGGATGCCACGGCCGCGCATATCGCCGAGGCGGCAAAGACCGTGAAGGACTCGGGTGCAACCGCGCTGTTTGCGGAGAACTCGAACAACTCGAAATCAATTGAGGCGATCGCCAAGGCCGCAGGTGTCAAGGCCATCGTTGGTGAGGACGCACTCTACGGCGACTCCCTTGGTCCGGCTGGCAGTGCCGGCGAGACCTACATCGGTTCCATCATCCACAACGTCACTCAGGTTGTGACGGCATGGGACGGAACTGTCGCGCCGCTGCCAGAGGGCATCAAGTGAGCCGTAACCGCTTAGCTAACCCCATGTCTGCTGACCCCATAGTCACGCTCCGCGATGCCTCATTCGGCTACACGGCGGTACCCATCGTCAATCACATCACCGCCAATGTCGCGCCGGGTACCGGGCTTGCACTCATCGGCGCCAATGGCTCTGGAAAAACGACTGTGCTGCGCGGAATCCTAGGTGGGACTCGTCTTCTCGCTGGTGAGATGCACAACAACGCGAAGATTGTGTCCTACGTCCCGCAGTCGGCAGACCTCGATCGCACTTTTCCGGTCACGGCGTTCGATGTCGTCGCCATGGGGGTGCTGCACGAACTGCGCCCCTTCCAACCGCTTGGACACCGCAAAGAACGCATCCACGCAGCGCTAGCCAAAGTCGGGCTTGCCGACCGCACCAGTGAACGTTTCGGCAACCTCTCCGGTGGTCAGCAGCAACGCGTTCTGTTGGCGCGTGCCATCGTCGCACGTCCGCAACTCGTGCTTCTCGACGAGCCGTTCAACGGCCTCGACACTGAAAATCGGGCGATGCTGCTGAATCTCCTCAACGAACTGAAGGAAAATGGCACGGCAATTATCGCGGCCACCCATGATCTTGTTCTTGCTGAGGAGACCTGCGAAAACACATTAATTGTGGCGGAGCAGCCGGCTTTTGGTGCGACCTCGAAGTTGGTGCCAGCCTATGTGGACTGAGCTTGCGAATGAGCTTGGGGTAGCGCCTTTCATGTTCAGGCCACTAGTGCTGCTGATTGCCCTCGGGGCGGTCTCTGGCCTGGTCGGTGTCATCGTGAACCTGCGTGGCCTCGAGTTCAATGCCGAGGCCATGGTGCATTCGATTTTTCCCGGAATTGTGGCCGGTGCCGTATTCGGCGGCATCGACATGATTATCCCGGTGGCTGCAGCATTTGCGGTGGTAGTGGCAGTAGCACTGACCTTGGTATCGCGCTCGCACATGTCGGAAGCCGGAGTGGCAGTTGTACTGACCAGCTTCTTTTCCATCGGTGTGATTCTCTCGCTGAAGAAAGGTGACCAGTCAGGACAGCTGGAAGCGCTCATGTTCGGGCGACTGCTGGAAGTCACTGACTCCCGTCTCACCAGCGCCCTGATTGTCTGTGCCATCGCCTTGGTTCTTATCGCAGTGACCTGGCGCCGGCAGGTGTTTGTTGCCTTTGATCGCTTCGGTGCCAAAGCCGCAGGCGTCAATGTGTGGGGCATCGACCTCACCATTAACGCGGCGATTGCTGCGGTCGTGGTGTCGTCGGCAAGCGCTGTGGGCGTGCTTCTGGTAGTCGGATATCTGGTCGTGCCGGGAGCGGCGGCGAGACTGCTGACTCGCCGAGTTCATGTGATGGTGCCGATTGCGATTGCAGTGGGCTGCCTCAGCGGAATCGTTGGTTTGGCACTGGTGCCTTTGGGGCCGGTGTCGCCTCAGGCAGTCGTCGCGCTGACCTCGGTGGGACTGTATTTCATGGCACTGGGGCTGCGCGTCGTGCTGGGAGGAGACCGTGTCTAGCATCCTGATTTTGCCCATTATCGAACTGATACTGGTAGGAGCCCTGGCTGGAGTAGTTGGGGTGCTCGCGGTGCTGGGAAAACAAGTGTTCTTCGCAGAAGCGATTACACATGCGACTTTTCCCGGCGCGGTTGTGGGCGTTGTTATTGCGGCAGCGCTCGGCCTGAGCCACTCGTGGATTTCGGTGTTCCTCTTTATCGGAGCATTTCTGATGTGTATTCCGATTGGGGCACTGTTCGGTCTGTCAAAGGTGGGAACGACGTCCTCGGCGGCAGGAATTGTGCTGACATTTGGGTTCGCACTGGGCTACTTCCTGAACAAGTGGTTCGCCCCGTTGCCGGTGAAGGTAGAAAGCTTCCTGGTCGGCAGCGTACTTAACGTGAACAAGATTGATATTGTGCTGTCCGGTGGCCTCTTGCTGCTGGTGGCGTTGGTGCTGGTGGCTCGGTGGCGCCAGCTGATTTACTTCACATTCGATCCGGAGTCTTTCGGGGTCGCGCATTCGAGGAGAAGAGCACAGTTGGTCATCAGCGGGCTGATTGTGTTGACTCTGGTGGCGCTGATTCCGGCTGTCGGCACGATTTTATCCATCGCGCTGTTGGCTGCCCCGGCAGCTGCGCTGGTTGGGGTAGTGAACGATACCCGTTTGCTATTCGTGTTAGCACCATTGATGGGTATCGCGATTGGCCTGGTGGGGCTATTCATTGCGGTGGCGGCGAACTTGTCAGTTGGTGGCTGTATTGGCGTGTGCGCCGGTTGTTTCTATGTCCCCCTCAAGATTGCGGCAACACGCAATAACGCTAGAGTTTAAAGAATGCACGTGGAGGATTTACCAGCAAAGACCCAGGACTACCTCAAGGTCATTTGGGATTTGCACGAGCGCACCGGTGAAAAAGTGGCACTAGGCGACGTCGCTGAGCGGATGGGTGAAAAGAAGCCCACCGCCAGCGAAGCTGTGAAGAAGCTAGCTGCACGTGGACTTGTCAACCACGAGCCGTACCGGGGCATTAGCCTGTCGGACCGTGGGCGGGATATTGCGCTGATCATGGTGCGTCGCCACCGGCTTATTGAAAGCTTCTTGGTCTCGACTCTGGGATACACCTGGGATGAGGTTCACGAGGAAGCTGAAAAGCTTGAGCATGCGGTCTCGGATGATTTCATTAGTCGCATTGATGCAATGCTGGGATTCCCTGAGCGCGATCCGCATGGCGATCCAATTCCCAGCGCCAGCGGTACCATCGCCAGCGCAGTGCGCACTGACCTGACGGATATCGAAGCTGGCGCGATGGTGGTAGTCGATCGTATTAACGACTCCGATCCTGAATTGCTGCGCTATTTGGCTACATCAGGGGTAGGCCCGGGGACCGTGCTCCGAGCCGAAGCCGCACCATATGCAGGTATGCATGTCTTCGCCATCATCGATGAGGTGGGCGATAACGAGCCAAAGAAAATTCATGTGGCAGACTCGGCACTATGGGCAATCAAGGCGACTCCAACAACCAACTGACGAGAGCCGCAGCGCGCTCTTACTATAAGGTGTCGCGGAATCTCACTGGGCCGACGAAAGTGCCACCCGCACCGTCAGTGTCGTTCGACAGCGTGAAGAGTGCTCGTCGGCAGGCATATGCCAGTGTCGAGAGTGTTGATGTGCCGTTGAATGCCATCGCTATCTCACGCGCCGAGCAGCAGGAACACATGGTTGACCTCGAACGTCGATTGAATGCCTCGACCAAAGACATGCGTGCCCTGGTTGACTACGAAGAGCAGCGCATTGCGGTTACTAGCACTGTCAAAGAGGCAATCGTCTATACGCTGCTGGCAATACTCCTTCTGGCAGCAGCCATTGGACTTGGCTACGCCAGCCACCTGGGGGCCGATGCGATTTTGAATGCTGCGGCGGAGGTGACGCCGCGATGAGTAAACGCTCAGGCTCCGACAACGGGTGCGCGACGGTCATTGTCGTATTTTTCTTCTTCGGCCTGATTGTTCAGCTCTTCGGTGTCACGCTGTGGATTCTGCAATATGCATTGCCAGTTGCGGGCTTGGTGCTTGCGATTCTCATTGCATACCAGGCGTGGGTCGGTGTGCGCCGCAGCGCTGAGGCGCACGAGCTCGCCGAGCGTAATCACGCTGAGCTGCAACAGATTGCCATGGACACCGAGTACCAGCTCACCGCAATCCTCTCTGCCTGGGACAACGTGAACACCACAATGGGTGTCGGCACCATCTACAAAGATGTATTTGCCTCCGGTGAGGCTACGCCGGAGCTCATCGAGCTACGCGGTGAGCTCTCTCGTGCTCGGAAGCTAAACAACCGACTGCGCGAGCAGCGTGAAACTATGACCAACCGGGAGCTGGTGGAAGCCATCTCTGATGCCGACGCGCTGTGGTGCTCGCTGACGAAGACGTATCAGAACGCTCGTCGCGAGCTGTAGTAACGCACCTGGTTTACTCGACGGTCATCACAATCTTGCCGTCAGCGTGCCCGTCTTCCAATACTCGGTGGACCTCCGCGACCTCGGTGAGATTCTTAGTCAGTCCGATAGGAAGTGAAATCTCACCGGCAACCACGCGGTCGGCCAGGTCGGCGTAAATAGTCGTGTCATTCGAAATAGCCGGAATGTGCGCCTCAATGCCACGTTCCTTCGCCGGTGCCAGATCGGCCAGTGAAGGTAGCGCCACGATCCGACCATCCGATGGCAACACATCCAGCGAGGGCAGGAAGGTGTCGAAGTACACGCCATCGAGCACAACATCTACGCCCTCGGGGAACCGTCGACGCACAACCTCGAATACATCTTCCGCTGTGTAATCAAGATGCTGCGCGCCAAAGCCCACTAGTTTTTCATGATGGCGTGACGACGCACTGGCCAACACAGTTGCGCCACGGGCAACTGCCAGCTGCGTCATCAGCTGGCCAACGCCGCCGCCGGCACCATGAATGAGTACGGTGTCACCGCTTTTTACCTTCGCTAGCTGATCGACAGCCACGGTCGCCGTGATTCCCACTAGGGCAAGGCCCGCAGCGGTTACGTCGTCAAGCGAATCGGGTGTTCGAACCACACCGTCGGCGGGGAAGACGTTGTGCGTTGCGTAGGTGCCGCGGAAGTCATCGAAGCCGCGCATGCCGAAGACTCGGTCGCCGGGGTGGAAGTTGTCCACACCTTCGCCGACGGCAACGACTTCGCCAGCGGCTTCGCGTCCGAGGACGGCGGGAGGGGTGAACTTTGCGCACAGACCGGAAGAGCCATCGCGCATCTTGTAATCCAGCGGATTCGCGCCGATGGCTGTGGTTTTGACCAGGATTTCGCCGGGACCGGGCTGAGCATGATCGATAAGTGTCCTGGTGAAAATGTCAGCGGGGCCGAACTCCGGAATGGTCATTGCGTATGCGTTGCCTGAATTTGCTGCCATGTCCATCACTTTAGTCCTAGCAGCTAATTATCAACGGTCGGCAAGCGGGAGGGCAGCGGTGACGGCACTGAACGACTCATTGAGGTAGGCGCTGAGGAGGTCGGCGGCGTGGTTTGGGGTGTCCTCGATGAGAACTTTGGCGATACTGATGTGGCGATCGGCGTATCGGGCATGGAGTTCGATGCTTTGGGGGTAGGAGAGGAAGCAAAGACGGAGTTGGGCCTGAATTGATTCGGCGGTGGCTAACAGGTCGGGGGACCCGGAAGCTCTGACGATGGCGAGGTGAAAGGCATTATTCCGTTCGGGAAGGTTCAATGATGACTGTGAACCACAAATAGAAAGAATCTCTTCGCCGAGGAGCTTTGCCTGGCTCTTGCTTAGCGATCGCAGTGTTCCGCATTCGACGACATGGCGAAAGGCATACAGTTCGCGGATGCGTTGTTTGTCGAAGGAAGCGATAAACACGCCGTGATGAGGGATGTGAGTAAGTAGCCCCTCAGATTCCAGCTTGCGGTAGACCTGTCGGATGGTGTTGCGACTGACCTGCAGTCGCGCAGCAAGTTGGGTTTCACGGAGCTGCTCGCCACTGTAGTGCTTTCCGGCGAGAATCTCTCGGCGCAGGACAGTTGCGGTGACATCCGCTACTGAAACGTCTTGTTGTTTTTCCCCAGAGGACGTGTGGGGCTGATCGTCGAGGATGCTTCCGGGGGTAGTCATGTAATACAGACTACTAAAGCACTTTTGTGTGGCGGCCATCACCAATTAACATACGAGACATTGTTCAACAATCTCTGTGCAGGCGATCTTCAACGTGGGAATCCTTCAACGTGGGAATCGTCAGACTTGTAGGGAAAGGCCTTACGCTATGGACGCTTCAACATCTGCCCATAAGGCGCGGCGAACGGCACTCCTCGGCGCCGTATTCCTGATGGCGACCAGTGCTATCGGGCCGGGCTTCCTCACCCAGACCGCAACCTTTACGGCCAAGCTTGGCGCGGCTTTCGCCTTTGCCATTGTGATCTCGGTGCTTCTTGATATCGCGATTCAGCTCAACGTGTGGCGAGTGATTGCTGTCTCTGGACGCCGCGCGCAGGAGCTCGGCAACGCCGTGCTTCCGGGGCTGGGCTGGTTAATGTCAATTCTCATTGTCATCGGTGGTGTGGTCTTCAATATTGGCAACGTCGGCGGTGCTGGACTTGGTGCGAACGCGATGTTGGGCGTGGACGCAAAGATTGGCGGCATTGTTACTGCAATCCTCGCCATTGGCTTCTTCCTCTCCCGTCGGGCGGGTATGGCGCTGGACAAGGCACTCGTTGTGCTCGGTGTCGTGATGATTCTGGTCACTGGAATTGTGGCGTTCAGTTCTAACCCGCCAGTAGGGGAAGCACTGAAGAACACGGTCATGCCCGACACGATTGACTTGTTGGCAATCATCACGCTCGTCGGTGGCACTGTTGGCGGGTACATTACTTACGCTGGCGCTCACCGCATGCTTGATGCTGGCGCCGGCGGTGTAGAGAACCTCGCACAGACCACTCGCTCATCTGTTACGAGCATCATCGTCACAGCCATCATGCGTTTCCTCCTTTTCCTAGCTGTCTTGGGAGTGGTTGCGGGTGGCGTGGTCCTCAATACGGATGGAAACCCCGCTGCAGAGGCATTCCAAGCTGCGGCAGGAGATTGGGGTATGCGCTTCTTTGGCGTTGTCCTGTGGGCTGCGGGAATCTCGTCGATTGTGGGTGCCAGCTACACCTCAGCAACATTTCTGACTCGTTCCTCGGGTGCTGGAGCCAAGACTCAAAACACGATCACCATTGTCCTAATTGCAATCTCCACGCTGCTCTTCGGTGTCATCGGTACGGCTCCAGCGACGCTGTTGGTTTTCGCCGGAGCCTTCAATGGTTTGGTTCTTCCAATTGGCGTTACTGTGCTGATTTACATCGCGCTGTTCCGTGCGGATCTCATGAATGGTTACAAGTACCCGAAGTGGTTGGCGGCTATCGGAATCTTGGGTGTCGCAGTCGCCTGGTTCTTGGCGTGGCGCTCATTCGGCGGTGTGTTTGAAATGCTCGGCTAATCCCCCCCGGTTTCTCGCACAGCTCAGATGAGAACCAACATAACAACGGTACAAAGACCAGCATTATTACTTGGAAGGAGCGGTGACGTTTATGGGCGCCACTATCGATCTCAACTCTGACCTTGGGGAAGCGTTCGGCTCGTGGAAGATGGGTGATGATATCGCTCTGCTGAACATTGCGACCAGTGCCAATATTGCCTGCGGGTATCACGCGGGTGACGCTAGCGTCATGATGGAGACCTGTGAGGCAGCTGCCGTGCGCGGAATTCGCATCGGCGCGCACGTCGCCTACCGCGATCTCGCCGGATTCGGACGACGACGCATGGATTACTCACATCGAGAATTGCGAGCCGAAACCGTCTACCAGATTGGTGCACTTTCGGCATGTGCACGGGCGGTGGGTACCGAAGTTTCCTACGTCAAGCCCCACGGTGCCCTCTACAACCGCATCGCAGTGGATGAAAATCAGGCCGCTGCAGTGGTGGAGGCGCTCCTGCTCGCTCGCTCCACCTGCGGAGATGAGCTTGCCATTATGGCGCAGCCGGGGTCGGTCATCGAACGGCTCAGCCTCGACGCGGACCTCCCTGTGATTAGGGAAGCTTTTGCAGATCGCGCTTACAACTCCGATGGAACTCTGGTGTCCCGAGTACTCGAGGGGTCGGTCATTGTAGAACCCGATGCCGTCGTCAAACGCGTCATTGCAATGGCTAGCGGGGAACCAATCGTCGCCTACGACGGTTCACCGTTGACCGTGCAGGCTGACTCTATTTGTTTGCACGGAGACACCCCTGGTGCGGTCGAACTCTCCCGTATGATTCGCCAAGGGCTCGTCGACGCCGGAGTCACCGTCGCTGCCCACGTATAGCGCGGACTCGCACACCGGTCTTATCAACCGCAGTTTTTCAACCCCGCAAGAAAGAAAGGATCAGCACCGCCATGGCCGAGATTCGCCCTATGGGAACAAATGCGCTGCTTATCGACTATTCATCATCGGCCAATCCGTTGGCGAAGGTACTTCGTGCACACTCTGCTGCGGCTGAGATTGAGGGACTCGTTGACAGGGTACCTGCAGCCCAAACGCTCCTTCTTCGCTTTCGCGGACCGGCTCGTCGTTACCTCGGCGCAGTAGAAACCGCGCTGCGGGGCAACAATGCGCAGAGGCAGACCGTCGACAAGCGAAAAACAATGACGATTCCCGTTCACTATGACGGCGCGGACCTTGAGTCCTTGGCACAAAGCCTTGGGATGAGCCCTCAAGCGTTAATCGATTGGCACTGCGAACGCCCTTGGACGGCCGCGTTCGGTGGATTCGCGCCGGGCTTTTATTACATGGTGCGCGGGAGCGGTCAGGGGTGGCCAGAGCCGCTTGATATTCCCCGCCTTACGACGCCGCGCACTCGAGTTCCCAAGGGCTCCGTCGGACTTGCGGGCCAATTCGCAGGTGTATATCCCATCGATTCGCCCGGTGGCTGGCAGCTCTTGGGACATACAGATGTGGAGATGTGGGACTTGAATCGGCCTAATCCGGCGCTGCTTGAGCCCGGGGTTGAGGTGCAATTTGAAGCGACTTCTACGGTGAGTGCGGCGTAGAAAAAGGGGGCGGAAGAGATGAAGAATTCTATCGAGATTATTCGACCCGGCATATTGACGACGATTCAGGATTTGGGCCGTGCAGGGCAAGGCAGCCTGGGCGTGAGTACTTCCGGTGCGTTCGACCACGAGTCCGCGGCAGCTGCTAACCGGATGGTTGTCAACGAAGAAAGCCTGGCGGTGCTTGAGTGCGTCGTCGGCGGGTTGGAGTTCCAAGTAGCGGAGGGAGCAATCATATCCTTCGCAGGAGCCCACGGTGAGGTGACTGTCGAGCAGGATGGCAAGGTCATCAAGACCTCGATGAATAGTCGAATTGTGGTCGGGGCGAAGGCAATTGTGCGGCTTGGTACCTTCGATGCAGGTCTTCGCGGGTACGTCGCGATTCGAGGGGGCATCGATGTCGCGGAAGTGCTGGGCTCGCGGTCATACGATACGCTCGGCAAGCTCGGCCCAGCGCCTTTGCAGGCCGGTCAGGTCTTGCAGGTCGGCGACCCGGAGTATTCGACGGGGTCGTCAATCGCAATTTATCCCGCGCCTCATTGGTCGAGCGAGGCTGCGCGCTTAGATGTTGTTCCTGGCCCTCGGGCGGACTGGTTTACGCGGGAAAGCGTCAGTGATTTCTTTCACGAGACATGGACCGTGACGCAAGAGGCCAACCGCGTCGGACTTCGGCTGAATGGGACTACTCTTGAGCGCCAGGTCACCCATGAGTTGGCAAGCGAGGGAATGGTCCCCGGTGCGATACAAGTGCCCGCATCGGGGCAGCCGATTATTTTCGGTCCTGATCATCCGGCGACGGGTGGATATCCGGTCATTGGTGTGTTGACGGAGCCGTCATTGTCGAGGGCCGGGCAATTGGTGCCCGGCGCGAAGGTACAATTCCGCCGGGTGCGGGCGGTATAGGTCTGCGGCTTCATTCTGCGCGATGGTGCGCCACTACGTTTGCCAGCTATGAGCGTCACACCGTTCTTCGCAGTAAAATCAGCCACCATGATTGAACACGCCTCCTTTTCTCAACTCAGCGCGACGGATGTTTATGCCATCTCGGCACTGCGCACCGATGTGTTCTATCTTGAGCAGTCCTGTACAGAGCCGGAAATGGATTGGCGCGACCTGGAAGATACCGCAGAGCACTATTTCATCCGCGACGACAATGACTCCCGCAAGATTATTGCGTACTTGCGTGTAATTGACACGCTCGATGAGTTCTCGACGAGCTACCCGCGCACCATCGGCCGAGTTGTCGTCGATGCTGCGAGCCGGGGTAGGGGGTTGTCCTCGAAACTGCTGCAGCAGGTCATCGCTGACCACCCAGATACGGGGCTGATTCTGCATGCCCAGACGCAGGCGAAGGCTGTGTACGCAAAAGCCGGCTTCCATGAGATCGGGGAGACCTTCATAGAAGCCGGCATTGAGCACATCACGATGGTTCGTGATGCAGCCCGTGGCGAAGCCTAGGAATTAATCGCCTAGGCTCCGATTTGTACGGCGTTGCTTGCCTGAAGTTTTAAGCGTTGACCTTCGAACTCGCCAGGATGCGGTTCAGAGAGTCGACGCTGGCCTTCGCATCGCCGATAAGCATGTCGGTGTTTTCGTTGAAGAACAACGGGTTCTGCACGCCCGAGTAACCCGAACCCATCGAACGCTTGAGAACAATCACGCGCTCAGATTCCCACACCTTCAGCACCGGCATACCCGCAATCGGGGAGCCCGGCTGCTCTGCCATCGGGTTGACGGTGTCATTTGCACCGATGACCAGGGTGACATCCACATCAGCGAAGTCATCGTTGACCTCGTCCAGCTCCAGCACGATGTCGTAGGGAACCTTGGCCTCAGCCAGCAGCACGTTCATGTGACCCGGCAGGCGGCCAGCGACTGGGTGGATACCGAAGACCACTTCCTTGCCGGCCTCACGCAGGTTACGGACTAGGTCAGCAACAGCGTACTGAGCCTGTGCCACAGCCATACCGTAGCCCGGAGCGATGAGGATCTTGTCTGCGTCACGCAGAATCTCGGAGGTGTCCTCGTGGCTGACCTCGGTGTGGGAGCCTTCCACGGCGCTTCCCGACGAAGCCTCGGAGCCAAAGCCACCCAGAATAACGTTGGCAAAGGAGCGGTTCATGGCCTCACACATGATGTACGACAGGTAGGCGCCGGAGGAACCAACCAGCGCACCAGTGATGATGAGCAGCGGGTTGCCAAGCATGAGACCGGTGAAAGCGGCGGCCCAGCCGGAGTACGAGTTCATGATGGACACGACAACCGGCATGTCGCCGCCACCGATGGCGATGACCAGGTGCCAGCCCAAGAACAGGCCCAAAGCAGTCACTGCAACCATGCATGCCCATGCGATGGCGCCGCCCTCGGTGCCGGTTGCGATGAAGACAGCCAGGAGAACCAGAGTGACCACCAGAATGGCAATGTTCAGAGCGTTGCGGCCCGGCAGCAGAAGCGGCGAGCCCTTGATCTTCTCAGACAGCTTCAGGCCTGCGACGATGGAGCCAGTGAAGGTCACAGCGCCGATGAAGACGCCAATGTAGACCTCACCGAAGTGGAACTTCAGGGCATCGGGGGCTACATCTTCGGCGAAGATGTAGGAGTTGAAGCCGATGAAGATAGCGCCGAGTCCGACCAGACCATTGAACAGTGCAATCAGCTGCGGCATGCCAGTCATGGCAACGCGGCGTGCGCGACTGATACCGATGACACCACCGATGCCGATAGCGACAACGATGAGAATCAGGGTAATCAGCGGCGAGAAGTGAGTATCCGGCTTGGTGTCTGCGGTCACGAGTGCCTGGAAGATGGCAATGACGACGGCTACAGCCATACCGGCGATACCGAAGGAGTTACCGCGGCGAGCGGTCTCCGGCTTGGACAGGCCCGAGAGGGCAGCGAGGAACAGGACGGCGGCGACAATGTAGCCGACGTTGGACAGGCGGTAGGTCCAGTCCAGAAGCGAAGCAGTATCAATGCTAGCCATTAGACTTTATGCCTCCTCTTTCACAAACATGCCAAGCATGCGGTCGGTGACGGCGAAACCGCCGAAGATATTGATGGAGCTAACCACGATGGCCGCGAACGCGAGACCGGAAACCAGCAGGTTGGAGCTTCCCACCTGGAGAATCGCACCCACCAGAACAATGCCGGAAATCGCGTTGGTCTCAGACATCAGCGGTGTGTGTAGGCGCGGCGTGACCGCGGAGATTACGTAGAAGCCAAGCACGATAGCCAAGGTGAGAACCATGAAGTTGGCGCTCACGCTGTGCGGTGCGCTGAGCATAACCACAATTGCCAGCAGTGCCGTCAGGCCCAGAGCAATCTTCGAGCCCAGGCCAGATCCCATGAAGGAAACCTTCTCCGGCGCATTCTCTTCTAATGCGGCCTGGTGAGCCTGCTGCTCCTGCAGTGGGGCAGCAGGGGTGACAGCGACCTTGATTGGCGGTGGTGGCCAGAGAATCTCAGCTCCGGTAGCGCCGGCGCCATTTTGTGAGCGAGCCTTTGTCACCGTGATGCCACGGATAATCTCGTCCTCGAGATTGAGAACTGGAGAGCCATCCTTTTCCGGCGTGATCAGCTTGAACAGGTTGAAAATGTTCTGGCCGTACAGCGACGATGCCTGCGCGGGCAGACGTCCTGCAAGGTCGGTGTAACCGATGATGGTCACACCGTTGTCAGTGACAATGGTCTTGCCTGGAACGGTCATCTCGCAGTTGCCGCCACCGGCGGCAGCCATGTCGACGATGACGCTGCCTGGCTTCATAGCTGCAACATCGGCAGCAGTCAGCAGCAGTGGAGAGCGACGGCCAGGGATATTCGCGGTGGTAATGACAATGTCAGCCTGCGCGGACTGCTCGGAGTAGAGCTTCGCGGCAGCGGCAGCCTGATCATTGGTCATTTCCTTGGCGTAGCCATCTTCGGACTTCTCGGTGGCGGCCGGAATCGGGATGAACTCTGCACCCATCGATTCGACCTGTTCACCGGCTTCAGGGCGCAGGTCTGTTGCCTTGACAATCGCGCCCATCGAGTTGGCCGTACCGATCGCCGCAAGTCCGCCGACACCAGCGCCGATGACGTAAACGGTAGCTGGTGGCATCTTGCCTGCGGCAGTCACCTGACCAGTGAAAAGGCGACCATATGCAGAAGCCGCTTCGACTACTGCGCGGTAGCCGCCGATGTTGGCCATCGACGACAGCACGTCCATCGACTGTGCCCTGGAAATGCGGGGAACTGCGTCCATAGCAAGGGCAGTGATGTTGCGTTGCGCGAGTTCTTCGACCAGTTCTTCGTTTCGGCCTGGCGCAAGTCGGCTGATCAGCATGGCACCGTCGTTAAGCAGTGCACGGAACTGCTCCGGCGGAGTGTCGAGCGTTACGACGATATCGCTGTGCCAGACAGACTCGTCGACAATGGTGGCACCGGCGGATTCGTAGTCCGCGTCGGTGAACTTAGCAGCCAGGCCGGCGTCAGCCTGCACGGCGACCTCGTAGCCAAGCTTGACGAGTTTGCCGACGGTCTCCGGGGTCGCAGCCACAATTGTTTGCTGGGGATCGGGTTCTAAAGGGATGCCGATTCTCATTGTGGGAGTTCTTTTCTGTTCGGGGTTTTATTAAGGGCCATGCGCACTCGGTTGTCGGTTAACAGTGAGTGTGGGCGTGGCCACTTTGTCCTTGGTGTCAATAAGGTATGCGCTGGTAGGGAGGCAGCGGAGGCGTTTGTGGAAAAAGGTAATAAAAATATGTGGGTAACGGTGGTGAGGTGGGTTTTCTGAATTTGTGCACTCGTGGAAAGGGGGTAGGAAATGGGGGTGGTGGTGTTAATTTTGGGCGAGAGTGAACATTTTCAGCGCTCTGAATGATTGTTTGAGGGGTGAAAGATGGGGGAGGCTATTTCTTTCTTTACGTATGTATTTACGTATTAGGTAAATTCGTATTCCTAGGTTCTTGGCAAGAGTTAAGGAAAACGATGATTGGTTCACTAAGGGCGGCCGGAAAGACCGTGTCGGCATCCCGTCAAGGGCAGGGGCGTAAGTTCTCGAAGGTGGTTGCTCTTTCGCTCGCAGCTGGTGTAGTTCTCGGCGGGCAGGTGCCAGCGCAGGCGGCACCGCGCATTGGTCAGCTGCCGGACATCACTGCACGTGAAAGCACTGTTGACTACCAGAACTCGGAAACCGTGGACAAAATTGGCGGTGGTCTGGTGGATGTCATGGGTGGCGTAAACCGCGCCATCTCCGGTGGTGAAAGTGGCCATATCACCGAGCCGTTCGCCCCAGAGGCGGGGCACCTGCGCAAGGAGTTCGGAGCGATGGGCTCCCACCCAGTTGCCGCAACCCGTGAAGCAATGCCATGTGACGGTGTCGTCTACACCATCTACAACCGCGTACTGCGGGACCTCCACGGTCTCCACGGCACCACCGGCTGCTATGACGTGTTGCCGGAATCGGCCAACGCCTCCCCAGTTGGCGCGCAGCTCATTTACCCGGCGGATATCGACTCCATGGAGTCCGCGCCGCTGATGGTTCTGAGCCCTGGCATTGGTACTGAGCCAGGTATGTACGACGCGCAAGCGCGACTCTATGCAAGCCACGGATATGTCGTGGCTCTTGGCTACAACTTCACCAACTGGTTCGCGCCGCAGATGGTGCTGGCAGCTTCCGTGGCCGCAGCGGCCAATGAGGACGAGTCCACGCCACTTGCAGGCAAGATCGATTTCTCCCGGACGATGCTGGTCGGGCACTCTGCAGGTGGCGGCTCCGCAATCTTCCTGAACAACAGGATGGATAAGGCCTTCCAGGCTGCGGGCATCGATATGGTCACCCGTGGTCTGGTTGCTATCAACCCAGGGCCTTCCGACGCTGGACTGATCTCCACCCCTCCGGAGATTCCGAGCCTGGTGGCCATTGCTGAGCACGAGGACATCGTTCCTTTTGATGCCGATCGACGTGGTTACCGCGATGCTGCAGGGCCCGCCTGGGAAGCGGTAGTCACCGGTTCCTACCACGGCACCTACCTGGATGATCCGTCCAAGAATGTGCTCGGCTCGATGGTGCTGTCCTTTAGCGAGTATGTGCTCGACGGAACGAGTCGAGCAAAGGCTGTCTATGAGGGTGCCAACTATGGCCTGGCCACTGACTCCGAGCTCAAGGACGTTCAGCGCAAGGGCGTCTAGAGCTGGCTACTCCATCGACTCTGGAATCAGCTTTGCCGCAGCCTCGGCGATTGCCTTGCGCTGCGCTTTCGTGAGCTGATTGCCATTGAGGTAGTCGTTAGCCCAGAGTCCATCGGAAATCATTTGGACAACGTAGGCCATGCAGGCATCCTGGTCGGTGGCAATCCGTTCTACCGGCGGATTCCACCGGCGCAAAAGGCGCGTCCAAATCTCGCGTAGCTCCGGGTCGGCGGCAGAGTCGATGGACATGAGTAGCTCGGCCCTCGTTGCCGTATCCAGCGAGACCTGGAGGTTTGCGCGTAGGCGGTTGGCGGGGGATACCTCCTCCGCAGGTCCTCCTGCGGCTTCGATAAGCTCCTCCTCCCATAACTGCGCCATGTGCTCATGGACGCTGCGGATCATGTCTTCACGGGAGGGGAAGTGGTAAATCAATCCTGATTTACTCATTCCGCATTGAGTTGCAACATTTTCGTAGGTGACCTCGGAAAAACCGCTTGTCTCGATAATCTCAACGATTGTGTCGAGGATGGCAGTGCGCTTACTCGTGCGCATATTCAGTCTCCTTCGGGTTGCCGCGGAATGCCACCGCAGTCGCAATCGCTGCAATGACAGCAACGACAGCCAGGATAATCAAAATGGCCAGGTAGGAACTGTCGAGGCCGGCGCGGGCGCCGTCGTTAAGCGCTGGCGTGTGAAGTGCATCGGTGAGTGAGATGCTGGCGTCGACAGGCGTGAACAAGGCGTAGAACATGGGTAGGAGGCTGCCTGTGATTGCGACGGTGATCAGTGTGCCAAATTCGTAGGACACGGATTCCATCGCCGCCGCCATACCGGCCTTTGACCTCGGGGCTGAGCCGATAATCGCGGTCGACGACACCGACATCACAGAACCTGCGCCCGCGCCGAGCAGTATCAATCCTGCGATCATGAGCGGGAAATTGCCCGAGGAAACACCGTAGTACATGCCTGCCAGGCCGATGGCGTTGAGGAGGAATCCGCCGGTGATGAGTGTGCGGAAACCCACTCGATGCAGCACCATGCCGCCGATGACACCAACTGGCAAGGACGCCAGTGCCGCGGTGGCAACTAGCAAGCCCGCGTCGAGTGGTGTGTATCCGACGGAAATCTGGAAGCGCTGCGTCGTCATCAATTCGGCGCCTGCCAGGACAAACATGGCAAGCGCGGCTGCCAGCACGCCACCGGAAAACATCCGCGAACGGAAGACGGAGAAGTCGATGAGGGGTTCAGTGAGACGTGCCTGACGACGCTGAAACAGTACCGCGCCCACTAGCCCGCAGGCGATAGCTGCGACGATGACGGTGGAGGAGCGATGACCAGCGAGTTCCTTAATGAGCGAAACCAGGCCCAGCATGGACAGCATCGCGTAGAGGCTGGTGAGGAAATCCCAGCGCTTGGCTGGGTTGGGCTGATTCGGCGGAGCAAAAATCAGCGTGCCAATGATTGCGAAAATTACTACAGGGATGTTGATAAGGAAGATTGAGCCCCACCAGAAGTGCTCCAATAGGAAACCGCCAACGACGGGGCCAGCGGCGGCACCCAGTGTTGCCGTGGCAGACCAAATGCCAATAGCTGTGGCAAGTTCACGAGGGTGGCGGAAGGTCTCACGTAGCAGTGCGAGGGTCGCCGGCATCATGGTCGCGGCGCCCAGTCCTAGACAGCCGCGGGCGATGACCAGCGCCCAGGCGTGCGGCGCAAAGGCCGCGGCCAGGGATGAGAAGCCAAAAATTGTCAGGCCCACAAGAAACATCTTGCGGTGACCGATGCGGTCGCCCAGGGTGCCTGTGCCGAGGAGGAGTGCGGAGATTACCAGTGGGTAGGCGTTGATGATCCACAGGCCCTCTAACTCGGTTGTGTGGAGCTGCTCGCGCAGAACCGGCAGAGCAGTGTAGAGCACCGAGTTATCTATGCCGATGAGTAGTAGGCCGGCGCTGATGATAGCGAGGAAGATCCACCTGTGGGTGACTGAAGTGGGCGGATTAGCCCTCGTGGAAGCGGCGTGGTCGGTACCTGTCATTCCAGTAACTGTAACGAACGTTCGGTTTAGTTACAACTTCTGAAGAGTGCCGATTTAGGTCTAAAACTTCAAGAAAAGTAAGCCAATCCCGCCCAAGGAGCCGGTGAAAAAGTGTCTAAGTTGCAGGCGTTGTTGAGGTGCGAATTCACGGACGCCGTTCGATCCGTTACCGTGATGGTGCCCCCTCACGGGGCGCGGTCACCGGGCCCGGCATGGCTTATCTGCGTGAACATTTCCATAATCCGGGGGTGTTGCCACCGGACACCGGGGACAACCGCTGACAGCTAATAGGGACACGGACCAAACAGAGGTCTCGTCGTAACGTGGGTGCCTGCAACGGATGTCCAAGACACCTGTGACCAGCCGCAACAGAAGGGCACCACCATGGAACCGTCCACAAAACCCGACATCATCATCGGCCTCGACGTCGGCAAAACCGACCACCATGCCTGCGCGCTGACCAACACCGGCGAGAGAATTTACGACAATCCACTGCCCCCAAGACGAAGCCGCACGGCGCGAAATCTTCTCGTCCATGCAGGCCCACGGCAGCGTTTTCATGGTCGTCGATCAACCCAACACGATCGGCGCCCTGCCCATCGCCGTGGCCCGCGACTGCGGTTGCACGGTCGGAGACCTCCCCGACCTAGCCATGCGAAAAGCAGCCGATCTCTACCCTGGACGATCAAAAACCGTCCGCCGGGATGCATTCATCATCGCCGACACCGCCCGCACCATGCCGCACACACTGCGGGCAGTCGACCGCGACGACGAGATACTAGCAGCGCTGAAGATGCTCGCCGGATTCCACGACGACATCGCCAAAGACGCCACCCGAACGAAAAACCGCCTTCGCAGCGTGCTCACAGAGATTCGCCCCGTACTCGAG
>NZ_KV810603.1:0-3955 GCF_001812845.1 Corynebacterium sp. HMSC065H09
TGGCCACGCTGACCTCCGAATACATTACACACACCCGACCCAAAGACACAAAACCCCAGGTAAAATAGCGAAAACCACCACAAGCCACCACTGGAGAATCACTCCCTACGGTCCTGAAGCATCCAGAACCGAAGACTTGCGATGGTTTTCCGCACCGCGCGTTTAACTAGCACCGTGCGCTTAGCCGTTAGCCATTGACCAGAGGCCAACAATCACTAGCTAACCCGTTCAACCGATGCGCCAAGAGAATTGAGTGTCTCTACGAAGCCCGGGTAGCCACGGTCGATGTGATAGACATCGTGCACCTCAGTGACGTCACCTTCTTCAGTACACAGCCCAGCAAGCACTAGTCCCGCTCCGGCGCGAATGTCCGAAGACCACACAGGTGCGGAACTCAGCGTTTCCTTTCCGCGAATCATCACGTGGTGGCCATCGATAGTCGCGTCCGTGCCGAGGCGAATCATCTCGTCGACAAACCGGAAGCGCGACTCAAAAACGTTCTCGGTAAGCACTGACGTCCCTTCGGACACCGCGGACAGAGCAATGGCCATGGGCTGCATGTCCGTCGGAAAGCCTGGGTATGGCAGCGTTTGATAGTTCACACCCTGCGGACGCCTGTCCATACGCACGCGGAAGCCCTGCGGGTAGGTCTCGACCTGAGCGCCTGCGTTCTTCAGTTTTTCCAGAGGAAGGTGCAGGTACTTAGGGTTAATGCCAACGACCGTAATATCGCCGCCGGTCATCGCTGCAGCATAAGCCCAGGTCCCTGCGATAATTCGGTCGCCGACAACCTTGTGCTCAGTCGGGTGCAGCTTCTCTACGCCCTCAACCGTGATGGTGTTAGATCCCGCACCCGAAATCTTGGCGCCCATCTCCACGAGCATCTCGCACAGGTCGACAATTTCGGGCTCACGGGCGGCGTTATCCAGCACAGTCGTACCTTCCGCTAGTACGGCCGCGGTCAGAATATTCTCGGTCGCGCCGACGGACGGGAAGTCCAGCTTGATGTTCGCCCCCTTGAGTCGCCCCGCCTCAGCCACCACGCAACCGTGGTGAATATAGGTGCGTGCTCCCAATTTCTCCAGGCCAGCCTGATGCATGTCCAGCGGGCGGGAACCAATAGCGTCACCACCGGGCAGTGCGACAATCGCGTTACGGGTACGCGCCGTCAGCGGCCCGAGCACACAGACCGAAGCGCGGAACTGGCGCACGGCATCGAAATCGGCGTGATGCGAGAGTTCTTCGGGCACCGTGATTTCAATCCGGTCGCCCTCGCGCGTCACGGAGCAGCCGAGCCCTTCGAGGACCTTTTGCATCAATGGCACGTCGTCAATTTCAGGGCAGTTCGTCAGTACTGTCGTGCCCTCGGCGAGAAGCGCCGCACCCATCAGTTTCAGAACCGAGTTCTTCGCCCCGGAAATCTGAACCTGACCATTTAGCGTCGCTCCGCCTTTAACCAGAAATCGCTCATTTCCCACTCCCCCAGCCAACCACATTTCGCAATATCGCGCTTAGGCTTGAAGCTATGAGCGTTCATCTAACTCGCATTTACACTCGCACCGGCGACGACGGCACCACTGGATTATCCGATTTCAGCCGCGTTCCCAAGGATGATTCTCGCCTTATCGCCTACGCCACGTGCGAGGAGGCCAACGCCGCACTCGGCCAGGCGCTCAGTTTCGGCACGCTTGACGACGAAATCTCGGCTGTCATTCGCTACGTGCAGAATGACCTATTTGATGCCGGAGCCGACCTGGCAACACCTATTGAAGAAAACCCGAAGTACCCGCCGTTGCGTATCGAGCCGGATTACATCGAGCGACTCGAGCACTGGTGCGACCAATTCAATGAACAACTGCCGAAACTGGATTCCTTCATCCTCCCGGGAGGCACACCAGCCGCAGCACTGCTACACACAGCTCGGGTGATTACTCGCCGAGCCGAGCGTGCAGCATGGGCTGCCTGCCGCGAATTTCCCGAAACCACCTCAGTCCTACCGGCGAAGTATCTCAATCGCCTGTCTGACCTGTTGTTTATTCTTTCGAGAGTGGCCAATGACGGAAACGACGTTAAGTGGATCCCCGGTGGTGAGCGCGAAGCCCAGCGGCAAGCAGGGGGTAAGTAGCGGAGCAAGTAGCAGAACTGACTACCCCAATACCCGCGGGTTTGGGCGCAAAGGAACCGTCGTCAAGCGGTTTACGGCAGTGCGCCGATGCGACGGGCCGCGTTGACGGCCTCGTAGCGAGTATGGGCGCCCAGCTTGCGCATTACGGAGCGGAGGTAGGACTTAACCGTCTCGGCACCGATGCCCATTTCCTCTGCGGCCTCGACGTTGGTGTGACCGAGGGCGACACAGGCGAGAACATCGAGCTCACGAGCCGACAGCTTGGTGGTCTGCTTGACGCGAACCGGGGTGACCATCTGGTCACAGAGCACCTCGAGTTCCTGGCGCAGCTTCTCGTCATCCACACGGTTAGCGAGCATGCGCAGCTTGGAGTGCGTGGAACGAACCTGCTCCCACTCAGCGCCATTCATGATGCGGCCGCCCTTACCGTTGCCAGAACGATCCATGTTGCGGCAGGCATCGACGACAGCGAGGTCCTGCTCCAGGCAACGGGCGGTCATTGTGACCTCTTCAAGAACCTTGTCCCCCAGGCGCACCGAGGAGTGCACGCCACCGTAGAGCACGCCACGGACAAGACGCGAAACGATCACCGGCACGGCGACCAGCGAGTGCAGGCCTTCGTCACGAATCTTGTCGTCATACTCATGGGTAATAACCTTGGCGCGCAGGTAGTCACTGACACCCACCGGGCGGCGCGTGGCCAACACGCGACCACCGACACCCGCACCCGATTCCACAGTCAGATTCTGCAGGGCCGGAGTACGCAGGCCAACCCAGTTGTTGATCTGCATCTTAGAGTTATCGGTGACTTCCGCATACATTGTGACCGGAATACCAGTCGCATTCTTTAGGGCGACCAAGGACGACTTAATAACCTCATTGTCGTCCAGAATGCGGTGGGGATCCATCTCGCGTCCTCCTGCGTAACGGGCAAATTGCTTCACTGGCACCCACAGAGGCACCATCAGCCTGTGACTTCGCGCCGACTTACACTCCTACGAAATGGCCAACTACCGCTCAGCGGCCACTGACCCTTTCGGGGGCTGTAAACCGTACAAAGTAGATAGTACCCTCCGAACGGGTACACCTGCATTAAGGCATCCGTCACACAATCTTAGGAAACAACTAGGTTTCTCTACAAGTACGTAAAGAAAATACCAGGATAAATCCTGTCATTAGCCCCGCCTCGGCCGAATAAATACAAGGCAGGGGGTAGCTATTTTTCCGCTAACAAACTGCGTGAATGTTAATAACAGAGGGTAATGAACGGCGTTTTACCCCCAATGCGGACATTTTCGAAAAAGACCTTCGCTTATTTTGCATCGTGCGCTATTGTCATACATGCAACAGGTTTTGTTGAGTTCCACTTTCAATGCTACGTCCTCCACGTGGTTGTCCGAAGGTGGTGCACAGCAAACGCAAGAGGGAATCCGGTGCAATTCCGGAACTGTCCCGCAGCGGTAATCTGGAACAAAATTCGCCAACGGCACTGAGGTTATTTCAACCTTGGGAAGCGGCGAAAAGTAGGAAAATTGATAATAAGGATCTGCACGTAAGCATTGAAGCTTGCGGCAGTCGTCATCCCCTTATTGTCGGTCACGCCAGAAAGTCCGAATACCTGCCTGATGCGCCGAGGGCACTGCAAAGTGTCACGGCCACGGAGATCGCCCGCGGACAGGTGTGACGTGAAATGGAAGCGAAGAAATGCGACAGCTTCGCCTATATTTCTAGGCCTATTTTCATAGGCATTACGCCCTGCCCGCGGGCGTTTTTCTCATTTTTAGCGCGGTTTAGCTGCGGGTTAAGTAAAGAAAAGTGTGTCCGCATGCC
>NZ_KV810604.1:0-1560 GCF_001812845.1 Corynebacterium sp. HMSC065H09
GAAGACAACCACCCCAAACCAGGGCAACCACCACATGAGCAGCAGAAGAAGACTCTACCTTCACTGCAAACACAAGTCAAACCGACCGTGAATACAAAGTAAACTCTCCCCCACATCACCACAACAAGCAATCACATCGCCCTGTCGCGCTGACCCCGGATACATTACACACACTTCACACATAAAGCGAACCCGCAGTTCACGGAGCCTTTTGTAACGCGCATCAGCACATTAACAGCCATAAGCAATCTAACAACAACACGCGCGAGGCAGTAAGTGAAGCGTGCTGGATCTAGTTCCTATCTCAGTCCTGGAATCCGTCCGAGCATCACCACGTTCCACGATTCTTAACACGACACTCCAACTGAGGGAGTCGACACTCTCTACAAGACAAGACTCATTCATACGCAAGACTCGTGAACATAGAAACGGAAGTCGAACTTGCCACTTTGCGGACGATGCATTGGTAAAGAATTATGCGGATACACAAGTTCTGGACTAGCCACACCACGGGAAGCGCAAACCAAGTGCTACCTTGCCTATTTCATCAACCCAGAGTCGTAAAAAGCGGAACTAACCCCAGAACACTTGAACATACGCATGAATACCTCGGATATAGAGTGCTCCACCGAGAATGTGAGGTGAAACCATATGAATCCGAAAGCGATATTGAATCAGAGACCACTAAGCGCGGGTGTCTATTCATCCGCAAGTTCGAGGGTGTTCCCGATGATGGTGGGCAAATGCTCATTGAGGGAATAGACCGCACGCCCCCGGCAGACTATCGCGAACCTATTGGACTGGATGGAATTACTGCTTAGCTGGGAGCGGAAAGAGCAAGCGGACAAAGAGGTGGTGACTGCAGCTCCTAGTTTCAAATGCGATTAGCTAGGTAGCTTTTACGAGTCTTTCTACCAACACTGGGAGCTAATACCACCCCGAGATCTGATTAATCGGTTCGACGTTCTACTCGCCGAGGTAATCCAACTGGTACCCTGACTGGCCGAAGCAGAGCTGTTTGAGTCTGGGCAGCGAGCGTGGGCGTCTTCCACTCCGTCAGTATGACCGGTGTGGAAGTGGGTACATATCAACACTGTTGCCCCCTCACTACGTTTCGTACCAAGATAAGGACATGGGAGAAACTCGCTGCTTGCTAGTTGATTGACTCAACCACGTCGACCCCTGTCTTGAACACAAAGCAAATTTGACCGGCTCTAACAACATGGTTGATCGGAGCCGTTCATTGGAATGGCTAGAGGTACTGCATCGGCTCTTTGGCTAGTTGCCGGTATGCACCAGTAATCGTTGTACGACCGACGTATTTGATTCTGATTTGCTCGTGGGTTTGCTGCCGGTCGACTAAAGGTTTGCATATCCGCCGCAATCAAACCGACCTAATGGCAAACCGTCCTAAGCCGGAAAAGACTATCAGCACTAAAACGCTAGTTAATGTTGTTTACTCGTGGGTAACAAAAAGTGGGCCGCAGCACCCCACCCCACACGGGAACTGGCTACCACGACCCACAACAATAAACTTTTTATGCCGGCGGCGACCTACTC
>NZ_KV810605.1:0-785 GCF_001812845.1 Corynebacterium sp. HMSC065H09
CAGCGTGCTCACAGAGATTCGCCCCGTACTCGAGCGCGTCTTTGCAGGCGAGATTCTCTCCCGCACGCTGGTGCTGGACTCGCTCATCCACTACGAAGGTCCGACAAAACTGGCCGCCGCAGGTCGAGGCCGGGTCCTGAAGTGGATGCGCAACCGCGCCAAGAAGGCCCCTGCTGCCCTGGTTGACGCATTTTTCGCCGCCCTTGCCGAGCGAACTGTCACGGTACCCGGCACTGCGGCAGCAGAATTGGTCATTCCCCAGCTGGCGGCGAACATCAAAGCGCTTCAAGCACAGCGCGACACGATTGCCGGACAAGTCGAGGAGATGCTTGAATCGTTCCCTCTTGCCCAGGTCTTGATGTCGATGCCCGGCGTAGGCATCACGACTGCCTCTAACATCGTGTTGTCCATCGGCGATTGCCAGGACTTCGCCGACGCCGCGCACTTGGCCGCTTACGCCGGCATCGCGCCGACCACCCGGCAGTCGGGTACGTCGGTCCGCGGCGAGTTTCCCACCAGGGCCGGCAATAAACAGTTGTAAAACGCGATGTTTCAATCGGCGTGGATCGCGTCGAACTGCCATCCTGCATCGCGCGACTACTACCTGCGTAAACGGACTGAAGGACAGAAGCACAATGCCGCGGTGATGCGGCTTGCCCGGAGCCGCTGCAACGTCATCTATGCCCTGTTGACTCGGCGTGAGTTCTTCCGAGAAATCCCTGCTAGAACCATCGCCACGGCTGCGTAGGCCGCTGCGCTGATCACCGCCGGCCCGCACGATGCGG
>NZ_KV810606.1:0-232621 GCF_001812845.1 Corynebacterium sp. HMSC065H09
GCATGCGGACACACTTTTCTTTACTTAACCCTATTTTTTGGAACGATCAAACATGAGTAGAGCAAATCCAGCGGCAACCCAGACGATGAGAACCCACCACGCTGCCCCAGCACCGTTGCCATCGAAAAATGACAGTGACCTGACTAGGTAGCCAGTCGCCCCAATGGGCATCCACTGGCCAAGGGTGGACCAACCGGCCGGAAGCAGCCAGGGGCCGGTGGACAGTCCAGAGAGCGGGTTCGCCAAGAAAATCGTCAAAATGGCGCCGATGCCCACACCGGGAGTGCCAATAATGGCCGCAAGCCCGGCGGTAAGCATTGAGGTAGCCAGGATTCCCAGAGAAATAGCCAGCCATTCCATGCCGAAGCTGCCCGAAAGCGTGCCGTAGACAGAGTGGAGCATCCACGTTGCCACGAGGGCTCCGAAGACTGCGATGCCAGCGAGGACACCCAATTTCGTCCACTTCTTACCTCGGAAGAGGAAGGTGGCTATAACTGCCGAGATGATACCGCCGAAAGCCAGCGGCAAGCCGAGGAGCGCGACACCGGAAGCTTGTGGGTCATCCTGTGTGGTTGGAGCCAAATCCTCCCGCTCTACAGGGATGTTTTGAGACTCGAGGGTCGTCGCAATGCCGTCGATAAGCTGCGAGTAAGGTGCGCCGTTGCCTGAAGCGGTGTAGGCGGTAGCGCCCGTCGGGGAGATGACGATGCCGCCAACAGTTTCGCGATTGAGGATTGACTCGCGTACGGCGTCAGGGGTGTCCATCACCTGGATATCAGGAGCATCGTCGCCAGCTTTGTGTTCGATGGCTTGGGTGATTTGTTCGGATATTGGGGCGGGGGCAGTCAGCGCAATGGGGACATCGTTCGGGCCGGAGGCAAATGTCGGTGCCAGGAACGCGAAGAGCATGAGCCCGATGACGAGCGGAATACCGAAGATCACGGCTACTGCTTTGGGGGCGGGTGAGGCTTTTTTCGTCTCAGTCGTAGCTGTTGACATGGCCTATCTCCTAACTGGAGCAGAGTGTTTCACTTACAAAGTGGAGCATAGTGTTCCGTTTGTTAGGATGCGAGTGTGAGACAAGATGCAGTGATGAACAGTGATGCCATCGTGGAAGCAGCGCGAAAACTCTTGATAGAGCAAGGAGCCGGTGTATCCATGCGTGCGATTGCCAGGGAGGCCGGTGTCGGTTTAGCTACGGCAAGCAGGCACTTTCCCAGCAGGATTGAGCTTCTCGGCGCAGTCAGTGCTCGTGTTGCAGCTGATATCGACAGGGTTACTGAGGCAGCCGTAGCTCAGTTTGACGACGATCCGGACGGCGCTTGGCACGAAGCAGTCCACGCGATCGCGAAATTAAGTGTTGCGGCACTTGCCCAGGCATTATTCAGCGATCTCAATACCAGTTTGGGGAGCGAGGCGAAAAAGATTGATGGCATTATCGAAAAGCGAATGACGGAGTTGCGTCAGAGCTATACGCGACTGCTGGATAAGGCAAAAGCAGCTGGGCTATGCCCGGAGGACGTTGCACCGCTTGATTTCCACCTTGGGCTCGCTGTGGTGTCGCGTCCCCTTCCTAACTCTGCAGCGGTCGAGCAGTACTTTCCCGGTGTGCAAGAAAAGCTTGTGGACTTAATGCTTACGGGTTTGGCAGCACAGGCGAAGGGGAATCACTAAACCCCTCGGTGATAAGTCCTGAAAAATCCTGCACACGTCCCGACGTGCGGTGATTCCCCGAAACGAAGGGGGAGGAAATCTCGGAGCCGGCGACTCTCAATCGAGTGTTTGCTACTGTTACTCAGCACATAGCAGGTACGCGGAAACTAGGAGAACGCACTATGCGGCAGCCCGGACACCAGGGACTAGCAGTGCAGCGATCAGCAAGACGACTAGCTGTGGCTTTGGTGGCTGCGGCAATTTTGCCAGCCGGTCTTGTAGCTTGCACCATCGACACGGAGGCTTCCAAAGCAGGAAGCGCTCAGCAAGCTGCGTCGACAGAAACGCAAACGTCGTTGGCAGCTGAAGAAGAGGCTATGCAGATGCCGAACCCCACTCCGCCGAATGAGGAGTCTGCAATGTCTGATTCTGCTAACCCCGACGCAGTCGCTTCTGGCGATGCACAACAACAGCAAGCTAATCGCGCTACTTCGCGTGCCGACGGCTCCAGCGCTGTAGCCGGCAAGGTCATCTACCTCGACCCGGGACACGCCGGCACCCCACCACCAGCGGACATGATGGTCACTGACGGCCGCGGTGGCCAGAAGCCATGTAATACCTCCGGTACCGCTTCCAATGACGGCTTCCCGGAGCATGAGTTCAATTGGCTGATGGCGCAGGAAATTAAGCAGCTGCTCGAACAGCGCGGTGCTCAGGTGCTGCTCAGCCGCGTCGATGACACCGGTCGTGCAGATTGCATCGATGCCCGTGCAGAGAAGGAAAATGCCTCCAACGCCGATGCCGTGGTGAGCCTTCACGCAGATGGTGCTGGAGAGGGCAACCGCGGATTCCATGTGTCTGCGATTTCGCAGCCGCTCGCCAATAATGACGAGCAGGGATCTACCGCGCTGGCAACCGCGCTGCGCGATGCTTTTGTCGCAGCCGGTTTTGCTCCATCCAACTACCTCGGTAGCCAGGGGCTGAATCCGCGCGCTGACCTCACCGGACTCAACCTATCGACGAAACCAAAGGCACTGGTCGAATACGGCAACATGCGTGATAGCAGCGACATTGCCCTCTTGACCTCCAACGAAGGCCGTCAGCGCTTGGCAGAGGCCACTGTGGCTGGGTTGGAAGGTTTCTTGGCGCAGTAGCCAACCTGCGCATCCAGGCCGTAGCTACCTCACACCAGTCACCGCCACAGCAGCCAACCGGCCAACACGCTAACTAGCCGGGTTTGCCTTAGCTTTCGGTGTCATCGCGTCGTAAGGCTCCATCATGGGGATATCCAGCATGGTGCTGGGGACACCGAAGGCGTCGACAAGCACCTCAGACCAGGGGCCAAGGGAATCAACAAGATCGGCCAAGCCCGCCCGCGCGCCCTTGGTGCGAGTACCGGTGAGCAGTGACTGCTCCAAGAACCAGCCGGCGTTATCGCAGACCACCGACAGGAAGAACACATCGCGAACCTGCTCGAGCACCTCTTGAGAGCGCTCATCTGTGAGTGTGGATTCAGCTTCAAAGAACGCTTCCAAAATCATGCGATCGATATGCGCCCACGCGCAGGAAATCATGTGGTCCTGGACCTTGTCCACCAGCTTCGCGGCCTTTTCCACAGGCAGTTTCCGCGCCGGGCGCAGCCTGCGAGCAAGGGACTTGAGAAGTCGATTCTCGCGCTCGATGAGCAATTGCATCTGGCTGGCGGGGTCAAAGAGCGAGGACTCATCAGCGTCAGTCAGCGCATCCAAGAGGTTCTGAACGACGGCGTCCGCACCGGTGCGACGGCGCAAAATGCCACTGAAATTGTCGAGGCCGAAGCGCACCATTTCCAGGTTGGAAAAACTCTGTACCTCCCGGGCAAAACCACCCAAAAGTTCCTTGGTGACCAGCTGCAACATCACCACGTTGTCGCCCTCAAAGGTAGTGAATACGTCAGAGTCCTCTTTGAGAATGGTCAACAGGTTCTCCGCCATGTAGCCAGCTCCACCGGTGGCCTCACGCATCTCCTGGATGGCATCGGTGGCATGCGCGGTGTTGGCGACCTTCAATGCGGCGGCATGTGCCTCCGCTTCACGTAGATCGCGAGCCTGCTCCGGGGTTAGATTCGCACGGTCCAGCCCTTCCGCTTCGAGGTCGTGAATCCGCTTGATCAGCAGGTTGGTGGCAAATTGCAGACCGTACGAACGCGCAATGCGGGGGAGTAGTCGGATTCGGTGCTGGCGGTGCTCAATGAGTTTCTTTTCCGGCAGCGAATCGTCGGGAGCAAATTGGCGCCGCAAGTGTGCGTACTTGGTGCCGATGGTCAGTGCGGTGCGGGTTGCCGCACCAGCGGCCGCACCGACTGTCACGCGGCCGCGCACGAGGGCACCGAGCATCGTGAAAAACCGTGCATTGGGGCTGCCAATATCGCTGCTGTACTCGCCAGCGGCCGAGACATCTGCGAAACGGTTAAGCAGGTTCTCCCGCGGCACGCGGTAATGGTCGAACATGAGAGTGCCGTTGTCCACGCCCAAGAGGCCACCTTTGGTGCCGTGGTCGCCAATCGCAACCCCGTCGACAGGCGAACCGTCATCATTGCGGATCCGGGCAACAATGCAGTGCACACCATGGGATTCTTCTTGTCCTGGTGTGTAGAGCTGGCAAAAAACCGCAGCCCAGCGCCCATCGCGCGCGGCGTTGCCCAAAAACCATTTCTCAGAGGAAGCTGTCGGCGAATTGAGGATGAATTCTTCCGTCTCGGGGTCGTAATGTGCCGTGGTTTCGAGTGATTGCACGTCCGAGCCGTGGCCGCGTTCGGTCATCGCAAAGCAGCCGAGAGCCCGCAGCTCAATGAGGTCACGCACCAACTCGCTGTGACGCTCAGTCCCCAGATTGCTGACAGCGCCGCCGAAAAGGCCCCACTGCACTCCGGACTTCACCATCAACGACAAGTCGGTGTGGCCGAGCATTTCAATCCCGGAGAGTGTCCCGCCGGTATCTCCTGTGCCTCCCTGGTCAGTGCGGAAAGCACCATAGGGCATGCCGGTCTTAAGCACCTTGGACAACGCCTCGGTGGTGTGCTGCCTGGCCTCCTCCACGGTCAGCCCAGAGGTGGGCCGCAGGGTGGGGTCTTCTAAAAGGGCGCGGACATCAGCGCGCGCCTCGGGGAAATAGCCGTCCAGGACCTTTTGCAGTGCGCGTGCCACTTCCGGTTCCGGACGGGAGGGGAGTGTCTTCGGAGCGTCGGTCGAGCGCCGGCGGGGGATTCGCGTGGAGCTGGAAGAATTCTGTGCCATAACCCAACGTTAATGGGATATCTGGGGCTTGTCAGTCGCTTTCGACTGAGAAACTCATGAGGAAATCGGGACCGAGGAAAGAGAAAGCGGGTTATCGGGAGAAAAAGAAGGTGGAAACGCAAAAGCCGTCGTCAAGCAAATGCTGCGTTGTGCAATGCTTGACGACGGCTTGCGTAATCAGACCCTCGGTGGGGCAGATCCCTTAGCTGTGGGAACTAGACGCGCGACTTAACTTCGTCGAGGTTAGTTTCCGGGTGCTCGATCAGGTCTCGGTCTTCGAGACCCTTCGGCAGCAGGAACAGGGCAATCAGTGCCGGGATAGCCATGGCCATCAGGTAGACGGAGATGTAGAACGGGTTGCCGGTGGCGTCCATGATCATCTGGGCAATCATCGGAGCGAATGCGCCACCGAGGACGGCGCCGATGGCGTAAGCGATGGAAGCGCCCGAGTAGCGGACCTCAGCCGGGAACATCTCGGAGTACATGGCTGGCTGCGGGCCGAAGGTCAGGGCCAGTGGCAGGGTGAGAACTGCGACGGTCATGATGTACAGGAACGGACCCTGGTCCAGGATGCTCCACATGACGGCCTCCCAAATCATAATCACGACGTAGCCGATGATGAAGGTCTTAGCGCGGCCGATGCGGTCGGACCAAGCACCGGCGATGAACATGAAGATGGTCCAGCAAATACCAGCGACGAGAGTACCGGTCCATGCGACGGTTGCGGGGTAGCCCAGTGTCTTCTGTGCGTAAGCGCCGAAGAATGCGATCACGAGGTAACCGGTAGCCTGCTGAGCAGCGAAGATCAGAGCACCCTGGATGACCTTGCCCCAGTGGTTGCGGAAGAGCTCCGGCAGCGGAGCAGAACGCTCGGCAGACTCAGTCTGCATAGCCTGGAAGACCGGGGACTCGTCAACGGAACGGCGAATCATGTAACCGATCAGAACCAAGATGAAGGACAGCAGGAACGGCACACGCCAGCCCCAGTCCATGTAGGCTTCCTCGCCGACGATTGCCATAACAATCAGCATGGTGCCGGTCGCGAGGGTCAGACCCAGCGGAACACCGGCCTGCGGGAATGCGCCGTAGAGACCGCGCTTTTCCTTCGGTGCGTACTCCACGGACATCAGGGCTGCACCGCCCCATTCACCGCCAGCGGAAATACCCTGGAAAACACGGAGGAGAACCAGCAGGATAGGTGCGGCGATGCCGATTGATTCATAGGTCGGTAGCAGGCCGATGCAGAAAGTAGCCGCACCCATGCCGATGAGGGTGAAGACCAGAATCATCTTGCGGCCGTAGCGGTCACCGATATGGCCGGCGACGATAGCGCCAAGCGGGCGGAAGAGGAAGGAAATACCCAGGGTTGCCCAGGCGAGCACCTGAGCGACCTGTGGGTTCGACTTCGCAGCCGGCTCGATGAAGTGCGGAGCGAGCACGATAGCTGCGGCCTGAGCGTAAATCAGGAAGTCATAAAACTCGATGGTCGTACCCACGAGAGTTCCCGTGAGCACCTTGCGGCGCTGCTTGGGATCATTCGCGATGATCGAAGTAGTCATAAAACAACAAGACTTTCTTTACATACCCGTCCGCACGGCCATCGAGGACCTTGGTGATTTCAGCGGTCGTGCAGAAATCGCCCCAGGTTTTTCTCAGCCAGCGTTTGGGGAATGGACAGATTGTTTGACGGTGTCGAATTCTTACACAGCCAGACCGGTAGCGACCAGCGTTTGAACTTCAGCGAGCGACGACAAAAAGTAGGCAACGGGGGTAATGGGGGTTGGTGAATGGCGGTAGATTTCCTTTGTTTGTGACCGAATTCATTTTCTAGATGTCTGAAAAAGGTGGAATTGGGGGTATGTAAAGGGTGTGGAATGGATGCTGCTTAACGACGGGCCGTTTCCGGCCTGATGTGCGCGAGCTGATGGCCGTTTGTGCGTGAGACTGTCTTAAATAGGGGAAATCTGCGTTTTATGGCTGTTCGGCTACCCCCACATTGAACTAATTTGTAATTATATAATCAGAAGTTGTGTGAATAGTGCGGCGAAAGTGGCGCAAGATACGAAAGAAGTAACGGAACAATAACGATGTAGTGTCGAAAAGGTCATTGCCCCCGGATGGGGCAGGGATGCAAGGTCGGCAACATGCCACCCCGAGACGGGGGTGTGAGCCCCAGGTTTCAGGGGCATTTGTGCCGAGACCAACCCGAGGTGACCAAACTGGGCACGCCACCGCATTAGCCACCACTCCACTAGTCGCCACAGCACTAACCGACTCAGTTGCCCCGCCCCGCCTGCTCAACTATCTCGGCACACCTCTTGTGGTTAGCTCCGGTGGCTTAAAATCTGCACCATTGTGCGTAAGGCGCTGGGGACCGTCGTAAAGTAAACGACATGTCTTCTCACGCAGGAACTAACGGCAATGAAAATGAGGTACCTCACGGCAGGGCCAAATCCAATAAAGGCACGCCGTTGTGGCTGCTCGCCGCAATTGCAGTTTTCGCCGTCGCGTGGGGTGGCAATGAATTCACACCGCTGATGGTGATGTACCGCGAAAACGCTGACCTGGCGCCGGTGTTCATTGACCTTCTATTGCTGGTCTACGCTCTCGGCATCGCGCCGGCACTGCTGATTTCTGGCCCAATCTCGGACCGTATCGGCCGTAAGCCGGTGATGCTCGCCGCGCCGGTGCTCTCGATTCTGGGCTCGACTCTCATCGCGCTGGGCGAGACCATCGCCCCGCTCATCCTCACTGGTCGTTTTATCTCGGGCTTGGCAGTCGGCATTGTCATGGCCGTGGGCGGCTCGTGGGTAAAGGAGCTTTCCGATCCACGCTTTGACCCCAAGGCCACTTCCACCTCGGGCGCGAAGCGTCAGTCCATGGCGTTGACCTTGGGCTTTGGCCTGGGTGCGGGTATTGCCGGCACGTTGGCGCAGTTCGCACCGCTGCCGGGGCAGTTGGCTTATATCATCCACATCCTGATTTCTATCCCGACAATCTTCGGTCTTGTGGCTGTGCCGGAGACCCGCCAGTCGCCGCACCTGGGCGGCAGCAACGCTCCGCATGAAAGCGTCTGGGAGTCTCTACACACCCCTTCGGTAACTAACCGTCGCTTCCTGCTCGTCGCCGCGATGGGAGCGCCGTGGGTCTTCGGTGCAGCCGGTGTTGCCTATGCAATCATTCCTTCTCTGCTTCAGGACCACGTCTCCCAGCCAGTGTTCTACTCCGCGATGGTCACACTGTTTGCGCTGCTCTGTGGTTTTGGTATTCAGCAGATTGGTCCACGCTTTGTGACCGAACACAACGCCCGCGGTTCGCTGATCGCAATTGGCATTGTGGTTATCGGCATGGGAATGGCCGCATGGATGTCCACCAACCCCACCGCAGTGACGGCGTTTATTGCAGCGCTGGTGCTGGGCACCGGCTACGGCCTGGCCATGTTTACCGGCCTTAACGAGGTACAGCGCATCGCCGGCCCGCGCGACATGGCTGGGCTGACCGGTATCTTCTACTGCCTGACTTACATCGGCTTCGCATTCCCAGCAATTCTGACCAAGCTCTCCGAGTCCATCTCCTGGATGACCTACCCGGTCATGCTCGGTGGCGGTATGGTCATCGCCATCCTGATGGGCTTGGTTATTTTCTTCAATTCCACTGTCAACCTGCCACAGCGCGCTGAGTAATCTCGCATTCCTCGGAAGATTAATCAACCCCGTCAATGTGAGGTTGGTACACGTATAAGCGGTTTTCCTTACTAAGCGCCTATAGTTCTTCCTATGGAGAAGCACAAGAACGAATCACCGGCCACCGCGATGACAGAATCGTCGGTAAGCGCGAAACCGCGCGCGCTGGTGACGGGCGGTGCCGGATTTATCGGTTCGACGCTAGTTGACCGGCTGCTGGCTGAAGGGTACGCGGTCACGGCGTTGGACGATCTCTCCCACGGAAAGCTGGAAAACCTCCAGCAGGCATCGCTTAACGACGATTTTGAGTTCATAACCGCCGATGTGCTGGAGGTGGACTGGGACGAGCTGCTCGAGCAAAGCGGCCCGGAGGTTATTTTCCACCTCGCAGCGCAGATTGATGTGCGGATTTCCGTGGCCGACCCGGTGCGAGATGCGACGCTGAACATCATTGGCACAATCAAACTTGCCGATGCGGCCCGAAAGCACGGTGTCCGCAAGGTTGTGTTTACATCGTCGGGCGGTTCCATCTACGGCACGCCGGAGGAGCTTCCGGTGACGGAAAATGTGCCGGTCAATCCGATGAGCCCCTATGCCGCCTCAAAGGCGACGGGCGAACTGTACTTGAATATGTTCCGCAATCTTTACGGGCTCGAATGCTCGCACATCGCGCCGGCGAATGTGTACGGCCCGCGGCAGGATCCGCACGGCGAGGCTGGTGTGGTGGCTATTTTCGCCCAGCGATTGCTGGCGGGAGAGCCGACCAAAGTGTTCGGTGACGGCGGAAATACCCGCGACTATGTGTATGTCGACGATGTGGTGGATGCTTTCTACCGCGCATCCGGCGAGGTCGGTGGCGGAATGCGATTTAACATTGGCACCGGTGTCGAAACTTCGGATCGTCAGCTGCACTCGTTGGTGGCGCAGGCTGCGGATGCCGAGGATAACCCGGAGTTTGCACCGCCGCGCACTGGTGATGTGGCGCGGTCGGCGTTGGATCCCACGCGGGCGCGTGAGGTACTCGGCTGGGAGCCGGCTATGAGTATTCAGGAGGGCGTTGCCCGTACTGTGGAGTACTTCCGGAATCAGGGCTAGCGCAGCTTAAGCGGGCGGCTTCATGCACTCGCCCGCATAAGTTAGCAGCAAGTCAGCGCAGCTTACTTGCCAGTTTCTTCCATGCGCTTAGCGTGGATGAGAGCCAGCTCGATATTGTCCTCGAACACGTCAAGAGGCTGTGCGCCTGAGACGAACTGAGTACCAACGAGGAAGCCCGGAGTACCGGAAATGCCCAGCATGGAACCGAACTGGGTGGCCTTCTCGACCGCCTCGGTCCACTTGCCGTCCTTAAGTTCCTTTTCAAAGCGCTTCATGTCCGGCACACCGGCCTCGCGAGCGACGGCAATCAGTTCCTTTTCAGTGAACTCCGGGTGGCCCTGGCCCTTCTCGCCGGCCTTCTTAAACAGCGCACGGGAGAACTCCCAGAACTTGCCCTGAGCTGCCGCGGCACGGCCGGCCTCAGCGTCCTTGATGGCCTTCTCGCCATTGATGGCCATGTCGTTCCACTCCAGGCGGACCAGTCCCTCATTGACGTACTTTTCCACGAGGGCAGACTCGGTTTCGTTTGCGAACTTCGCGCAGAACGGGCATTCGAAGTCCGAGTAGATCGAGATTACGACCGGCGCATCCACTGCACCGAGAGCAAAAGGATCATTTTCATTGCGGCGGTGGACATTGTCCATATCCTCCGGGGACTTCAGCTGCGCTCCCGCCTTTGGGCCGTAGATGCTGGCGTCGAAAGAGCCATTCGGGCCAGGTACAGGCGCAATTTCCCCCTTGCCTGGTGCAACGCCCGCCATGTTGACGGTGCTCACGCCGTTGAAGCTAGCCGAACGCGAGCCAGCGAAGAAGCCCGCTGCGCCGACAACGATCAATGCTACGACAGCTAGCGCCCATGCGGCGTTCGGAATCGAGTACCACGACTTGGTTTTTCCATCACTGTCGGCAGACCAGGACTCCAAGTCCTGCTCAGTGGGTACCGGCTGAGAAGCCTGCTGGGGTTCCTGCTGTGTCCCCTGCGGCGCTGCGTCTGCCGAGGGCTGCTGCGAATCGCTGCTGTTGTCAGCGGCGATGTTGTTCTTATTTTCTTCGCTCATGGCTTCTATGGAACCACAGCCTCAGATTCACATGCGCTTAGCGTGCCGATTAGTCGGACGGAGCGTTGTTCTCGACGTTTGTCGCGCTGTCTTTTTGGCTGCTGTTCTGGCTGCCCGAAATCACAATTTCTTCTTCCGGACGCACAGCGGTCTTCAAGGCCACTGCACGAGCCAGTCGTGCGTAGCGCAGCTCCTGTTCGCGGAAGCGGATGTAGGACGACACCGTGGTAAACACGAACGCCAACACCAGTACGTAGAGCAGCAAATCGGTGCCTCGGTTCACACCAATCCAGTTGGCCACCACGGTCAGATCGTCGGGACGCACGATTGCCCACAGGCACGCGATGACGAAAACGACGAATCCCAGTTTCACGCCCGCCTTGGCGCGCGCTTTACGACGGTTAGCGACGAAGTAAGCCACCAGGCCCACCATCGCCAGCAGCAAAATAATTTGAACGATGGATGCGGTCATGGCAGCCTCTTCGAAATCAGGGAGTCGGCAAGGATATTGACACCGTTGAACAAGGATTGCCCTTTGGACATGGAGTATTCCGTGTAGAGGATATCCACCGGCTGCTCAGCGGTACGCCAACCTGTGCTGTCCATGACCTCGATAAATTCGGAGGCATGGCTCATGCCGTTCATGCGCAGGTTCAGTTGCTCTGCCACCGTGCGGTTGAAGGCGCGTAGGCCGTTGTGGGCGTCGGTAAGCCCGAGCCGGCGCGTGCGTGGTGACAACATGACCACCGTCTTGAGGACAATTCGCTTAATCAGCGGCACCTGGTCATCCTCGGCGCGAGGGCGGCCGAAACGGGTTCCCACAATGATGTCGATTGGTTCGGTGCGCAGTCGCTGCACCATAGCGACGACGTCCTTGACCTGGTGCTGGCCATCGGCGTCGAAGGTGACAAAGTACTTCGATCCAGCCTGCGCGCGAGCGTATTCCACGCCGGTCTGGATAGCCGCCCCTTGACCCAAATTGACAGGGTGGTTGACCAGGTGAGCGCCGGCCCTGTGGATCTCCAGGCTGGAGTTATCCGAAGAGCCGTCGTTGACCGCGACAATGTTGGGGAAGGTCTCGCGAGCGTGCTCGAGAACCTCACGAATAACCTGGCCCTCGTTGTAGCACGGCACAATCAGCCAGGTGTCCGAGAAATCCATGTTGTCAGTCATCGCTCCGAAGCCTACCGCACAAACAATCGTCGATATGCGCGTGACATGAGCTGAGTTGGCAAAAGTCGGAAAAGTGTCCGCACCGCCAAGTTAAACACCGCCCGCGGCCTGGAAATCAGCCCCTCAGCTACCAGCGTGCGCTGGAGCTGGCGTTCACCGCGGATGATGCCGCGCGAGGTTCGCCGCTCGAACATGCCGTCGGCACGGAAGTACACCAGCGGCTCGGGCAGATTCTCAAATTTCGCGCCGGCGGCCATGAGGCGCACCCAGAGGTCGTAGTCCTCCATCAGACGGATGTCACGATAGCCGCCGACTTCACGCACCTTCGCCGTTCGCAGCATCGAGGAGGGGTTATTCACGGGTGAATTAATCTTGATATAACGCGCAATCTCGGCGTGCGTCTGCGGCAGAGTCCGCACGCGCACCACGTTGTCCGGCGTGCCCTCGAACTCCGCCATTGCACTGCCCAGCACATCCAACTCCGGATTAGCGGTCAGCACGTCCCACTGCTTTTCAAAGCGGTCCGCACGCGCAATATCGTCCGCATCCAGCCGCGCCACCCATGGCGTTTCCACCAACTGAAGACCCGCCTGCGAAGCCACTCCCGAGCCGCCATTTTCCGCACAACGCAGCACGGTCATCTCCGAATGCGCCTGCTCATGCTTGACGACGACCCGGTCGAGTTCCTGCCCGATCGGGCCATCGATGACCACAATGACGTGCGCGGCCGGACGCGTCTGGTTCCACAGCGACTGCAGCGCAGCATCGAGCTGGTCGGGGACGACGCGGTGGTAGACGGTCATGAGAACCGTGAGGTTAGTGATGGTGGACATGTGAGTCTCGAACCTTGGGAGTTGCAGGGGGATGTGGACGGTTTTTTTTGGGGGGGGGGGGACGGCATTGGATGTGGGTGGTGTTATTCCACCGCAAAAGCCTCCGATACGGCTGACCTGGCAGCACGTGGGGAAAGTTTGCGCAGCGCAAGCAGGTGAATGACAACACCTACTGCAGAGCCTACGGCGATAGCCGCGACCGTGCGTACCGACAGGTGCCCAGGGAGGAAAAGAATGGCAACGGCGATCGTGGTCGCAGCCAACCAACCGATCAGATACATATGGTGCTTTTCCACTGCCAAGGTGACCGAGCCGGTAATCATCAACATGGCGGTCAACGTCGCACCGAGCGTCAGCGCTGCGAGCACCGGCCCGGACACGTGATAGCTATCGTCCAGGATGAGAGTCATAATCCACGGGCCGATGAGCCATGCCAGGCCCGCCCCGAAGGTGCCGAAAGCAGCCAGCGCTCCCAACGGCTTGGCCAGCGCTGCCAGCACGCCTTCGGAGCGATGCCGGACAAAGCTCACAATGATGGCGTTTTGGAACTTCTCTAAGGGCATGAGCAGTGGAGCGCGGGTCAGCGTTACGGCGTAGGCGATACCCGCAATGGTCACCGCTGCGGTGAAGTTGTTGGCATGCGGCGGGGTAAGCGACTCGGCTATCCCTGCGCCAGTGGTGACCGCTTCGCCGGCAATCTTGACGATTGTCGGAAAACCTGTGACCAGCACAGCAGATGCGCCGGATGCGCCCATGGCCGTGACCATGAGAGTGATGAAGCGGCGCACCGGGACGTCGGCACGCGCGAACATGACCGAGCGGGTTGCCGGGGAAAACAGCGCGAGAATAAGCCAACTGACAGTGCCGAACACCGTGATAATCAGCCAGGCCAGCAGGCCCCAGCCGAAGTACCAGGCGATGAGTGCCAGAGCCACGCGCACGAGAATGTCAATCATGATTAGCGCGGCGTAGGGGCCCCACAGTTGGCGGCCGCTGAGCAGACCCGAGGTGGTTGCCTGCATAGAGTACAGCGCCAGACCAAAAGCCATGAGCAGAATTGCAGTGCCGGCGCCATCCTGCACGACCAGTGGGGCCCACAGCGGACCCGTCACTGCCATGGTGACGAAAGTAACTGCGGCGACGCCCAGGGACACTGTGATGGGACGAGCACCGAGAGTTTGACCCGCTTCCGAGGCTTCCTGCTCCTGGCTCTGCCCCTGCTCTCGATCCCGCTCCCGCGATTCCGCAGCACCGATTGCGCGCGTGGTCTCCTGCATCAGCCCGCCGAGAACACCCGTGAGCGCGAAGAAAAGCCCCCAGAACGCCACGAACTGCAGGTTTACCGCATTGGGAAGTGCGCGGGCCGAGATAATCAGCACCGCGAAGCTGCCTATCGCCGCGACAATCGTGGCCAGCGACAACCATTTGAAACCGGACATTGACGTGCCTCTAGCTCTCTAGTCCTTGGCCTTCGAGTAGCCGAGCTTTTCAAACTGAGCGGCCAGTTCCTCATCCACGATTGGAGCACCATTATCGTCGATGCCCTGGTCAGCAGGGGAGCGCGTCGGATCAGTGGGGAAGTCCGGCAAGGAGCTGCGTGACAGCCAGGAGTCAAAGATGACATCCAGGTGCGAGGTGGTGATGCCACGCTCGCGGCATACACGGTTGGCCAGTGCGCGGAAGTCCACTGCATCGACCACACTGTGGCGGTTGGTGGTGGTCCACTTGTGCACCAGGTCGAAGAACACCTCGTCGCCCAGCAGCAGACGCAGAGCGTGCACAGTCAGCGCGCCGCGCTTGTACAGACGGTCGTCGAACATCAGCTTGGGCCCTGGGTTGGCGATGACGATGTCCTGATCATCTTCAAGCAGGTCCAGGTAGTGCTTGCGGGCGTGCACATCCGCGCTGGCACCGCCGCTGACCTCGGACCACACCCACTCGGAATAGCAGGCAAAACCCTCGTTGAGCCAGATATCGCGCCACTGCGAAATGCCGACACTGTTGCCGAACCACTGGTGCGACAACTCGTGGGCAATCAGTCGATTCCACGTGTCCTTGCCGTCGGCGTGGTTGGCTCCGAAGATGGACAGACCCTGTGCCTCGATGGGGATCTCCAGGTCGTCTTCACAAATGACCACCTGGTAGGCACGGAAGGGGTAAGGGCCAAAGAGCTTGGCGAATTCATCGAGCATGCGTCCCTGGTCGCGGAAGTCGTGGCGGGCATTTGCCACCAACTCAGAGGGCACCCAGGCCACTACGGTCGAGGTCTGGCACGGCAGCTCGACCTTCTTAAACTGGCCGACATTGATGGTGGCCAAGTAGGAGGCCATGGGCTCCTCGGTGACAAACCGCCAGCGGCGGCGCGATCCGCCCACGTTCACCGGAGCGTCGGCAAGCCCTGGTGCGACGACCTCGTAGGGAGCGTCGGTGACCATCGTGAACTCGTAAAATGCCTTGACCTCGGGATCGTCATCGCAGGGGTACCACGACGCCGCGCCCACCGGCTGCGATGCCACGAGTGCACCGTTTTCGAGTTCCTCCCAGCCAATTTCGCCCCACTTCGAGCGCACCGGACGTGGCGTGCCCGAGTAAGTCACAATCAGCCGCAGCGTCTCGTCGGGAGCCAACTCGCGGTCAAAGGTGACGCGCAGCTTGCGTCCCGAATGGCGCCAGCGCTTTACATCGATTGAGTGTGCCTGCGAATCGGAAATCGCATCCACCGAATCGACCCCCAGCGCATCCGCAAAGTCGAGCGTGATGTGTGAGGTCCAAGCATTGATTTCGATATGCAGAGTCGCCGTCGCCTTCAGACGATTCGGCCCGACCCGATAATCGAGGTCCAGCTCGTATTTGTTCACCCGGAAACCCAGGTTGAACGCAATACCGGTATAAGGATTAGTGAAATCAGCGCTACTCACGGCTGTTACCTTACTTGAGCTTGTTCCACAGCCACGTAGATATGAGTGCCTCGACGAACGCGACCTGCGAATTATCCGCCGCGCCCGCGTGCCCGCCCTCTGTGTTTTCGTGATAGTCCACCGGCTGTCCCGCTTCCTCCAGCAGCCACGCCAGGCTCCGCGCATGCGCTGGGTGGACGCGGTCGTCCCTGGTAGACGTCGTAATCAACGCTGGTGGGTAGGCGCGCTGCTCTCGCTTGACGACGCGCTGGACCGGCGAATACTGCGCAATCGCAGCCCGCTCGGTGGGGTCGTCCGGGTTTCCATATTCGGCCATCCAGGAGGCTCCCGCGGACAGCTTGTGATAGCGCATCATGTCCGCCAGTGGCACCTGGGACACCACTGCGCCCACCAACTCCGGGTAGGAGGTGAGGCAGACAGCGGTCAGCAGCCCGCCGTTGGAACCACCGCGCACGCCCAGCTGCTCGCGCGTGCAGTAGCCGCGTTCAACCAGGTCGCGCAGCACGGCCTGATGATCCTCATAGACCCTCATCCGCTCAGTCTTGACCACCGAGGAGTGCCAGGTCGGGCCGAATTCGCCACCGCCACGCAGGTTGGCCTCCACGAAGTACCCGCCCCGCTCGAGCCAGGTCAGGCCACGAATCGCCGAGTACTGCGGGACCAGTGAGACCTCGAAACCGCCGTAGGCGTGCACGAGGGTAGGGGCTGGGTTCGGAGCGGGTGTGGCTGTGGTTGTCTCTGCACTAGCGCCTGCGTCAGCACTTGCACCAGCCCCCGCGCCGAAGCGACCGGTGATGCGATACGGAATCCGCGTGCCATCGGCCGAAGTCGCCCAGTGCTGCCGCGTCTCCATCCCCTCACTGTCGAAGAGCGCCGGAGCACGCCGCACTTCCGTGAGCGGGCTGCCGACCTGCCCGTACCAGAGGGTTGCCGGCTGCGTTGCCGACGTCGAAACCAACCAGATCTCATCGTCGCGTTCAGAGGCTGTATCAATCACGCTCACAGTGGCTTGCGCAGGTAACTCGCCGAAAGCCTCCACCGGCTCCCACGAGCCCTCCCGCAAGACGACCAACTTCGTCGCGACATCCTCCAGCAGCGTCAACACCAGGAAATTCTTCGTCCACGCCAGTTGCTGGAACGAGGTGTGCGCATCAGGGGTGAAAATCACCTCCACCTCACGCGAGCCCGCCAGCCACTTATCGAGCTCCACAACGGCCACGCCACCAGCCGGAATGCCATTGAACTCCGTGCGCGGCATCAGCACCAACCACTGCCTATGGACACTCGTCCGGCAGTCCTGCGGTACCTCCAGGATCTGCAGGGAAAAGTCCCCATTCTGCTGCGCCGCCAACTTGCCCGGACGCTCCGCTGCCACGAACCGCTGCGAATTATAAAAATCATGCGCACGCTCGACAAACAGCCGCTCAAAACCCTCCGTCGCGTCGAACCAGCCGCCCACGGCCACATCATCACTGTGGCCCGAGAAAACCACATCCGCGCTTGACGACGGCATGCCGCGCCGCCACCTCCGCACCTGCCGCGGGTAGCCCGAATCCGTCAGTGACCCCGGACCAAAGTCACTGCCAACGAGAATTTCGTCACGACCCAACCAACAGACATCGGACTTCGCCTCCGGGAGGTAGAACGGCTCATCCTCCACAAAAGTGCAGTTGACGAGGTCAAACTCCCGCACCACAGTGGCATCGGCCCCGCCGCGAGAGAGCAGAATCAACGCGCGGTCATACTCCGGATAACGGCACACCGTGCCCTTCCAGACCCAGTTTTCTCCCTCGGCTTTCGCCAGCGCATCGAGGTCGATGAGAGTTTCCCACTCGGTCGCCTGCGGATCTTCCTGGCCAGCCAGATAGCTCTGCAACGAGGTGCGCCGCCACAGGCCCCGCGGATGCTCGGCATCCCGCCAGAAGTTATAGAGGTACTCGCCGCGCCGCACCGGGTATGCGATCCGGGCATCGGTGTTGAGCGCAGCCAGGATGCGTTGTTCCAGGTTGGTGCGGTCGCTGGTGTCGTCGGCAAGCGAATCGACACCTGCGACGGTGGCCTTCGACTGCGCGCGAGCCCACGCCAGCGCCTGGGAGCCGTCGATATCGTCCAGCCAATCGGGGACAAGATCAGTGGAGAGGAAGGAGAAATCGTTGCCCAAGTCGGTGTCCGTGTCGGTGCCCATGCCCACCACCGTAGCCGACCGCAGTAGGTAAAACCGGGACTCGCGCGTGAAGTAAAGACAAGTCGTGCGTAGACTTGTGCACGTGGCTGAACATTTTGATCTTGTAGTACTCGGCGGCGGTCCTGGCGGATACGTCGCAGCAATCCGTGCATCCCAGCTGGGTCTGAAGACCGCTGTGGTGGAGAAGCAATACTGGGGCGGTGTCTGCCTCAACGTTGGCTGTATTCCATCCAAGTCTCTGTTGAAGAACGCCGAGGTGGCGCACATTTTCAACCATGAGGCTAAGACCTTCGGTATCTCCGGCGATGTCTCCTTTGACTTCGGTGCCGCACACGCGCGTTCGCGCAAGGTGTCCGCGGGCATCGTCAAGGGCGTTCATTTCCTGATGAAGAAGAACAAGATCACCGAAATCAACGGTTTCGGTGAATTCACCGGCCCGACCTCCATGGCCATCACTGATGGCGATGACAAGGGCAAGGAAATTACCTTCGACAAGGCGATTATTGCAACCGGCTCTGTCGTCCGTTCCCTGCCGGGCGTTGAGGTCGGCGGCAACATCGTTTCCTACGAAGAGCAGATTCTCTCCGACGAGCTGCCGGACTCCATGGTTATCGTCGGTGCTGGCGCCATCGGTATGGAGTTCGCATACGTCTTGGCTAACTACGGCGTGGATGTCACCATCGTCGAGTTCATGGACAACGTTCTGCCGAACGAGGACGCAGACGTCTCCAAGGTTATTGCCAAGGAATACAAGAAGCTGGGCGTCAAGCTCATGACCGGGCACAAGACCACCTCCATCGTGGACAATGGTGACTCGGTTGAGGTCAAGGTCGAGGCCAAGGATGGTGGCGACGAGCAGACTCTGACCGTCGACCGCGTTATGGTCTCCATCGGCTTCGCACCGCGCACCGAGGGCATCGGCCTGGACAAGGCCGGTGTTGAGCTGGGCGAGCGCGGCGAGATTGTCATCGACGAGTACATGCGCACCAACGTCGACAACATCTACGCCATCGGCGACGTCACCATGAAGCTGCAGCTGGCACACGTCGCTGAGGCACAGGGCGTTATCGCAGCTGAGCACATGGTGGGTCACGAGACCGAGACCATCCCGGACTACAACATGATGCCGCGCGCAACCTTCTGTAACCCGCAGGTTGGTTCCTTCGGTAAGACCGAGGCGCAGGCCAAGAAGTGGGCAGAGGAGAACGGCCGCGAGATTAAGGTCTCCACCTTCCCGTTCTCTGCAAACGGTAAGGCCCAGGGTCTGGCGGAGCCGGCTGGTTTCGTGAAGCTCATTGCAGATGCCGAATACGGCGAGCTGCTGGGTGGCCACATGGTGGGCGCCAACGTTTCCGAGCTCATGCCGCAGCTGGTCCTGGCTGAGAAGTACGAGCTGACCACTGAGGAAATCGGCCGCGCCGTCCACATTCACCCGACCATGTCCGAGGCTATGAAGGAAGCAGCTGAGGGCGTTATGGGCAAGATGATCAACCTGTAAGAGGTTGTGGCTTTGGCCTGGGGCCAGTTTTCGCTGGTCCTGGCTCTCACCGGGCTGGTCCCGGCTCAGGCAGATACGAGTTAGTGCTTAAGTTTATGACAGTTTGACCGTGAAAATCGGTGCGAAAGTGTCATAAACTTAAGCACTTTCTTTTTTGGGGTCTTCTTTTTTGGGGGCATACTGCGCGAACCAAGCCCCCCGCAAACAGGCCGGCCCTGCGCCCGTCGTAAAGCGAACTAGTACGGCGAGACGGTGGAGCGGTGCATGTTGATGTCGATATCGCGATGGATCGGCGGGAACGCGCGCTGCGGACAGGCCTCGCGGGAGCAGACCCTGCAGCCGGCACCGATTGGAGTGGCGGCGTCGAGGTCCGCGAGATCGAGACCATCGGCGTACACGGTGCGCTCAGCGTGACGGGCCTCGCAGCCCAAACCGATGGCAAAAACCTTACCTGGCTTGCCGAAACGTGCCGCGTGATGCTCCACGGTCCGCGAGATCCACATGTACGGCCGACCATCCGGCATGAGCGCGACCTGCCGCATGACTTTGCCGGGGTAGGAGAAAGTCTCGTAGACGTTCCACAGCGGGCAGGTACCGCCCGAATGCGTGAAGTGGAAGCCCGTGGCGGATTGACGTTTGGACATGTTGCCCGCGCGGTCGACGCGCACGAATGTCCACGGGATGCCGCGCAAGCTGGGGCGTTGCATCGTGGACAATCGGTGGCAGATGGTCTCGTAGCCGACACCGTAAGTGCGCGACAACAGCTCGATGTCGTAGCGCTTCGACTCAGCCATCGCATGGAACGACTCATACGGCAGAATCAGCGCCGCCGCGTAATACGTCGCGACTCCGCGCTGCGCCAGCTTCCGCGACTCCTCCGACATGAAATGCCCGGACGCGACGGCCTCGGAAATGGTCTCGCCCTGCTCCAAAAACCCCAGCTCCGTGGCCATGCGGAAGGCCCGCTGTCCCGGCGAGAGGTGCCGCGCGAGGTAGAGCGTCTTCGTCCGCCGATCAAGGCTGTGCTGCACATCGCCTAACGACGATTCCAGCGCAATCCGAATCCCATGGTCGTTGGACAGCCTGTCGGCCAGCACAGAGACCACATCGGTGGTCTCGTCGGTGATGCGCAGCTCGCGGGCCAGCTCCTCAGCGGCGGTGTCGACCGAAGCGATGTAGTTCTGGCGGGCGTAGAAGTAGTCGCGGACCTCCTCATGAGGCATGGTCAGCGCCTGTGAACCGGAGGCGGTGTCGGTGCTGTTGCCGAAGTTGCGCTCCTCGGTGGCCAGAGAGAGTTTGTCCGTGACGTTGCGGTAGCGGCGGTGAATGTCCACCATGATGCGGGCGATATCAGGGTGGTCGCGAACCATTTCCGAGATCTCCTGCAGATCCATGGGAGACTTAGCGATCTCCTTGTCCATTACCACGTCCTGGACCTCAGCGAGGAGGCGGGAGTCGTCATCTCGGGAGAAGAAAGTCGCGTCAACGCCGAATGTGTCCGTGATGCGGAGCAGCACGGGCACAGTCAGCGGGCGGACGTCGTGCTCAATCTGGTTGACGTAACTAGCCGAGAGGCCCAACGCCTGCGCGAGCGCAGCCTGGCTGAGGTCGCGCTCGCGGCGTAGCTGGCGGAGGCGGGATCCGACATAGGTTTTCGACATACTGCCCAGCATATCGCGGGCTTTGCTGAACTTGTGTAGAGAACCGTTGCAACCTTTGCTTGCGTGTGTAGGTGCTGAGGTTCTCAGGCACGCTTCACGACGGCCCGGAGTCGACATGTCGATGAACACACAAAAACACCCAGCGAGGGCTGCAAGTGCAACCCTCGCTGGGTGTTGAAGTTAGGCCCTTGACCTAAGCCCTAAGCCGAGTGACTTAGAACTGACCCTCCTCGGTGGAGCCCTTCAGGGCGGTGGTGGAGGAGTTCGGGTCGACGGTGGTGGCGATGCGGTCGAAGTAGCCAGCGCCAACCTCGCGCTGGTGCTTGACAGCGGTGAAGCCGCGCTTCTCGGCAGCCTCGAACTCGCGGTTCTGCAGGTCGACGAATGCGGACATCTGCTCGCGAGCGTAGCCGTAAGCCAGGTCGAACATGCCGTAGTTCAGGGCGTGGAAGCCAGCCAGGGTGATGAACTGGAACTTGAAGCCCATCTTGCCCAGCTCGTTCTGGAACTTGGCGATCTCGTCCTTCTCGAGGTGAGCGGACCAGTTGAAGGACGGGGAGCAGTTGTAAGCCAGGAGCTGGTCCGGGTACTCAGCCTTGACGCCCTCAGCGAACTTCTTAGCCAGCTCGAGGTCCGGAGTACCGGTCTCCATCCAGATCATGTCAGCGTACGGAGCGTAGGACTTTGCACGCTCGATGCACGGCTCCAGGCCGTTCTGGACGTGGTAGAAGCCCTCGGAGGTGCGGTCACCGGTGATGAACTTCTGGTCGCGCTCATCAACATCGGAGGTGATGAGGGTAGCGGCCTCAGCGTCGGTGCGGGCGATGATGACGGTCGGGGTGTTGGAGACGTCAGCAGCCAGGCGAGCAGAGGTCAGGGTGCGGATGTGCTGCTGGGTCGGGATCAGGACCTTGCCGCCCAGGTGGCCACACTTCTTCTCAGAAGCGAGCTGGTCCTCCCAGTGGGTACCAGCGGCACCAGCGTTGATCATAGCCTTCTGCAGCTCGTAGACGTTCAGAGCGCCACCGAAGCCAGCCTCACCGTCAGCGACGATCGGCAGCAGCCAGTTGTCGACGGAGTCGTCGCCCTCGATGCGAGCGATCTCGTCTGCGCGGAGCAGAGCGTTGTTGATGCGACGAACGACGTTCGGCACGGAGTTAGCCGGGTACAGGGACTGGTCCGGGTAGGTGTGGCCGGAGAGGTTAGCGTCACCAGCAACCTGCCAACCGGAGAGGTAGACAGCCTTCAGGCCAGCGCGAGCCTGCTGAACGGCCATGTTACCGGTCAGTGCGCCCAGAGCGTTGATGTAGGAGTCGTCCTTAACGTTGACGCCTTCCCACAGGATCTCAGCGCCGCGGCGAGCGAGGGTGTTCTCCTCGACGACGGAGCCCTGGAGCTCAGCAACCTGCTCAGCGGTGTAGTCGCGGGTGATACCTTCCCAGCGCGGGTTCTCGTCCCAATCCTTCTGGATTTCGGCGACGGTACGTGCCTTACCAACGTTAGACATAAACGGAGTCACTTCCTTTTGCTTGCTTTTTGAACTCCGGGTGCTGACTTAAGAACAATTCCGACAGAACCGATCTACAGGCTGACCCGATAGTGACCGCGGTGTCACGTGAATGCAGGGGCGCTAGCAAAATGCTGTACCCCTGCACGCAAACACGCGAACAAAAACAATGTCCGCTTCCGCGTGCCATGTCTCACATTTTGGGGCATAGCGCTACGTTCGTCAAGCAGCTTCCGATGTGAATTCAAGTATGTAATACGGATAACACTTGTGAAGATTGCAAACATTGTGATGTGTAGCTTGGCTTTAACAATTTTCGCCTGTGACCGGCCGGTACATTTGTACTGTTATTTCCCTATGGCTGGCTCGCTAATAATGTTCCCCCCGCTTTGGGGTGATTTATATTTTGGTAATTATCAAAGCTGGCCGTTAACAGTGTTTGGGGTTTAGGGGGTGTTTCGCTACCCCCGAAATTACGGCCGCAAAGGTAGAAACGGGCTTCTAAATACACTGCCGTTACACCGTCAGTACCCCGCCGGAGCATCCCTGGGTAGTGGCCAGGGTCTCGGTTGTCATCTCGCTTTTATGGTCTGGTTTGAAGGCGGAGACTGTAGCGACGTGATTGGTCGCTGGCCGTTGATACGCAGGTCGCAATAGTAAATGTCTGTGAGGCGCGACACTTTCCCATTGTGTGTGGTGTTCTGTGGCTGGAGGAAAGAGTGCCGGGGATGCTGCAGTCAATGCGGGTGGGGGAGGACTGGTTGTGGCGTCAGGATTGAATGCCCGAATGGTCATTGGGGAGGGGTGGGGTCTGTTCGCAGGGTGCTCGTCGTAAAGCGAATGAAATGGCAAATGTGAGCGGCGCTATACCGGGCTGGCGGTTGGCGGTTATGGAAAAAGACGGTTCATAAGTGCGCCGAATCACATACAGTAGGGGAACAACGCATCCAGTGTGAGCCGCTGACGTGGCCATGGCTGGATGGGCAAATTGCAATCAATAGTTTTGAGGAGAGCAATGGCACAGCGTATTTCGGCAGGTGGAATGCAGGTCGCGAAGGTTCTTTACGACTTCGTTAATGACACCGCACTCCCCGCCGCCGGCATTGAGGACAAGGACGCGTTCTGGAACGGCTTCGGTGACATTGTCGCTAAGTACACTCCGCGCAACCGCGAGCTGCTGGCCAAGCGCGATGAGCTGCAGGAAAAGCTCGACGCTTGGTACAAGGAACACCCGGGCGAGCAGAATCAGGATGAGTACGTCGCATTCCTGAAGGAAATTGGCTACCTCGTTGACAACCCGGGTGACTTCCAGGTCACTACCGCTAACGTCGACACCGAGATCACTTCCACCGCTGGCCCGCAGCTGGTTGTGCCGGTTCTCAACGCCCGCTTCGCCATCAACGCTGCGAACGCACGCTGGGGCTCGCTTTACGACGCGCTGTACGGCACCAACGCTATTCCTGAAGATGGCGGTGCGGAGAAGGACACCCCGGGCTACAACAAGGTCCGCGGTGACCGCGTTATCGCATGGGGTCGTAACTTCCTGGACAAGGCTCTGCCGCTGGTTGACGGTTCCCACGCGGACGTCACCTCTTACGACATCGTCGACGGTCACCTGCAGGCAACCCTGGAAGGTGGCGCTACCTCCGGTCTGCGCGAGCCGGAGACCCTGGTCGGCTACACCGGTGATAAGGACGCGCCGGAGTCCATTTACTTCAAGCACAACGGTCTGCACATCCAGCTGCTGATTGACCCGGAGTCCCCGGTTGGCAAGACCGACAAGGCTGGCGTCAAGGACATCATCCTGGAAGCCGCTGTCACCAACATCATGGACCTCGAGGACTCTGTCGCCGCAGTTGACGCTGCAGACAAGACCCTGGGTTACACCAACTGGCTGGGCCTGAACGTCGGTGACCTCGCAGTCGAGTTCACCCGTGGCGGCAAGAAGCTGTCCCGTACCATCAACGACGACCGCACCTACACCGCTCTTGACGGTTCCGAGGTCACCCTGCACGGTCGTTCCCTGAACCTGGTCCGTAACGTCGGCCACCTGATGCAGAACCCGGCCATCCTCGACCGCGACGGCGAGGAGATTTTCGAGGGCATCATGGATGCCGTCGTCACCGCTGTGTGTGCAATCCCGGGCCTGGACCAGGACAACGCACGTAAGAACTCCCGTACCGGTTCGATCTACATCGTGAAGCCGAAGCAGCACGGCCCGGATGAGGCTGCATTCACCAACGAGCTGTTCGCAGACGTTGAGAAGCTGCTGGGTCTTCCGCACAACACCCTGAAGGTCGGCCTGATGGACGAGGAGCGTCGTACCTCCGTCAACCTGGACGCCGCCATCAAGGCTGTTTCCGAGCGTGTCGTCTTCATTAACACCGGCTTCATGGACCGCACTGGTGATGAGATCCACACCTCCATCCAGGCTGGTCCGATGTTCCGCAAGGCTGTCCAGAAGACCGCTCCATGGATGCTGGCTTACGAGGACAACAACGTCGACTCCGGTCTGGCACACGGCCTGCAGGGCAAGGCTCAGATTGGTAAGGGCATGTGGGCCATGACCGAGCAGATGGCCGAGCTGCTGGAGCAGAAGATCGGTCAGCCGAAGCAGGGTGCTTCCACCGCGTGGGTTCCGTCCCCGACCGGTGGTGTCCTGCACGCTACCCACTACCACGAGGTTGACGTCTTCGGCGTTCAGGACAAGCTGCTTACCGACGGTCGCCGCGACACCTTCGGTGATCTGCTCACCATCCCGGTAGCGGCAGCTAAGGCTGGCGAGCCGGGCGCTGACTGGTCCGATGAGGACAAGGCCAACGAGCTGGATAACAACTGCCAGTCCATCCTGGGCTACGTTATCCGCTGGGTTGAGCAGGGTGTTGGCTGCTCCAAGGTGCCGGACATCAACGATGTTGACCTGATGGAGGACCGCGCTACCCTGCGTATTTCCTCCCAGACTCTGGCTAACTGGCTGCTGCACGGTGTTGTCACCGAGGAGCAGATCATCGATTCGCTGGAGCGCATGGCCGAGGTCGTTGACCGCCAGAACGAGGGCGATGAGGCATACCTGCCGATGGCTCCGGACTTCGACAAGTCCATTGGTTTCCAGGCTGCCAAGGAGCTCATCCTCGACGGTGTGAACCAGCCGTCCGGTTACACCGAGCCGATCCTGCACCGCCGTCGCCTGGAGTTCAAGAAGCGCGAGGGCATCGACCAGGATTAATTCTTGGTCGGGCTGCGGCTGCCGAGCCTGAAATAACAAAATAGATACCCAAACTGCCGGTGTGTAGGTGGTATTGGCTAACCTCTGATGCCAATTCCGCATGCGCGCCGGCAGTTTTGTTTTTTTGGGGGAAGCGCACCATGATTCTCAGATTCGAGATACCCGGGTTCACAAGCGGGGTAGGGGCAACGTTGCTAGCGTTGATTGGGAAGTTAATTGAGAAAATGCAGTCTGCAACGTCCAAGGAGCTGCGACCCCCATGACTAATTCCACGACCGATAGTGCTACCAACCTCGCCAAGGCCAAAGAATTCCTCCATAGCGCGGGCGCAATCCTCTTTGACCTCGACGGAGTGATTACCCCTACCGCCGATGTGCACGAGCAGGCGTGGGCGGACATGTTTAGCGACTACTTCGAGCACAAGGGCGTCTCGGCCTACACAGAGGAGGACTACTTCACCTACCTCGATGGCCGCCGCCGCGATGAGGGCATCGCAGCAATCCTGGAATCTCGCGGCATTTTGCTGCCGCACGGTAGCGATGAGGACACAGCGAAAGACGAGACGATTGTCGGGCTCGGGAAGCGCAAAAATGATGACTTCTTGGCGCGAGTCGAGAGGGGAATTGAGGCCTACCCGGGGTCGGTTGCGCTGCTCGACGAGTTACAGGGCGCGAGGGACTCGTCGGCAAGCGAAAAACCTCAGTTGGCGGTGGTTAGCTCGTCGAAGAACGCGGTGCCGGTGCTGACGGCCGCTGGGCTGCGTGAGCGGTTCGTGGAGATTGTTGACGGCGTGGTGGCGCATGAGAACAACCTGCCGGGTAAGCCAGCCGCCGATACTTTCGTGTACGCGGCGAAGAATCTGGGGGTGGCGCCGCGCGATGCTGTGGTGGTCGAGGATGCCATCAGTGGTGTGCAAGCGGGTGCAGCCGGCGCATTTGGTCTGGTCATTGGTGTTGACCGCGGTGCTGGTGCGGAAGCGCTGCGCCGAGCGGGCGCCGACGTTGTGGTCAGTGACTTGGCGGCACTCGTCTAGGCTGGCTCGTGACAAATGGCTGAGACAAAACCGGAAGGCATCATGGCCAACGATTCGACCACGGCAGCAGTCGACGAGACCGAGCGTGTGATTCCGCAGGGGCAGGGTCACGACGCGGAGACCGCCGAAGCTGAAAAACAGGAGGAGACGGTGTCCCCAGTTCGTCGTAAGCAGCGTCGTAACTTCCCGGCGGATCGTGCGGATAAGCACCACCACCTTGTAAATGCCGAGGGACTCATGGACCGAGACATCACTCCGGTCGATGAGTGGCGTCTGATTGAGACGAAGCCGAACGGCCTCCCGCTCGGTTTGGGCGAGACGCTGTTTGCGCTGTCGAACGGGTACATCGGCATGCGTGGCAACCCGCCGGAGGGCCGTGACTCCAGTGAGCACGGCACTTATATCAACGGTCTGCATGAGACCTGGCCGATTAGGCACGCCGAGGACGCCTACGGCCTAGCCCGTCAGGGGCAGACGATTGCCAATGCTCCGGACGCCAAGGCAATGCGTCTCTACATTGACGATGAGCCCCTGCGTCTCGGCAATGCTGAGGTCAGCGACTACGAACGTAGCCTGGATTTCCGCGAGGGTGTGCTGCGTCGTCGGTTCATTTGGCGCACCCCGGGTGGCAAGCGCGTTCGCGTCACCTCTGAGCGCATGGTGTCTTTCCAGGAAAAGCATGTCGCCGCGATGAGTCTGGAAGTCGAGCTGCTGGATGCGGATGCTGCGGTGATGATTAACTCGCAGATCCTCAACCGCCAGGACGGCGAGGACGAATACCACGATGCCGCCAAGGCGCAGGGCACCGAACTGGATCCCCGTCGCGCCGAGGCGCTGGAAGACCGCGTTCTCATTCCGGCATTTCAGTCGGAATCGGCGCACGGGCAGCGCTCGACGCTGGGCTACCGCTGCGCGAACTCCGGTATGACCGTGGCCACCTCCATGGACCACACCTTTACTGTCCGCACTCCCGACGGCACGGAGCCGTTCGTAGAGATTTCGCAGTCGACCGAGCCGGATGTGGCCAGCTCCCTGTTCAACCTGGATGCGCCGGTCGGCACTGTCATACGCCTGGAGAAGCTGGTCGCGTACCACTCCTCCCGCAAGGTGCGTGCCGAAGAGCTGGCATTCCGCTGTGAACGCACCCTGAACCGCGTCGGTCGCATCGGCATGCTGGGGCTGATGGAGAACCAGGAAGAGTGGCTCGAACGCTTCTGGGAGCGCTCTGACGTGGTCATTTACAATCAGCCGGAGATTCAGCAGGCAGTGCGCTGGAACATTTGGCAGATTATCCAGGCCGCCGCGCGCGCCGAATTCCAAGGCGTCCCGGCCAAGGGAATGACCGGCACCGGCTACGGCGGCCACTACTTCTGGGACACGGAAATCTACGTGACCCCATTCCTTACCTATACGTCGCCGCAATTCTCGCGCAATGCCATGCGTTTCCGCTGGGACATGCTCGAAGCCGCGTGGGCGCGTGCCGACGAACTGGCGCACGACGGTGCCCTCTTCCCGTGGCGCACTATCAATGGTCAGGAGTCCTCGGCCTACTTTGAGGCCGGCACGGCGCAGTACCACATCGATGCGGACATCGTGTACGCGATGATGAAGTACGTCTATGCCTCCGGCGATGAGGAGTTCCTGCTCAAGGAGGGCACGGATCTGTTGCTCGGCACGGCCAGGTTTTGGATGTCGTTGGGATTCTTTGATGCCGAGCAGCGAGAGTTCCAAATTCACAGCGTCACCGGTCCAGATGAGTACAACACGGTGGTGAACAACAACCTGTACACCAACGTGATGGCGCAGTATAACCTGCGGGTTGCTGCGGACGTCGTCAAGCAGATGAAGCGTGATCGCCCTGCTGCCTATCGCGAACTGACCAACCGCTTCGACCTCACTGAGCGCGAGGTTGAAGAGTGGGAGCAGGCCGCTGAGGCGATGTACATCCCGTTCGATGAGAAGCTCGGCATTCACCCTCAGGATGACCAGTTCCTGCTGCGTAAGCGCTGGAATCTCGACGATCCCGAAGTTGGCCCGCTGCGCCCGCTGCTGCTGCATTACCACCCGCTGACGATTTACCGTCACCAGGTCATTAAGCAGGCGGACGTCGTCCTCGCACTGTTCCTCATGGGCAATCGCTTTACGACGGAACAAAAGCGCGCAGACTACATGTATTACGATCCGCTCACCACCGGTGATTCCTCGCTGTCCGCCGTTGTGCAGTCCATTGTTGCGGCCGAGTTGGGCTTGCAGGAGCAGGCAATGGACTTCTTCCTACGCGGACTCTATGTGGACCTGGCGAACTTGCATGGCAACGCTGCCGATGGTGTCCACGTCGCATCTGCCGGTGGTGTGTGGCAGTCCCTGGTCTATGGTTTCGGTGGTTTCCGCGATCATGACGGCCGCTACAGTATTGACCCGCGTCTGCCGGAGGACTGGAGTGGTCTGACGTACCGAGTCACTATTCGTGGTTGTCGTATCCGAGTGACGGTGCGCGGCCGCACGGTGGAAGTCGTCCTGGAGGAGGGAGACCACCAGGTTGGGCCGATTATGGTCGCAGGACATGAGGTGATTATTGGTCCGGAGCCGTTGACCGTGGTGATGGCGAACTCGGATCAGAGCGAGGATTAGTCGGACGGCTTCGGCCGTACACGGTGCCAATAGGGGGGGGATTGCCTGTTGGGGGTGGCTGTTTGGGCCTTTGGGGAATTCGGCAGGGGTAAAAATAAAGAATTTCGCAACATAATTATTGAGTATTAAATCCGTCCACCTGAGAAAAGTGGGCGGTTTTTTATTTTCGTGCTATTTATGTTGCGTTATTAGCTAGTTTGGGCGGGGGAAAAATCGGCAAAAGTCGGGGTAGGGGCGTTTTTATGGTGGGGGAGAGGGTTTATGCAGCGACGACGTCAGAAGTGGCTAAAATGCGATAACCTGAGAAAAGGCGGAGAAAAGACCTAGGTAACCTGTGAAAATCCCCACCCAAAAGGGGGAAAAATGTTTACCAGGCGCTGTGTGACTTTAGAGTGAATATGACACTGGAGGTGCCATGACTGTTAAAAGTTCAAACCGTGACGCAATCGCGCACGGCAAAATTAATGTAGAACCGCTGCGCGAGCAGCCTAAATACCCTTCATGGGCTCTGAAGCTGACCATGGCCGTCACTGGCGTGCTGTTTGGCCTCTTCGTTATTGTCCACATGCTGGGTAACCTGAAGATTTTCGCTGGCGAGGAAGACTTCAACGCATACGCGACCTTCCTGCGCACTGTCGGTGCTCCGGCAGTTCCGAACGAGGGCATTCTGTGGATTTTCCGCATTGTCCTGCTGGTAGCTATTGTCCTGCACATTTTCGGTGGCCTCACCCTGGCTGCACGTGCTAAGCAGTCCCGCGGCAAGTTCCGCCGTCAGGGCATGGTGTCCAGCTGGAACACCTTTACTGCACGTTCGATGGTGATCACCGGCATTGTGCTGCTGGCCTTCATCATCTTCCACCTGCTGGACCTGACCATCGGTGCTGGCGTTGCTCCGTCTTCTTTCGAGCACGGTGAGGCATACCAGAACGTGGTTGCGTCCTTCTCGCGTCCGGGTGTTGTTGTTTGGTACATCATTGCGCAGCTCGCTCTGCTGCTGCACCTGTCCCACGGTCTGTGGACCGCTACTTCCGACCTCGGTATCACCGGTAAGCGCTGGCGCAAGGTTCTGCTGTTCCTGTCCGGCCTGCTGCCGCTGCTGGTTGTTGTCGGCAACATCTTCATCCCAGTCGCCGTCCTGACCGGTCTGGTCTCGTAGGTCGAGGAGGAAATTTACTATGACTAACACTGAAGCAACCGTCGCTGCGGACTTCCGCGCGCCGGAAAGCGCTGTCGACGGGGTCAAGATCGGCAAGGTTCTGTCCGATAACTCCCCGGGTGACAAGGTCTCCATGAAGGACCACTGGCAGTACCAGAAGGATCACGCCAACCTGGTTTCGCCGCTGAACCGTCGTAAGTTCCGCGTCATGGTCGTCGGTACCGGCCTGGCTGGCGGCGCTGCCGCTGCTGCGCTCGGCGAGCTCGGCTACGACGTGCAGGTTTTCACCTACCACGACGCTCCGCGCCGTGCGCACTCCATTGCTGCACAGGGTGGTGTCAACTCCGCTCGCGGTAAGAAGGTCGACAACGACGGCGCTTACCGCCACGTCAAGGACACCGTTAAGGGCGGCGACTACCGCTGCCGCGAGAACGACTGCTGGCGTCTGGCTGTCGAGTCTGTCCGCGTCATCGACCACCTGAATGCAATTGGTGCTCCGTTCGCTCGCGAGTACGGCGGTACCCTGGCAACCCGTTCCTTCGGTGGTGTGCAGGTCTCCCGTACGTACTACACCCGTGGTCAGACGGGTCAGCAGCTGCAGCTGTCGACTACCTCGGCTCTGCAGCGTCAGATTGGTCTCGGCAACGTCGAGATCTTCACCCACAACGAGCTGGTTGACATCATCGTCGCCGACGGCCGTTGCCAGGGTGCCATCATGCGTAACCTCATCAATGGTGAGCTGACCGTTCACACTGCTCACGCAGTTATTCTGGCTACCGGCGGTTACGGCAACGTCTACCACATGTCCACGCTGGCCAAGAACTCCAACGCTTCGGCCATCATGCGTGCATACGACCAGGGTGCTTACTTCGCATCCCCGTCCTTCATCCAGTTCCACCCGACCGGTCTTCCGGTCAACGCGCACTGGCAGTCGAAGACCATTCTGATGTCCGAGTCCCTGCGTAACGACGCACGTATTTGGACCCCGAAGAAGAAGGGCGACGAGCGCCCGGCCAACGACATCCCGGAGGACGAGCGCGACTACTTCCTGGAGCGTCGCTACCCGGCATTCGGTAACCTCGTCCCGCGTGACGTCGCTTCCCGCGCCAACTCTCAGCAGATTAACGCCGGCTACGGTGTTGGCCCGCTGAAGAACTCCGTCTATCTGGATCTGCGTGACGCAATTGAGCGCCTGGGCCAGCCGGTCATCAAGGAACGCTACTCGAACCTGATTCAGATGTACGAAGAGGCAATCGGTGAGGACCCGTACAAGGTTCCGATGCGTATTGCTCCAACCTGCCACTTCACCATGGGTGGCCTGTGGTCTGACTTCAACCAGATGACCTCCATCCCGGGTCTGTTCACCGGTGGCGAGGCATCCTGGACCTACCACGGTGCAAACCGCCTGGGTGCGAACTCCCTGCTGTCCGGTTCGGTCGACGGTTGGTTCACCCTGCCGTTCACCATTCCGAACTACCTTGGCCCACTGCTCGGTACCGACCGCCTGGCTGAGGATGCCCCGGAGGCCAAGGAAGCACTGGACCGCGCTCAGGCTCGCCTGGACAAGCTGATGAGCATCCAGGGTAAGCACGGCGCTGAGTACTTCCACCGTCAGCTCGGTGAGATTCTCTACCGCGACTGTGGTGTGGCTCGTAACAAGGAAGACCTGGCTCGCGGTATCGAGGAGATCCGCGAACTGCGTAAGGCATTCTGGTCTGACCTTTTCATCCCGGGTGAGCCGAACGAGATGAACCAGCAGCTCGAGTACGCTAACCGCGTTGCTGACTACATCGACCTCGGTGAGCTCATGTGTGTCGACGCCCTCGACCGCGATGAGTCCTGCGGTGCTCACTACCGCGATGACCACATCTCCGAAGATGGCGAGGCAGAGCGCGATGACGCTAACTGGTGCTTCGTTTCCGCATGGGAGCGAGGCAACAATGGTCCTGCATGGGATCAATCCGGTCACGAATTCATTCGCCACGCCGAGCCGCTCACCTTCGAAGCCGTCCCGCTCATGACAAGGAACTACAAGTAATGAAACTGCACCTTGAAATCTGGCGCCAAGCAGGTCCGAACGTCGAGGGACACTTTGAATCCGTTGACGTTGACGACGCCGTCGCAGAGATGTCGATCCTGGAGCTGCTTGACCACGTCAACTCCAAGTACGTCGAGTCCGGCAAGGAGCCGTTCGCGTTCGCATCTGACTGCCGTGAGGGTATCTGTGGTACCTGTGGTCTGAACGTCAACGGTCGTCCGCACGGCCCGGGCCAGAACACCCCGACCTGTCAGCAGCGTCTGCACCAGTTCAGCGATGGTGACACCCTGAAGATCGAGCCGATGCGCTCCGCCGCATACCCGGTCATCAAGGACATGGTCGTTGACCGCTCCGCTCTGGACCGTGTCCTCGAGCAGGGTGGCTACGTCTCCATCAACGCTGGTACCGCTCCGGATGCAGATACTCTGCACCTGAACCACGAGACCGCTGAGTTCGCACTTGACCACGCAGCCTGCATCGGCTGTGGTGCTTGTGTGGCAGCTTGCCCGAACGGTGCTGCACACCTGTTCACCGGCGCAAAGCTGGTTCACCTCTCCCTGGTCCCGCTGGGTAAGGAAGAGCGTGGCAAGCGTGCTCGCAAGATGGTTGACGAGGTCGAAGGCACCTTCGGTCCGTGCTCCCTCTATGGTGAATGTGCTGATGTCTGCCCGGCCGGTATCCCGCTGACTGCGGTTGCCGCCGTTACCAAGGAACGAGCTCGTTCGTTCTTCCGCGGTAAGGACGACTAAACTCTTTCTCGATTAGAGTTTTCCAGAAGGGACATAGATTATGGCGAATGCAGTCAAGCGTTACCAGGGCGAAGAGCACTTCGTCGACGGTTACGTGCCTCAGAGCATGAATGCCGAATACTCCTCGCTTCACAAGAGCATTACCTGGATTGGCATGGGACTCATGCTCGCCTCTCTGGCGGCTTGGGGCACCTTCATTTTCGGTCTCGCAACGACCGTTTTTGCCGACCAGACTGCTGCCTCTCACAGCAACGGTTTCCTGGCTAAGGATGCCGCCAACTACACCGACTACACCGGTGGTTGGAACTTCGACGGCAGCGTGTTCATGTGGGCTGGCCTGGTAGTCGGACTGGTTATGGTTATTGCGGGTCTGGCCTGCATCTCCATCGGTCGTCGTGACTACAAGGCTTACCGAAAGGAATTCGGCACTCACCACTAAAGGCTTGCCCCAGTTTAAAGGGGCTCGCCTCTAGGCGGATGCAACGCTAGCCTTTTGAACTAGCACCTCCACAGTTGATGCCACTGTGCACAGTGCGCTGGGGTAGGGAAGTATTGAGAAGTACCTCTCTCACCAACAGCGGACTGCGGCGCGGTGGCATTTTCGCGTTTTCGGCGCCTAATCTATACACATGGATAACAACCCCGCTAAGCTCCCGGCAGCTGTAGATACAGTCTCGGACCGTCTCGAAGTTCCCGGGCCATCACCAGAGGTTGAGGCGGAAAAACGTGCGCAACTGCGTAAGGCCAAGGCCTTCGCTACGATGCTGCTGGTCATCGCAACCGCTGTGTATTTCACATGCCGCGGTATTGAGTCTTCACACTTATCCGCAGGCGAAGTTGTGCCCGCGTGGGTGGGCTACGTTCGCGCTGCTTCTGAGGCTGGCATGGTCGGTGCCCTCGCCGACTGGTTCGCAGTCGTAGCTCTGTTCCGCCACCCGCTCGGCATTCCTATCCCACACACCGCTATCGTCCGCCGCAAGAAGGACCAGGTCGGTGAGTCCCTGGCGCAGTTCGTCGGTGATAACTTCCTGAACCCCGCTTTGATTGTGGACAAGGTGCGTAAGGCCGAGATTCCTGAGCGTATCGGCGAATGGCTGGTAGCGCCGGGAAACGCCGACAAAGTGTCCGCAGAGGTCGGTAAGTTCACCGGAAATGTGCTGGAGGCGATTAATCCTGACGATGCCGCCGCAGTGCTGAAGTCAGCAGTCATCGACGAAGTTGCAGCCCCGGAGTGGGGGCCACCAGCGGGTAAGGTTCTCGAGCAGCTGATCGAAGAAGGGCGCACCGAGCCTATTGTCCAGCAGATGGCTGAGTGGCTGCACCGGAAGTCGCTGGGCTCGCAGAATCTTATCGACCGACTCGTCGGAGAGCGCGCCCCCTCCTGGGCACCGAGCTTTGTCAACGATCTCATCGGCGACAAGGTCTATCGCGAGCTGGTTGACTGGACCTGGCAGGTGCAGCATGACCCTAAGCACGACGCGCGCCTGGCGCTCCACCGCTTCCTCACGCAGCTCGCCGTTGATTTGCAGAACGACGAGAAGACCATCGCCAAGGTCGAAGAAATTAAGACTGACATTCTTTCGTCCGCCGCTGTCACACAGGCACCGGCGAAGATTTGGGCATCAACATCCGCAAAGCTTGTCGACGCTGCCCGCGACCCGGACTCCCTGCTCCGTCGGAAGGTCTCGGAAACGGCCGCCCGCTACGGCGAGCGAATCCAGTCCGATCCTGAGTTGCGCAAACGAATGGACCGCCGTCTGGAAGCGGCTGTCGTCTTCATCGCTGAGAACTACGCGGGCGAGATTACCTCGATCATTTCCGAGACCGTCGAGCGTTGGGACGCCGATGAGGCTTCCGACAAGATTGAACTGATGGTCGGTCGCGATCTGCAGTTCATTCGCGTTAACGGCACTGTTGTCGGATCACTGGCCGGTTTGGCTATTTACACCCTGTCGACCTTGGTGTTTGGGGCTATTTAGCAGCACAACCCAGCACATCAGACCGTGTGCGTTAGCATGTAAAAAGCAATGCATCCCTGTTAAAGGAGTTGTTCCCCCGGTGCGCCTGTTACCATCTTTGCCCAGTCTTGCGGATTCGCCGCTGATGGCAATTTCCGTCTATGTGGACGTCCTGTTTCAGTTCGCCATTCCGTTTGTCATCGGCATCTTGGCGCTAATCGGTGCGGTGCTTGTCATCACCACCCGCGCGGATGCCTTTGACGCTGCAGACCGCAAGAGCCGCAACGTCTGGGCCGGCATGCTGGTCGGTTCGGCTATCTTCCTACTCCTGCCGTGGCTGGGCTGGGCAATGCTGGGCATCCCGCTGATTGCCGGACTAGTCATCACGGGTATTTACTGGCTGGATGTTCGCCCACAGATCAAGGACATTTTGTCGAACGCACAGGGCGGGTATTAGTCCCGGGCGGGTGCTAGCCCAGGGCGGGTGTTAGCCCGCACAACTGAGAAAGTGTCTGGGTTTATGACAGTTTCTGGGTGAAAAACCCGGTGATTTTGTCATAAACCCAGACACTTTCTTTCTGGGGGAGGGGATAGGGATAGGTCTGGCTCCCCGAAAACCTACTGGAACGCCCCGAAAACCTACTGGAACACCACGGTGCGGTTGCCGTAGACCTGCACACGATCCTCCAGGTGCCAGCGCAAACCGCGGGCGAGGACCTGCTTCTCCGCATCGCGACCCTCACGCTGCATGTCCGCAGCGGTGTACTTGTGGGAGACACGCATGACGTCCTGCTCAATAATCGGGCCGTCGTCGAGGTCCTCAGTGGCGTAGTGGCAGGTGGCACCGATGAGCTTCACACCACGTCGATAAGCCTGCAGGTACGGGCGCGCGCCCATGAACGACGGCAGGAAGCTGTGGTGGATATTGATCGCGCGGCCTTCCCACTTTTCGCACAGATCCGGCGGCAGAATCTGCATGAAACGTGCGAGCACGATGGCATCCGGGTTTTCGGCGTCGACAATCTCGGCGACCTCATCGAATGCCTTACGCTTGCCGACGGCATCCTTGGGGAAGGGCACGTGGTGGAAGGGAATGTCATACGCTGCGACCAGTGGCTCCAGATCGCGGTGGTTACCAATTACTGCAGCGATTTCCATCGGATAGTCGGACTGTGCGACGCGGCCGAGCAGATCCTGCAGGCAGTGGCCTTCCTTGGTCACCAGGATGACAGCGCGCTTCGGGACAGCGTTGTCGGTGACCTTCCAGCGGACCTCAGGGCCCCAATCACCGACGAGCTCAGCGAACTTCTCGCGCAGCTCTTCTACCGTCAGGTCGAGAGCGTCGGCGCGGACCGCCTGGCGAGTGAAAAACCATCCGGTCTCCGGGTCGGAGAAGAAGTCCGCCTCGGTAATCCACGCACCAATGTCGGACAGGAAGGTCGACAGGGTGGAAACGATACCGGTACGGTCTGGACAGCCGAGCGAGAAGATGTACTGGCGCTCGGTGGGAGTACCGCTATTTGCGGTGATGAGAGAGCGAGTCATTCTCGGTATCTTACCTGCTAGCTAAAGGTAAGTTCGCTCACGGTCGACAAAGGCAGATTTGCGCCCGTCAGCGTCAACGCCAGGCCCTCCCCTGTGACGTGTGCTTCCTCCACCTGCATACCGTGGCCGATGTCGTAGCTCAACAGCGTACCGCTCGCTTCTCCCAGCCAGCCGGCCAGGCCATCGAGGTTTAAGCCGAGGATTGAGCCGCCCTCCAAGTTGATTTCGATATGGCCGCCGTTGGCAATCGGGCGGAATTTGGAGGTCGCAAATCCGGAGGCGAATTCAATGTTGAACAGGCCTTCGTCCGGCAACGGCGTGATTGTGGAAGCGCGTACACCGCTTTCCCGGTTAATTAGCGCCTGCAGCAGCTGAGGTGGGATTGTGACGTCTACTCGCAGCGACTCTGCGGTCGGATCCGCACGATTGCTCAGATCCACGTTTTCCAGGTGCACTTCCGCTGCCGGGTCACCGTTGATCTCCGGTGCGCTACCCAGCGCTTCCGGGTTCTTGACCTCCAGTGTGTTCGGAGTGGACAGATCCATCGAGGGCACTGACTTGGTGGCCAAGGCGAGCAGCATCGGGCGGGTGCCGAAAGAAACCTTGGGGTCTTCAGTGACCGTCGCACCACGCTCTTCGGCGGAGGTGCGGTAGCCGTCGGAAATCTCCTTGCTCACGAACATCCGGACGCCGATTTCGCCGGCAATCGCAATGAGTGCCACCACGATGATGACACCGAGGACGGTGGGCAGGACTTTGACGCTCGACGAGCGTTTAGCAGAACTCATGGTTCCCAGTCTTGCTTAACGACGGCTCCGTCGCTACCACCTTTCTTCGCCCGGGTGTCCGCCCCCGGTGCCGCCTCGGTGTGCCCCGCTGCGCAACCTACTTAGTGACGTAGTCCGCCAGCACAGCGGTCTCAGCGTTGAGGACGCGTTCCAGGTACGGAGCTGCCTTCTCCTCGAGCTTGCCACCGAGCAGCGGCACGTTGATGGCGAACTCGGAGTTGGTGGTCAGCACTGAACCTTCACCCTGGACGGTGAGCTTCTGGGACGCACTGAAGGACGCCGGTACGTCCGAAGCTTCTGTGGTCACGGTGGAGGTCGCGCCGTCGTCGTTAAGCGGGCTGATGACGAACGTGCGCGTCATGCCGACCCCGGACTTGACGAACTTCTGTGCCTGCGCCGGAATCTTGTCAGCAGAGACGGTCTGGCGAATCACGACGGTGGTGCCAGCGTCGGTGGTCTCGAACTTTTCCACCTTGCCGTCAGCCGCCGAGAAACGGTTTGCGACCTTCTCCCAGAAACCGGCGTCGGTGAGGGCCTCGTAAACCTTCTCAATCGGCTGGTCGAAGTTGACGGTGTGCGTGTTAGTCGTACTCATGCGCTTGATGATACGTAATTTGCACTACGCTAGGGGCGTGGAAAATCTCGACCAATCGCCGAACCCAATTCACCTGACCTCCGACATGGAAGAAGCCATCGATGGGCTTGCGGGGCTAGAGGGGGTGGAGCTCAGCACGCATACCGCTTTCGCGGATTTGACGACGCTCCGCCTTGGCGGGGTGCCACGCGCGGTCGTGCGGTGCAACACGACGGACGCTGTGGTCGATGTTGTACGCACGCTTGACGACGCTAACGTGCCCCTCCTCATCGTGGGAGGCGGATCCAACCTGGTGGTGGCCGATGAACTCGAGCCGCTGGTGGCTGTGGTGATCGAGGCCGACAACGTGACCATGAGCACTCGCGGACACGGGCTGGAGTCCGTGTCGGCAATCGTGGAGGCCGAGGCCGGTGCGGTCTGGGACGAGGTCGTGGAGATGAGTGTCGACGCAGGTTTTGGCGGCCTTGAATGCCTGTCGGGTATTCCGGGATCGGCCGGAGCCACTCCGGTGCAGAACGTTGGCGCCTACGGTGCTGAGGTGTCGCAGGTCCTGGACTCGGTGCAGCTTTACGATCGCGCAACCGGCTCGGTCGAGTGGGTGGAACCGGAGTCTCTCGACCTTTCCTACCGCTACTCGAACCTGAAGTTCACCGCACGGGCAGTGGTGCTGGCCGTGCGGTTCGAGCTCAGTGTGGATGGCATGTCCGCGCCACTTCGCTATGGCGAACTGGCGCGGCGCCTGGGCGTCGACGAGGCCGAGGCTGCGGCTGGCGAGATTCGCAGGCCGGCTGAGTTGGTGCGCGAAAAGGTGCTTGAGCTGCGCCGGGGCAAGGGCATGGTGCTCGAAGATGCTGACCGCGATACCTGGTCGGCGGGTTCTTTCTTTACCAACCCGATCATTCCGGAGAACTCGGTGGAGGCCGTGCGTGCAAAGGTTGCCGCGCTGCGTGGGGCCGATGAGGCCGCGAATATGCCCGCATTCCCCGCTGGCCCCGGCCACGAGGGAGCCGTGAAGCTCTCGGCGGCGTGGCTTATCGAGCGCGCCGGGTTCCCCAAGGGCTACCCCGGTGACGGTGCGCCCGCGCGACTGTCGACTAAGCACACTCTTGCCCTGACCAACCGCGGGGAGTCCGGCGATGGTACGCCTACGACCGCCGCCGACTTGGTGGCTTTAGCGCGCGATGTGCGCGCTGGTGTGGAAAAGGCCTTCGGCGTGACCCTGGTGCCCGAGCCGGTGTGGGTCGGCGTGAGCATCGACTAGGCCCGCGGCGGGTGGCTGATGGCCAGTGGGGGGCGGACTGGAGAGGCTGGCGGGACTGCTGGGGCTGACCGGGGCGCTGGGGCTGATAGAACCGCCGGGTAGTCCTCAGTTTGCGCTCCCGGGCCTTCTCCCAATGGCGGGGATAGAGAAAGTGACTAGGTTTATGACATGTGAATAGTATTCACCCTCAGTTTTTTGTCATAAACCTAGTCACTAAGTCTGGGGGGGAGCCGGGGTCCGCCTTAAAGGGATAGGAGCCCGCTCTACTCAGGCCCCTATCCCAACTACAAAACCACCGTGACCTAATGGTGCTTGCGGTGGGAAAGCGAATCGACGCTCTGGCCCTTCTGCTCCAGCTGCGTGAGCAGCACGTCGCGGACATCGCGGCGGCGGACCTTGCCCATCTGGTCGCGAGGTAGTTCCTCCAGGTGGAAGAATGCGCGCGGCACCTTGTACCGGGTCAGGTTGTCGTAGCAGTGGTCGCGGTAGGCGTCAGAATCCAGTCGGGCGTAGTCAGCAAGGGTAATGGCGGCCACGACCATCTCGGAGCCGTCACTCTTCGGCAGGCCGACGACCGTGGCATCGGTGATGTCCGGGTGGGAGAGCAGTACTTCCTCGACTTCGGCCGGGTAGACATTGAAGCCACCTGTGATGATGACCTCCTTGATGCGGGCAACCAGCTTGATGAAGCCGTCCGACTCCATGACTCCGACATCGCCGGTGCGGTACCAACGATCGCCAGCGGGAAGCTCAGCAGGCCCATCGGTGAAGGACTTCTCCGTTGCCTCCGGGAGGTTGAGATAACCGGCGAAAACCTGTGGGCCTCGGACGATGACCTCGCCCTCCTCGCCGTCAGCGCGGAGCTTGGTGGGATCTTCGGGGTCAACGATGGCGACCTCGGTGTCCGGGAATGGCAGGCCAACGTAGCCGGGGCGGCGGTTACCGTCCATCGGGTTGCCGACGATGATCGGTGACGTTTCGGTGAGGCCGTAGCCCTCGACAAGGCGCCCGCCAGTGAGTTTCTCCCACTTCTGCACAAGGGAAACCGGCAGGGTAGCAGCACCGCAGAAGGCGAACTTCACGCCGGAGAGGTCGACATTATCGCGCTCGGCGGCTTCGACAATCTTCTCGTAGAGAGTCGGCACACCAGGCACCCATGTCGGGCGATTGTTCTTCATCACCTTCATAATCAGCGGAATCTCCGGTGCCGGCACCAGCACCAGTTCAGCGCCAATCAGCATGGACAAGTTGGTGACAATGGTCAGGCCGTAGGCATGGAACATTGGCAGGATGCCGAGGGAGATTTCCCGCTCCTTGCCAAGGCCCGGCACCCAGGCCTTGCCCTGCAGAATGTTGGCGACCAGCCCGCGGTGGCTCAGCTGCGCGCCCTTTGGCGAGCCCGTGGTGCCAGAGGTGTACATCATCACTGCAGTGTCATCGGCAATGATGGATTCATCGGCCTGGAGGTCGTGGCCGTCTCCGCCGACGGCGTCGTGAAGCAAAGCATCAAAACCCATGACCTGCGGTGCGGAGGAATGCAGCTTAGCGCGGGCGGCGCGGAGTTTCGGCAGCGGGATTGACAGGGCGGTGCGCATGACAAACGGCAGATCCTGCAGCATGTTGACCGCAATGATGGTCTCGAGCGGGGTGTTGCTGCGAAGGTCTTCAAGTACGGGGACGATCTTGTCCCAGCAGATGGCAAAGCGGGCACCGTGGTCGTTGAACGGATGGCGCAGCTCGTGGGCGGTGTAGAGGGGGTTGTGCTCTACGGCAACAGCGCCGAGATGCAGAACTGCCCAGTAGGCGATGACGTGCTGCGGGCAGTTCGGCATGAGCAGTGCCACGCGATCGCCTTTGCGTACACCGAGTGCGCGCAGGCCGGCGGCAACGCTGCGAACCTTGGCATCCAGTTCGGCATAGGAGGTAGAGCGACCGAAGAAGGTCAGTGCCTTGCGGCGCGGGTGGTTGCTCAGAGTGTGGCGGTAGACATCTAGGAGGGTGTCGAAGTTGTAGTCAATGTGAGGCGGGGTCCACTCCGGATACAGGTTCAGCCAGGCCTTGGAAATAGCAGCGTTGGGTGTCGAACCGTTAGCTGGGGCAGAGTTTTTTTCAGCGCGCGAGCTGGATGTATCGGCCATGGGGTCCTCCTAGTTTTTGTGTGTGACCTGACCACGTCGTGAGGTGATAATAACTTACGACGTAGTAGGTATCGACCCCTATTGTGCCGTACGTCGCACTGCAATGTCGGGATTTCTATACACGTATTTGAGGTACTCATTTGCGGGGTTGCCCTTGGAATAGGCACTCTGGGCAGTATGACCGAAACATTTCCGTCGGCAACGGCGGGCGCAGACGCCGCCACCTCTAACACGCCGGCATGGCCGAACCGCATCGCGATGATCTCCATGCATACCTCTCCGCTGGAGCAACCGGGCATCGGTGACGCTGGTGGCATGAATGTCTACGTGCTGCGCACCTGCGAGGAGCTGGCGCGACGCGGTGTGAAGGTGGATGTTTTCACCCGCGCCACGCGTTCCAGCGATGGGCCGGTGATTCAGGTCAGTGAGAACTTCCGCGTCATCAACATTGTGGCTGGTCCCTATGAGGGGTTAGAGAAGTCAGACCTGGCTACGCAGATGCCGGCCTTTGCCGGTGGGGTCATTGAATTCGCCCGCAAACAGGGGATTGAATACGACCTGATCCATTCGCACTACTGGCTCTCTGGCCAGGTGGGGTGGCTGCTGTCGGATTTGCTTGACATTCCGTTTGTGCACACGGCGCACACGCTGGCGGCAGTGAAGAATCTCCATCTGGCGGAGGGAGATACGCCGGAGCCGGAGTCTCGGCGTATCTGTGAGCAGCAGATTGTGGACAATGCGTGCCGGCTCATCGTCAACACAGATGCCGAGGCTAAGCAGCTCGCGGATCTCCACGATGCCGACCCGTGGCGCATCAATGTCGTGCCGCCCGGGGTGGACGTGGAGCTCTTTTCGCCGGGCAGTGATCGTGCCACCGAGCGGTCCCGTCGTGAGCTGGGCATCCCGTTGCACACTAAGGTCATTTTGTTCGTCGGTAGGCTGCAGCGGCTGAAAGGCCCGCAGGTATTGCTGCGGGGTGTCGGTGAGCTCATGCGTCGCCATCCCGCCACTAATGTCCGAGTGATTATCTGCGGTGGACTTTCCGGTTCTGGGCTGCATGCGCCCGACGAATTCACCAATCTCGCCGCGGAAGAGGGGATCGACCACCTGGTCCGTTTCATGCCCCCGCGCCCGCCGCAGGACCTGGCGAAGCTCTACCAGGCCGCAGATATTGTCGCCGTGCCCAGTTACAACGAAACTTTCGGGTTGGTGGCGATGGAGGCTCAGGCCACCGGCACTCCCGTTGTCGCGGCGAATGTCGGCGGACTCTCCATCGCTGTCGACGACGGGGTCAGCGGTTTGCTTGTCGACGGTCACGAGTCCGCAGCCTGGGCCGATGCCCTCGGTCGCCTGGTGGAGGACGACGAGCTGCGCATTAAGTTGGCCACCCAGGCGCGTGAGCACTCCTTGGAGTTTTCCTGGCAAAAGACCGTGGATCGGTTGGTCGATGTCTATCATCGAACCGAACTCCAAAAGGAAAATTGTCCCGGCTCTATCCGGGATGCGGGCGGCTCCCGGTAGGTTTCGTTAGCTTCAGTATCGCCAGGGCCGTAACCACAAAAACAGGGAGATGATTCACGATGAGCACGGACATCCAAGTACAGCTGAAATCCCTCGGTGAGCAGCTGGAACGCCTCGGTGTCGAGCATGGTATTGCAGACAATGCCGCCGTGGTGGTCCTGCCTGGTAAGAAGAAGCTCAAGACTATCGTCGGCCTCATCCCGGCGCCGGACTCCCTGCGTGTTGAAGCCTTCGTCTGTCGCGCGGTCGAAGAAAACCACGAGGCCGTCTACAAGTGGTTGCTGCAGCGCAACCGTCGTCTGTTCGGCATCGGTTACACCATCGATGCCGCCGGCGACATCTACCTGGTCGGTCAACTGCCCGCTGAGCTTTCCGACGATGACCTCGACCGTCTCCTCGGTCAGCTGCTGGAGACGGCCGATGGGGACTTCAACCAGATCCTCGAACGCGGCTTTGCATCGGCAATTAAGCGTGAGTGGGAGTGGCGGGTTGACCGTGGGGAAAACCTGGCCAATCTGGAGCAGTTCCGCCACATGGTTGAGTAGCCGGGGGGTAGCAACCCACATAGCGGGGCAACGAACGGCGGGCTTTCCCGTTTTGGGGCACAATTAGGGGTATGAGCAATGGAAAACTGATTCTTGTCCGTCATGGCCAGAGTGAGTGGAACGCATCCAACCAGTTCACGGGCTGGGTCGACGTTGCACTGACCGACAAGGGCCGCGCTGAGGCAGTACGTGCCGGTGAGATGCTCGTAGAGGCAGGCCTGAAGCCGCAGGTTCTCTACACGTCGCTGCTGCGTCGCGCAATTAACACCGCACACATTGCCCTGGATACCGCTGACCTGTTGTGGATTCCGGTTATCCGTGACTGGCGTCTGAACGAGCGCCACTATGGTGCTCTGCAGGGTCTGAACAAGGCAGAGACCAAGGAGAAGTACGGCGAGGACCAGTTCATGTCCTGGCGTCGCTCCTACGACACTCCGCCGCCGGAGCTGTCGGATGACAGCGAGTTCTCGCAGGCTAATGACCCGCGTTACGCCAACCTGGATGAGGTTCCGCGCACGGAGTGCCTCCTGGACGTCGTGAAGCGTTTCATTCCTTACTTTGAAGAGGAAATCCTGCCGCGTCTGAAGGCCGGTGAGACTGTCATGGTGGCAGCTCACGGTAACTCCCTGCGTGCACTGGTCAAGCACCTGGACAACATCTCGGACGAGGACATTGCCGCTCTGAACATCCCGACCGGTATCCCGCTGGTTTACGACTTTGATGCTGAGGGCAAGGTTTTGAACCCGGGTGGCACCTACCTGGATCCGGAAGCTGCAGCTGCAGGTGCTGCTGCTGTTGCTGCTCAGGGCAACAAGTAAAAATGTAGGTGTTTGATAGGCCGATAAGGGGCGCAGCCAAGTGGGGCTGTGCTCCTTGGTCTATTTAGAGCTAGCTAGCGCACTGATTTTCAGCGCGCGCGGATTGTGAAAAGAGCTTAGGGTAAGACCCGTGTCAAAAATCATTATCGCCGCTCTATTAGGTGCTGCGGTTATGGCAGCTGTGCTGATTCTTGGTGGAGTTGTCTCGGGTGCCTATAACGCCGCTCGGCGTCAGAAGAGCGACGAGGAAAGTTCAATAACCACCATGGCGCAGGTCATGCACCTGGCCATTCAGAAGTCTCCGACGGGTGTGGTGGTCGTTGACATCTCACGTGATTTGATTTTGTCGAACTCCATGGCGCACAAGTTAGGGCTGGTCTATGAGCGCCGCCTCAATGACGTGGGCTGGGAAGCTGCGCTCAAGGTCTTTGACTCGCAGGAGGACCAGGAGCTAACGCTGGTGCTGCCGTCGCGCCGGGCGGGGGCGCCGGACACAATTGTCCGCTGTCAGCTAACTCCGTTGTCACTGGTGGACGACCGTTTTGTGGTGATTTATGCGGCGGATGTCTCCGAACAGGCCCGTATGGAGGCCGCGCGACGTGACTTTGTGGCTAACGTTTCCCACGAGCTCAAGACTCCGGTGGGGGCCATCAGCCTCTTGGTCGAGGCGCTGAATGAAGCTACCGACGACCCGGTTGCCGTGCGTCACTTTAGTGAGAGCCTGACGCAGGAGTCCAAGCGGATGTCGACCATGATTACGGAACTCATCTCGCTGTCGAAGCTGCAGGGGGCAGAGCCGCTGCCGGACATGTCTCCCGTGAAGGTTGAAGAGATTGTCCAAGGAGCTGTGCGTCGTAACCAGATGCTCTCGGAGCAGGCGGGTATTGAAATCACCGTTGACTGTGAGCCGGATTTGGTGGTTGAAGGTGAACGCAGCCTGCTGATCACCGCGGTGTCCAACCTGATTTCAAATGCGATCAACTACTCGCCAGAGGCCACGCCTGTATCTGTGACTGCGGTCAAGGAGGATAACGACACCGTCGCTATCCGCGTCACTGACCGCGGTATCGGCATTTCCCAGGCGAATCAGAAGCGTATCTTCGAGCGCTTCTTCCGTGCGGATAAGGCACGCTCGCGGGCGACAGGCGGTACCGGTCTGGGCTTGGCAATTGTTAAGCACGTCGCAGCGAATCACAAGGGAACCGTGAAGCTGTGGAGTCGGCTGGGCACAGGATCGACCTTCACCATTGAGCTCCCGCTGATGGAAAAGAACGGTTCCGCGTCGAATGATGGCGATGTATCTGCACGTTTGCCAATCGGCCACACCCAGCCTGCGGGTAAAATTGCGGCTAAGAAAAACGCGCAGCGCGGTACGGGCAAAACCCGTGGCAAGGATAAGGATTCCCAGAACAAGGATTCCAAGGAAGGAATGAAGTAATCCGTGACTGAGGTACTTATTGTCGAAGACGAGACGGCTTTGGCGGAGCCGCTTGCGTTTCTGCTGCAGCGCGAAGGATTCGAGGTGCGGATGGCCGCTGACGGCCAGGAAGCACTTGCAGAATTCTCCAAGGCAGAACCGGACATTGTGCTGCTGGACCTCATGCTGCCAGGTATGAGTGGCACCGAGGTCTGCAAAAACATCCGCTTAAAGTCCTCTGTCCCAGTGATTATGGTGACCGCCCGTGACACTGAGATTGACAAGGTCGTCGGCCTCGAAATTGGTGCGGATGACTATGTGACCAAGCCGTATTCCTCTCGGGAACTTATTGCCCGTATCCGGGCTGTGCTGCGCCGCGGTCGCCACGACGACTCCGACGATGTCGAGGATATCTACGAGGAGGTCTTGCGCGGCGGCCCGGTCGTGCTGGACGTCGAGCGCCATGTAGTCACCGTTGACGGCGATGATGTCGCAATGCCGCTCAAGGAATTCGACCTGCTGGAGTACTTGCTGCGCAACCGTGGTCGTGTGCTAACCCGTGGCCAGCTCATCGACCGCGTCTGGGGCTCCGACTACGTCGGCGACACCAAGACGCTGGACGTACACATCAAGCGCCTGCGCTCCAAGATCGAGCGCAATCCTTCCTCGCCGGAGTTCCTGGTCACCGTTCGCGGCTTGGGTTACAAGTTCGAGGACTAGCTCAGCAGACTGCTGCCGACAATCTCCGCCGTCGGTCTGAGAAACCCCGACTTAAACCTCGTCCGGCGCCAGCCCCTCGGCCGCTGCGCGTGTGGCCGGGTGAATCGCCAGCAGTGGGTAGCCACTCGGCCCGAAAGCCTTGGCCGCGCCCGCTATTTCTCGGGCACGGCAGTGCTCCGCCAGAATTTCGTAGCACTCTTCGCCGATGAGCTCTATTAGCTCGGACTTGTGCGTGCGCCACACCGGCTCGCCACCGGTATGTGTGGCCGGCGCGCCCGTGCAGAACCATTCAAAGTCCTCGCCGCCATCGCCCCAGGCACGACGATCGTATTCGGTAATGGTCGTGCGCAGAATCTCCTGGCCGTCCGGGCGTTCCTCCCAGTCCTCCAGTCGGCGCAGCGGCACCTGCCAACACACATCCGGCTTGACCTTTACGGGGTCAATGTCGTTGGCCATCGCCCATTGGTGGATGGCACAGCCCGCACCATTGCGCCATCCGTCACGGTTGGCAAAAATGCAGGCATTCTTCACGACCTTCGTTTTCAGAGCAGGCTCAGGCTCTCCGTTTTCGTCGTCAAGCTCGTCCCACACTAACCACGGTTCCAACGGTTCGGAGGGGTCGGTTTCGTAGGTTTCAAGCCACTTCAGAGTTTGTTCGGGGCGGTTCTGCCACCACTGGGGCTCTGCGGAGTCGCCTTCCATTCGCTTTACGACGTCAATAACCCTCTCGCGGTCTTCTTCGTCGGTGATAAAGGCGCCATGGCCACAGCATCCGACATCCGCGTTCGCGGAGTCGATGCCCTGGCAAGCGGAGGTGCCGAAAGCGCATTGATAGGAGCTCATCAACCAGGTTAGGTCGCAGGTGATGATATGTTCTGGGTCCTCCGGGTGGGCGAACTCGAACCACTCGCGGGGAAAGTCATAGGCGACTTCAGCGGGAGACGGTTGCGGTCCACGACCGGGGCGGGGGTGGGGTTGATTCACACCAATACACCGTAGACCGTCTAACCTACTAAGAGTGAGATTAGGTGTATTAGATGTAGGTAGTAATACCGTCCACTTGGTGATGGTGGACGCCCGCCGGGGCGGACATCCGACTCCGATGAGCGATTCCAAGTCGACGATGAAGCTGGTCGAGTACCTGGATAAGGACAACAACCTGTCCAAGAAGGGCATTGACAAGCTGACGGGCTACGTCGCTGAATCCAAGGAATTGGTTGAGCAGATGAAGTGCGAAGAGATGATTAGCTTCGCCACTTCAGCTGTTCGCGATGCCACGAATGCGGACGAGGTTCTCGCCCACGTTGAGAAAGAAACTGGCATTAAGCTGCAGATTCTCTCCGGTGAGGATGAGGCTCGTCTGACCTTTTTGGCAGTACGGCGCTGGTACGGCTGGTCTGCTGGTCGTCTAATCAACCTGGATATCGGTGGCGGTTCTCTTGAGCTGACGTCGGGTACTGATGAAGATCCGGAGGCCGCGTACTCGCTGCTGCTCGGTGCGGGACGGTTGACCCACGAGTGGTTCGAGACCGATCCGCCGGAGCGCAAGAAGATTGACCTGCTGCGCGATTACATTGATGCTGAGCTCGCTGAGCCAGCTCGTCATCTGCGTACGCTTGGTGAGCCGGACTTGGCTGTCGCCACCTCGAAGACTTTCCGCACTCTCGCTCGCCTGACCGGTGCGGCGCCTTCCGCTGCTGGTCCCCGGGTTAAGCGCACTCTGACTGCCGCTGGTTTGCGCCAGTTGATTGCGTTTATTTCCCGCATGACGGCGGCTGACCGTGCTGAACTTGAGGGTGTTAGTGCGAATCGTTCTCACCAAATTGTCGCAGGTGCTCTCGTTGCAGAGGCTAGTATGCGAGCATTGGGATTAGAGAAGGTCGAGATTTGTCCTTGGGCGCTGCGTGAGGGCATTATCTTCCGACGACTGGACAGTGACCTATACGGAAAGGGTTGAGATGAGCGAGGAAAAGCTCACCGTTGCCGAACTGCTGGCGCGGCGGCAGAAGGAGGGAGCCCCCTCTGAACCACCGCGGCGCCGCCGTCGACGCAGCCTTGAAGAAGGCGGTGTGTCTGTTCAGGAGCTCACCGGCTCAATCCCTCGTGTAAAGGCCGACGAACCGCGACGTGGTGCTCACGCTCTTTCCAACGCAGACGACGATCAGACGACTACGAGTGATTTGCTTGCCGACGAAGCTGCGGCCAACGCCGCCGAAGAAGCGCAGGCAACCGAACCGGAGGTAGAAGCTCCGGAGCACTCGGAGGCTGTCGCTGAGCCAGTGGTAGTTGCTGAAGGGGCGGATTCGTCGGAGCATGAGGTTCAAGCTGAGGCCGAGGCTGAAGCTGCTGATCAGGAAGAAGAGGAGTCGGAATTAGCTGAGGCTGACGCCGAAGTAGCTGACGCCGAGGTCGCTGAGGCCGAAGCTGACGAGGTTGCCGAAGTTGCTGAAGAACCGGTTGCACCGGTTGCACCGGCAGCTCCGCAGCAGGAGCAAGCCGCGCAGAGCACACCAACTGCGCAGCCAGCAGCCCCTGCGGTGCCATTGGCAATTCCGATGGAACCCCGTCCGGTCATGGTCAACTCCGAGCGTTCGGAGATTACCTACACCTTCACCGAACTGCGTGACATGGCAGACGAGTCGCAGCAGCTTGGGGAGCCGGGGCCAGTCGCTCGTGCGGTACTCACCGGTTCCAACGCTTACGACGACCGTCCGACTGCCTCCATTCCGGTTGTCCAGGACAATGTCGACGAAGAGTCCGAGGCATCCGCTGAATCGGATGACGTCGACGGTGAACAATTTGCTGAGGCTGAAGCTGCTCAGGAAACCGCTACCTTCGAGGCTGCCGACGCTGACGCCGATACCGGTGCCGCTTCCAAGGCGGCAGTGGCAGCCGCTGTCGCTCCTGAAGTTGCACAGGCAGAAGACGCACAGGCCGATATCGAGCAGGCCGAGGACGCCCCCACTGAGGCTGCACAGGTCGAGACCACACCGACCCAGGCCGCAGCTGACGAGAAGCAGGCGGAGCCCCGGGACGTCGTTAAGCGTGAAGAATCCAAGAGCTCCAAGGGCAAGGCCGTCGCGCGCGATGGCTACGCCGAGGACAATTCCCTCTCGGTGCCGTTGCTGCTAATCCAGGTCTTCGTGGGTCTGATTGCTGGTGCATTGGTGTTCCTGGGCTTCACCATGGCCTGGTCGTCGCTGCCAAAGATTGTGGTTGTCATCATGGCTCTCGTGGTCGCTGGTGGCTTCGCGGGAATGGCGAACTACCTGCGCCGTGAGAAGGACAAACTGACACCGATTCTCGCAGGACTTGTCGGTTTGGCGCTGACATTTGGCCCCTGGATTCTCTTCCAGTTGTAGTGGGGTCAACAGAATAATCATCACCTGATGCAGGGGTCGGAAGCGTAGTTTTCCGGTCCCTGCATTCGCATGTGTGGGCCAGTTTTGGCACACTTAGCGTCCATGACAAGAATTGCTGTAATTGGTGGCGGAAAGATTGGTAGCGCACTCGTCGGTGGTCTCATCGACGGTGGTGTCTCGCCCTCCTCGATTTATGTGGTGGGGCGCACCAAGGAGAGCCTGGCCGGTCTGAAGGAGACCTACGGCATTGTCGATGCCGACGACCCAGTAGGGGCCGTCGACGGTGCCGACGTGGTGTTCTTGTGCGTAAAACCGTACTTGATTATCGACATGCTCGAGCAGATTGCCGACGTGCTCGATGACTCTGAGGTCGACACCATTGTGGTGTCGATGGCGGCTGGCATCACGCTGGACAAGATGGAAAGCGTCTGTGCTGTCGGTACTCCGGTGATCCGCGTCATGCCGAATACCCCGATGCTGGTGGGCAAGGGGGTCTGTGCAGTCGCGCCGGGCCGCTTTGTCACGGAGAGCCAGACCGACGAGGTTGTCGAACTGTTGAAGAAGGTCGGCAGCGTTGAGGTTGTCGATGAGTCGCTGATGTCTGCAGTCACTGCAGTCTCGGGCTCCGGTCCGGCTTACTTCTTCCAGTTCGTCGAGGCGATGACCGACGCGGGTGTGAATCTGGGCCTCAAGCGTGATCAGGCTAAGCGTCTGGCGTCGGCTACGGCTGCTGGTGCAGCCGAGATGATGATGCAGGAAGGCGCGGACCCGACTGCGTTGCGTGCCGATGTCACCTCTCCGGGCGGTACAACCGCTGCGGCCACCCGAGTTTTCGAGGAAGAAGGCATTCGTCGCGCGGTGCATCGTGCGCTGCAGGCTTGCTATGACAAGGCCAACGAGATGGGTAAATAAGCATTTCGCCGAGTAGAGGCGGGTGTACAAGTAACCCCAATATTTGGGGCATTGGAAATGGTCAGCGGCAGTAGCTAATCCGATACGCAGGGACGATGGGTTAGTCACAACTGTCACACCATTCGCCAATGCCCCTATTTTTTATCAAAAATCGCACCGGCACCTTGCCTACCGGTAGGATATGAAAAGCACGTGCGTGTCACGATTTTCTGCAGGAGGGGAAGCCTGCAGCGCGTCGCGTGCGCTGAAGGGAATATTTACTAATGCAGAATGCAGATAAAGGCACCTTTCTGACCGTTGCAGAAGTTGCTGACATCATGCGCGTATCCAAGATGACCGTCTACCGCCTGGTTCACGCTGGCGAGCTGCCGGCAGTGCGCGTTGGCCGTTCTTTCCGCGTCCATGAGTCCGCAGTCAAGGAATACCTGGACTCCTCCTTCTACAACGCGGGTTAATTTTTTCTGCCTTTAAGCGGGGCTGTTTGACCTGAACGCATATGTCCCCGCTATGATTAATCCGATTAGTACATGGTGCTGTGCTGCGCCCCTGTTTCCTATCGTCTTCAAGTCATGAAGTATCTAGCTGTGAAGGCGGAAGGAAAAAGGGCGTGACATCTCGGCGGTTGTAAGGCCGCATTGAGTACGCCGCCATTGTGCAAGAAAAGAAATTTCCGTCAACGAATAGCGAGGTCGAGCCGATGGGTTCCGTCATTAAGAAGCGTCGCAAGCGCATGTCGAAGAAGAAGCACCGCAAGATGCTTCGCCGTACCCGCGTGCAGCGTCGTAAGCTCGGCAAGTAAGCCAGCATTCCTGCCGTTATCGCAGGAGCGCGCGTGCTGCGTCGCGTACACGTTTTAAAAGCAGAACCCGCCCGGTCTCGTTGAGATAGGGCGGGTTTTGTCGTTGGGGGCTAATCACGGGCTGCCGATTACGGGCTGCAAATGTGAAACTGTAGGAGTTTATGACACTTTCATGCCATTTTTCGAGCCATTTTTGTCATAAACGCAGTCACTAACTCTCGAGTGCGCCTAGCAGCGTTTAACTTTCCTTGTTCGCGTCCCACAGTCGCTTGCCGACGAGTCCCGCGCCCCCGACAGCTCCTGCCAGCAGTGCTCCGATCGAGAGCCACCGCATCGTGGCGAAGGTTGCGGAGCGAAAGTGGCGATAGTCGTAGATAGTCCACCCCATCTTCTGGGCGTAATTCCGCAACTTGCGGTCCGGGTTGATGGCCACGGCGGTGCCCACCATGGACAGCATGGGAATGTCGTTGGCGGAATCTGAGTATGCCGTGCAGCGAGACATGTCCAACCCGGAAGAGGCTGCCAGAGCTGCCACCGCGTGCTTCTTACCCGGGCCGTGGAGAATATCGCCTACCAGGCGGCCAGTGAACTTGCCATCTTTGACCTCGGCGACCGTGCCAAGGGCGCCGGTCAGTCCGATGTGCTTAGCGATAACCTGGGCCAGCTGCACCGGGGTGGCGGTGACCAGCCAGACCTCTTGGCCAGCCTGGATATGTAGTTCCGCCAGATCGCGGGTGCCCTGGTAAACGCGGTCGCTGATCTTTTCTTCAAAGATTTCTTCGCCGAGTTTGACCATTTCATTCACATCGTGGCCGGCGAAAAACTCCAATGCCTGTTCACGGGCCTTAGCTACGTCGGCAGCGTTTTCCGCGCCTGAGATTCGGAATTTCAGCTGCTTCCAAATCATGCCGGCCAAATCACGCTTCTTGATGAAGCCGCGCTCGACCAAACCCATGGCAAAGAGGAAGATTGATGCGCCTTGGACAAGCGTGTTGTCCACATCGAAGAAAGCGGCTGCGCCCTGATCGCGTTCGACACCTGGAATGGGCTGCGAGAGCACACGGGCACCGCCAGCGGCATCTTCGGCACCAGCTACACTGCGAAATCCCGTAGCCAGTTCTTCGCCGCCGACGTCGTAGACTTCGCCGAGAGCTTCCAGTGCATTGGCAGCCGCTGCAGCACCAGCTTCCTCCTGTGCTTCGTCATTGAGCGGAGCGAGAACTACCTGCTCGAGGAAGTTGCGGACGTTACCCTGCGAGGACGCAAGGTCACCCAGCATGTCGATGGGGAAGGGGGAGCGGTTGTCGGCACTGAACTCACTCACGGCACGAAAATCTCTTTCCACGGTGTATGCAACCGACATCCGTTATCGGAAGCTCTTGTTGAATAGTATCCGGTCTTTAGGCAAAGCTGCGCGCTGAGATTCAAGGAGCGGATGGGGCAAGGATAAGAAGAGTCACTTTTGCAGGGGAAGTGTGGGGAGGGGGACGTCGTAAAGCGAAACAGTCGACCTTTAGACTGGCCGTTATGGTGACTGTGACGGTGATGAGTAGGAAGACGTGCGGTTCGTGCGCCCGAGTGATTGCGCAGATTGAGCCGCTAGTTCGGGACCAAAATGCGCAGTTCCAGGTGGAAGACGTCGATACCGATCCGAACTTGGCCATGGAATTTGGCGATCGCGTGCCGGTGATTTTGGTCAATGATGAGGAAATCGCTTGCTGGGAAATCGATGATGATGAACTCCTGGAAGCGATAGCGGAGGCCGAATAAGTTCGGGAGACAACTCTGCCGAACTGCTAGGAGCTGCGGAGACATGGCAGAATGTGGAGTAGCGGCAAAGAAGTAGGGGAGTGCTGCGAACATCGAGGTAGAGACTAAGTAAAGTATGCCTTTGTTGTGACGAGATGGCAGAGTTGTCTAGCGTTAACAGTCATAGCTGTGTGAAAAAGCCCGTAGCGGGGCCTGTGAAGGAGCAATAGAGCGGTGATTGAGCGGTGAGTGTGCTTCTCGTCGGAATGTCGTACCGGTCTGCACCGGTGACCCTTCTTGAAAAGGTCTCCGTCGGTGAAACTGAGCGAGAGGCCATTTTGGCTCGGCTGGTCGCGGATGAAGCGATCAGCGAAGCGATGCTGTTGTCGACCTGTAACCGCGTTGAGTACTACGTGGTGGCCAACGGCTTCCACTCTGGCCTATCGGCCGTGGTCCGTGAAATTGTCGGTCGTACTGGGCTCGAACTCGATGAACTGACACCGCACCTCTATGTGCGGTACGCACAGGCCGCAGCGGAGCATGCCTTCTCGGTGTGTGCTGGTCTTGACTCGATGGTGCTGGGGGAACAGCAGATTATCGGTCAGCTTCGCAATGCTTACCAGGAAGCGGACGAAGCCGGCACCGTCGGTCGCATGCTGCATGACTTGGCGCAGAAGGCGCTGCACACAGGCAAGCGAGTCCACAGCGAAACACTGATTGATAATGCGGGCGCATCGATGGTCTCCGTGGCCATCGACGAGGCGATTGCTGCGCTGCATCCTGGGTTCAACTCTGGTGTTGACGTCGCTGAGGGTACCGATATTCTGGCCGGACGTTCGGCCCTTATCCTCGGCGCCGGTGCGATGAGTTCGCTGGCCGCCAGTTACCTGGGGCGCTGCGGCATTGATCGTCTGATTATTGCCAACCGCACCGTTGACCGGGCGCAGAACCTGGCTAACCACTCGATCGAAGCGGGCATCCCCGCTACTGCTATTGCGTTGCATGATTTCGCTGATGTCCTCGATGATGTGGACATTCTCGTCAGTGCCACCGGAGCCATGACTCCAGTGGTCTCAGCTGCAGATGTTGTCGACCACGGCCCGCTCGCCATCGTCGATTTGTCTATGCCTCGCGACGTCGCGGAGGATGTCTCCGGGCTTGAGGGGATCGCACTCTTCAACATCGAATTGCTGCAGATGACTCGCACGGAGGTTCCGGGTCGTGATGATGAGGCTGCAGCGCGCGACATTGTGGCCGAAGAGTTGGAGTCCTACCTCACGGCGCAGCGCGCAAGCGAGGTAGCACCGACTGTTCGCGCTCTGCGTGAGCGCGCGGCGGATGTGGCGGCGGCTGAGCTCGCTCGCCTGGAGGCGAAGACACCGGGTCTTACTCAAAAGGAACGTCGCGAGGTCGAGTCCACGGTTCGCCGCGTCGTCGATAAGCTCTTGCACGCGCCAACGGTTCAGGTCAAGAAGCTTTCTAGCCAGCAGGGTGGTGGCAACTACGCGCTTGCCCTGCAGAAGCTCTTCGACCTGCCCCTATCCACCCCCTCTGGCCTGTATGCTGACACCGATATCCCCGCAGATCTCATGGTAGAGGGCCGAATTGGGCGGATGCAGGGATTTGAGCAGTATGGTCTTGACAGTAGTGCCATCATTGAAGGCGTTGCTGAAACCACCAAAAATTAACACCCGGAGGGAAACATGCCTGACCCAGCGACTATTCGTATCGGTACCAGGGGCTCGGAACTGGCCACGACACAGGCCGGTCACGTCCGTGATGCACTGATTGAGCTGGGACAGCCTGCAGAGCTGGTGATTGTAAAGACCGCCGGTGACCATAACCGCCACGACCCGGTGGAAAAGATTGGCATCGGTGTCTTCACCCAGGCGCTGCGTCATGCACTCCGCGAGGGGGTGTGCGACATTATCGTGCACTCGTTTAAGGACCTGCCGACCCTGCCGGAAGACGACATGATGGTCGCAGCCGTGCCGGAGCGCGTCGATCCGCGAGAAGCGCTGATTTCCCGCGATGCCACGCCGCTGATGGACCTGCCTGAGGGGGCTCGTGTGGGTACCTCCGCGCCGCGTCGTGTCTCTCAGCTGCGTGCGCTGCGCTCCGATCTGGAACTTGTACCATTGCGTGGAAACATCGAAACCCGCATGGGGCGCGTCTCTGAGGACTTGGACGCTGTCATTCTGGCTCGCGCTGGGCTGGAGCGCACGGGTCGCCTCGGAGAGATTGCGGAATCCCTGGACGTGGACGTCCTCATGCCGGCCCCGGCTCAGGGCGCCCTGGCGCTGGAGTGCCGCACTGCTGACCGCGAAATTGTGGATATTCTGCGCAAGATTGACCACCCGGTGTCCCATGCCCGCGCTGTCGCTGAGCGCGCGGTACTCAATGAGCTGGAAGCGGGCTGCACCGCTCCGGTCGCGGCCTACTCAACCGTGAGCGACAGTGGTGAACTCACCCTGCAGGCGGGGGTGTTCGCACTCGACGGTTCGCGTCAGTTGCTCGAGACCGCTACCGCAAACGTGGATAAGGCCGATGAGCTTGGCCGGAAGGTTGCGGCGGCCCTGCTCGAACGGGGTGCTCATGAGGTAATGGGCGATACCCTGCGGGAATCTCAAAAGTAGCCGGTTAGTTAATTTGGCTCAAACCCTTTATGCTAATAGGCCTGTATGCATGCCGTTGGGATAAGGGTTTCCTTCGTGTGCTCGCATGTGAGATTCAGGTGTCCACCTGCCACTCACATGCGTTGGCGCATGTCCGCTTTCTTCCTTCAAGACTCATCGGCACGAAAAGTGAACAACCAATAGAAAAGAAATCACTCCGCAACGATGAACACCTCCCTCCCCTCAGCAACGGGACGCATCCTGTTCGTCGGCGCTGGTCCTGGAAATCCCGACCTGCTGACGCTTCGCGCCCGTGAGATTCTCGCAGACACCGCTATCGCCTACGTCGACGCCGATGTCATGCCGGGGGTTCGAGAGCTCGTCGCAACCGATGTGCCTGTTCCTCCCGAGCTGCTGAAGGAAGCCGAGGAAGAGTACGAGCGCATGTGCGCCGCAGCCAAGGCCAAGGGATCTCGTCGTAAGCCGCCGCGTCCGGCACCACCGACCGCCGCAGATCTGCGCACGCCTATCGACGATCCCAAGAAGATGGCCAACCTGCTGGTCGAAGAAGCCGCTAAAGGCAATGACGTGGTGCGTTTGGTGGCAGGCAATCCGCTGACCAACGATTCGCTGCTGGCCGAAATCAACGAGGTCTCGCACGCCGATGTTGAGTTCCAGATTGTCCCTGGCATGTCCGTGCCCTCCACCGTCCCGGCATTTGCCGGTATCGCGTTGGGCTCGACGTACACGGAGACCGATCTCGGTCGCGCCGATGTGGACTGGGACGAGCTGGCCCAGGCACCACAGCCGCTGGTACTGCAGGCCGTGCAGGACGACCTGTCCGCCATTGCAACTGAGCTCGGCGAACGCGGCCTGCCGTCGTCGTTGCCGGTGTCGGTGACTGTCAACGGTACGACTCGTCTGCAGCGCACCTACGACGTCACGCTGGGCACCTTGGCGCAGCTCTCGGGTGACCTGGCCGGTCCGCTGGTGGTCACGCTTGGCAAGGGTGTGGACAATCGTTCGAAGTACTCATGGTGGGAAAACCGCGCTCTCTACGGATGGAAGGTGCTGGTCCCACGTGCCAAGGCGCAGGCAGGGCCGATGAGTGCCCGTCTCGTTGCGCACGGCGCCATCCCGATTGAGGTCCCGACCATCTCAATCGAGCCACCGCGCAGCCCGGCGCAGATGGAACGCGCCATCAAGGGGCTTGTCGACGGCCGTTACCAGTGGGTTGTCTTCACTTCCGTCAACGCCGTCACCGCAGTGTGGGAGAAGTTCCAGGAATTCGGTTTGGACGCGCGCTCCTTCGCCGGGGTCCGCATCGCAGCAGTCGGCCATCGCACCGCCGCTGCCATCCGCGATCTCGGCATCACTCCGGAGCTGCTTCCGGATGACACTCGTCAAAATGCCGCGGGCATTGTCGACGTGTTCCCGGAGTACATCGAGGATCTCGATCCGGTCAACCGCGTGCTGCTGCCGCGCGCCGATATCGGCACTGACGTGCTTGTCGACGGTCTGATTGATCTGGGCTGGGAAGTTGATGATGTGGTCGCTTACCGTACCGTGCGGGCAGCGCCACCGAGTGCGGATATCCGCGACATGATTAAGTCCGGTGGCTTCGACGCAGTGTGCTTTACCTCGGGGTCGACGGTGAAGAACCTGGTCGGCATCGCGGGTAAGCCGCATGCTCGCACCATCATTGCCTGCATCGGGCCGATGGCCGCAGCCACGGCTCGCGAGTACGGCCTGCGGGTAGATGTCGTGCCGGAGCGCGCAAGCATCCCGGAGCTGGTGGATGCGCTGGCAGAGCATGTTGCGCAACTGCGGGCGGCAGGGCAGCTGCCACCACCGCGCAAGAAGCGTCGTCGTTCGCGTAAAACCAAGGACTGAGCAGGGGCGTACCGGAGCGAGTTCGCGTTTTGATTAAGGTTGTCTTTATGACTACATCTGGAGCTTCTGAATCATCCCGCGAAATCGATCTCGAACAGTTTGGATTTCCTCTCCCGATTCGTCGCCCACGCAGGCTGCGCACCAACCCGGTGATGCGTGCGATGACGGCGGAGACGACACTGACTCCGAAAAATCTCATCCTGCCCATGTTTGTTGCAGATGGGATTGATGAGCCGAAGCCAATCAGCTCCCTGCCCGGGGTAGTGCAGCATACCGAGGACTCCCTGGTAGAAGCTGTGCGCGAGGCTGTTGAGGCAGGTATCTCGGCAGTTGACCTCTTCGGTGTCCCGCTGGATGCGGACAAGGACGGCGAGGGCTCTGAGTCCTGGAATCCGGAGGGCGTTCTCAACCGCGCTCTGCGTCGTCTCCGCGACGAGTTCGGGAATGACATTTTGATCATGGCCGACACTTGCCTGGATGAGTTCACTGACCACGGCCACTGTGGCGTGCTGGGCACGGATCGCTTCGGCAACACGGTCGTTGAGAATGACCGCACGCTGATTAACTACGTCAAGATGGCCGTTGCGCAGGCCGACGCCGGTGCACATATCGTGTCCCCTTCGGGCATGATGGACGGCCAGATTGCCGCCATTCGCGAGGGCTTGGATGCCGCTGGCCATGAGGATGTCTCCATCATGGCGTACTCGGCAAAGTACGCCTCCGCCTTCTACGGTCCATTCCGTGAAGCTGTGGGCAGCTCGCTGCAGGGTGATCGCCGTACCTACCAGCAGGATCCTGCAAACCGTCGTGAGTCCCTGCTTGAAGTGCAGCTCGATGTTGACGAAGGTGCGGACATGGTGATGGTCAAGCCGGCCATGAGCTACCTGGACATTCTGCGCGAGGTCGCGGATATGTCGCCGGTGCCGGTTGCCGCTTACCAGGTCTCTGGTGAGTACGCGATGATTCACGCCGCTGCCGCCAACGGGTGGATTGACCTGGATGCTGCGATGATGGAGGCAGTACTGAGCATTCGCCGTGCCGGTGCGGAGCAGATTTTGACCTACGCAGCGGTGGACTTGGCGAAGAAGCTGCGCGCCCAGTTCTAATTCGCTCGGGTGAACGTGCAGTAGCAAATATCGAGAAGTGGACGGATGACTAAAGAAGAGAAGAAGCCCGCAATTCCCGAGCAGGTCGAGGGAGCTAGGCAGGCGTGGCGGGTTACGGCCGTGTTGCAGCTGCTCGTCGCTGCGGTAGCTACGGTGACCTACTGGCTGCATCCGGAAATGCTGATGAGCCCCTCAACCGCTAAGGAGAATTTCCCGGGTTTCAGCGAGGGCCAGATTGATGCTGCCATGAAGGCGACTATCGTTATCGCGTTCTTTTTCGCAGTGGGGCTTTGCATCGCGTTCTTCGCCATTATCGAGCGAATGCGCAAGGGGAGCGAAGGTGCTCGCACCGTGCTGGTTATCGGCTCGCTTTACCTGGCACTGTCGGCGCTGATGTCCTTCTTCTCTTCTACGGCTTCAGAATCGGGAGTGCCGGCATCCCTCGTTCTTATCAGCGGAATTGTGCGAATCGCCTCGGCCACTGCCGCGGTAGCGGGTCTAGTGCTCGCCGCTTCGAAGGAATCCAAGGACTACTTCGATCATCAGCGCCCGTCGAAACCGTGGACCCCGTCCGCTCCGGAATCGCATCTGCCGAGAGCGTCGAAGCATGGCGCTGATCCAAAGCGGCAACAGCAGCTGGGCCAGTCACAGCCCAAGCAATCCAAGCAGCCTGAGGAGTCCAAGCGATGATGTCCCTGCCGAGTCGGCCCTGGCAGTGGGTGCTCTTCGTCGCGCTCATCGCCCAGATTGTCCTGAGCTTGATACTGGTCACCGGCGACTATTCGCAGGCTCCCGCCGCCGTTGGCCGCGATATCTACATCGTCGCCGGTGTGACGCTGGTCTGCTCGCTTATTGGTAGCGGCTGCTTGCCGACGGCCACTGAGTTCAAACTCTCCCGGAACTGCCTGCTCATCATGGTGATTATCACGGCTCTCGCCATGTTCTTTGCCATTATGGCTGGAGCGCTGACTGTATGGGTTATCGCGCCCAGCCTGGCGATGGCGTGTGGACTACTGTTGCTCTATCGTGAATTAGCGCTCACGCGCGCCAACCAGCCACAGGATTAGACGGAAAGTTTCAAAGGCCATGAGTGACACCGGTGAGTTTGATTTCTCTCTGGACAATCGCGTTGAACAAGCGATTGTGGATGCCAAGGTCGCTGCTCGTAAGGCATTGCCACGAAGCCGTCAGGACATCGACGAAGAAAGTGCCCATCAGCGGCTTGCACACCGCAGAGGCCAGTCCAACACAGCTTTCGCACTCATCCTGGAAAACTTGGAAAACGCCGAGAGCGCTGAGCGTGCTGAGCATGTTTTGGAATCCTTTCCAGATGTGACCGCCTCTGTGGTCTACAAGCCCGGACGCGCGTGGATTACCGCGCCCGATACCATCGATCCGAATCAGTTCATCGAAGCTCTCCGCGAAATTGGGGTCGAGTCGTACCTCACGCGCAGCACGCTTCGGCGTCGTGCAACTCGGCTGGATGTGTCACAACATCGCCGTCCCGCTGTTCCGGCTGCCGCTCAACAGAATGAGGAGGAGCGCATTCGCCGTCGTGAAGCGGCCTTGCGCCGAAGCGGCGGTGGCGCGGAAGTACTGTTCACGGCGCGTGAACTGGTGACCAAGCAACGCTTTTGGGGAAGCCTGTTCCTATCGATTCCGGTGCTGGTGACGTCGTTGAACGTCAACTGGCAGTTCCCGGGTTGGCAGTGGATGTGTCTTGTGCTGACCACGATTGTGGTGTGGTGGGGTGGTTGGCCGTTCCACCGGGCAATGGCGGCGTCCCTGCGTCGGCGGATGTCGGCGCTGGATGGGGCGAGCTCCATTGCCATCCTGCTGGCGTGGCTGTGGTCGCTAGCGCAGCTTATCTTTGGTCCCGCGGGACAGATTGGATATACCACTGCGCCCACTTGGTTTGCTTTCAACTACCGGGAAAGCGCCTCGGCAGAGGTGTTTTTCGACGTTGCGTGCGGCCTGACTGTGCTGTTGCTAACAGGTCGCATGTTTACGCGCTACAACAAGGTGCGTACTGGACAAATCTTGCGCAACCTGCGCATTCCAGCTGAGCGAAACGTGACAGTCGTGCGCAAGAGCGCTAAATCCGCGGAGCCGAAACGGGTGGAGGTGACGGTCGCGGAGCTCAATATCGGTGATGACATCGTGGTTCCACCGCACTCGGTGATTCCGGTTGATGGCTCAGTCATCGGTGGTGCGTCCACGATGGATGCGCAGCTACTCGGTATCGGCGTTGAACCGCAGAAGGTCAAGGTCAATTCCAAGGTTTGGGCCGGTGCAATCAACCTGGATTCGGAGCTCAAGGTGCGCGTGGAACGCACCGGTTTCAAGACCCGGGCGTCATCGATAGCGCGCTGGCTTCGTCAAGCGGTTCGAGAAGAAACGGTGATGCACCAGACCGCAGTGCACTCGGCATCAGAGCTGGTGCCATGGACGCTGTCGTTGGCGGGCGTGGCTTTTTGCGGCTGGTGGCTGGCGACTGGCACGATGAGCGGTGCCCTCGCGGTGGCGCTGGCTATGCTCTCGGGCATCGCGCCGGTGGCATTGGCAATGTCTACGTCGACCGTGCAGCGCATCGGGATTCTGGCCGGTGCTAGTAACGGAATCTTGATTCGTGGCAATGAGACTTTCCGAAAGCTGGCCGCTGCCGATGTGGTGATTTTTAACCGAGTTGGAACGCTGACCGAGGGTGACACCCACGTGCTCGGTGTCGCCGCTGAGCGCAATGAAAATCCGGATCTGGTTCTGCGTGTGGCGGGCGCTCTCATGATGGAGAGCAACCACCCGGCATCAGCGGCAATCGTGCGCGCGTGCCGTGTATCCCGCGACGCCGGTTCCGGCGGTGGCGAGGTGCCGCACTGGATTGAGACTGTACACGTCGCAATTGCGGAAGACGGTGCGTTCGTTGGCCAGGTAGAGATCCCGGTGAAGGACTCGGACGACAAGTTGGAGATGCGCTTTGTTGAGGGGCGTGTTTGGCGTCCGCGTGATCTCACTGCACTCAGCGAGAAAATGGCCGTGGCTGCGCTCAGTGGCGGTACTCCGATGGTGGTGTCGTGGCGTGGCAAGGTCCGTGGTGTCATCACCATTGGTGAGGACATTAAGCCCGATGCGGTCGAGAGCATTGACCAGCTTGAGGATATGGGCGTGGACACCATGATGATCACGCGAGATCCGTATCCAGTAGCCCGTCGTTTTGCTGACCGGCTGAATATCTCACGAGTATTCGCGGGCATCATTGCCTCCCGCAAGGCCATTGCGGTGCGTTCGGTCCACAGTGACGGCGAGACTGTCGTGATGGTTGGCGACAAGGACATCCGGGACTCTCTGCGTGCCGCTGACGTGGGTGTTTTGATGGACAACACCGAAGGCAATCAGAATCTTGATGTTGATTACGCCGATGTCGTGGCACTGCGTAACAACGTGTTGTCGATTCCGGAGGCCATTGAAATCGCACGTGCTGTGGTGCGGATGATGGACTCCAACATCTACTTTGCGTGGTTCTACAACGTTGCGGTCATCCTGCTGGGTATGACCGGTATGATTCACCCGCTGCTGGCATCGCTTTTGATGATTTTCTCCAGCTTGTGGATCGACTGGCGATCCCGTCGAGTGTCCTCTCGCCGCAAGCATCTATTCAGGGTGAAGCTGGGACGTTGGTAGGGCAGGGTAGCCCTTCATCCGAGTGGCCGTCTACGATGGTCACCGTGACTCAAGACATTAATGCTCCTCATGTCCCAGAAAACGTTGAGCTCACCGATCGTTCGGCAGAGTTCTTTACGCAGGCTCAGGCAGTGACGCCGGGTGGCGTGAACTCGCCGGTCCGCGCCTTCGGTTCCGTCGGTGGCACCCCACGTTTCATTGACCACGCCGCGGGCTCTCGTCTCGTGGATGTTGATGGCAACGAATATGTGGACTTGGTCTGCTCGTGGGGTCCAATGATTCTGGGCCACGCGCACCCGGCAGTGGTGGAGGCCGTTCAGAGCGCCGCCACTCGCGGTTTGTCTTTCGGCGCTCCGACGACGGCTGAGACCGACCTGGCTCGTCACATCGTTGAGCGCACGTCGGTAGATGAGGTGCGTCTGGTCAACTCCGGCACTGAGGCCACTATGTCCGCAGTACGCCTGGCTCGCGGTTTCACTGGCCGTTCCAAGATCATCAAGTTCGCCGGCTGCTACCACGGTCACGTGGACGCGCTGCTGGCATCGGCCGGTTCCGGTGTCGCTACTTTTGGTCTGCCGGATTCGCCGGGTGTCACCGGTGCATCGGCTGCCGACACCATTGTTGTTCCTTATAACGACATTGAGGCCGTCAAGGCCGCATTCGCTGAGAACCCGGGCGAGATTGCCTGTGTCATCACTGAGGCGGCAGCGGGCAACATGGGTACCGTCGCACCGCAGGACAACTTCAACGCGAAGTTGAAGGAAGTCTGCCACGCAGACGGCGCACTGCTGATTCTCGATGAGGTCATGACTGGCTTCCGCGCTTCCTACAACGGCTGGTACGGCATTGATGGTGTGGCCGGTGACCTGACCACCTTCGGCAAGGTCGTCTCCGGTGGTCTGCCGGCAGCTGCCTTCGGTGGTCGCCGCGACGTCATGGAGTACTTGGCTCCGAACGGTCCGGTGTACCAGGCAGGCACACTCTCCGGTAACCCGGTCGCTATGGCAGCTGGACTGGCCAACCTGGAAAATGCCACGAAGGATGTCTATGACACCGTCGCAGCCAACGCAGATCGCCTGGCCACGATTCTGTCCGACGCCCTGACCAAGCAGGGCGTGGCCCACCACATTCAGCGTGCGGGCACGATGCTCTCGCCACGCTTCGCTGAGGGCGAGGGCCATAACTTTGAGCAGATGCAGGCAGCGGATACTTTCCGCTACCCGGCTTTCTTCCACGCCCTACTGGCCAATGGTGTCTACCCGCCGGCTTCTTGCTACGAGACCTGGTTCGTCTCCGCTGCGCTGACCGACGCCGACTTCGAAATCATCGAGCGTGCAGCAGCCCGCGCGGCCGAGGCGGCGGCAGCCGCCAAGCCGGAGTAGGTTACACGTGTCGAACAAGACCAATTCGCAGGCCGAGCAGCAGGCAGCACAGCAGGAATCGCAGCCGACACCGCCGGAAAACCAGGCGTCTAAGCGTGCAACAAAGCACGCCAAGACCACGGTCGTACATCTCGTCCGCCACGGCGAGGTTTATAACCCGGATAAGATTCTCTACGGTCGCCTGCCCGGCTGGCACCTGTCTGAGCGCGGTCAGCGTCAGGCAGCGGCCACGGCCGCGTCCTTCGAAGGCCACGACATCCGCTACTTCGCCTGCTCTCCGCTGCAGCGCACGCAGGAAACCTCACGGCCCTTCACCGAGGTAATCGGCATGAAGCCGACCCTGGATGAAGATTTGCTGGAGGCTGGCAACTCCTTTGAGGGTTTGCACATCAAGGGCATTGACTCCGCACTGTGGAATCCGAAGTACTGGCCACGACTGCGTCGTCCGAGCGTGCCCAGCTGGGGCGAGCCCTACGAGGAGATCGCGGACCGTATGTTCCACGCCATCGAGCGAGCCCGCGAGGCCGCCGAGGGAGCGGAAGCGGTGCTGGTGACACACCAGCTGTGCATCATTGCAGCTCAGCGTCGTGCGCGGTACTTGAAGCTCGCCCACAACCCGGCAACTAGGCAGTGCGATCTGGCCAGCGTGACCTCCTTGGTCTTCGTCGGCGACACCATTGTCGACGTGCGCTACAGTGAACCGGCCGGTCACCTGTAAGGTGAATAAATAGTTTTGTTGAAGTTTCACTGACCCCCGGAAGGTGGCACCCCAAGTGGCCAAGGTCTCATCGTCCCGAATTGCAGCAACGCTAGCGGCAGCAACTCTGTCTCTGTCGCTCGCAGCATGTAACCCCGGAGATTCAGTGGGACACGATGCCGTTGCCGTCGGCGGTCAGTTCGAGTTTGTTTCTCCAGGGGGTCAGCAGATCATTGACTACGCACCCGAGGAGCGCAAACCGGTCGGCAAGGTGTTCGGTCCTTCTCTAGAGGACGACGACAAGAAAATCTCCCTCGATGACTTCAAGGACCAGATTGTGGTCCTAAACGCCTGGGGGCAGTGGTGCGCACCGTGCCGATCCGAATCGGATGACCTGCAGTATGTCCAGGAACAGATGGAAGAGCAAGGTATCGGCACCGTTCTCGGCATCAACGTCCGCGACAATGTCCGCCAGGCTCCCATCGACTTTGTGAAGGACAACGGCATCACCTACCCGTCCATCTATGACCCGGCCTTCGTCAACGCCAGCGCACTCGGCGGCATCCCGGCTTCGGTGATTCCGACAACCATCATTCTGGACAAGCAGCACCGCCCGGCCAAGGTCTTCCTCCGCGAGGTCGATCACACCATGCTGATGAAGGCTGTTAATGAAGTGAAGGCGGAGGGCTAGGCCCCAGCATGGGAACTCTTGCCATGGACACGATTTATCTTGCCGATGGCATCGGCCAGCAGTTCGCCGACGCCGCCACCGGCGGTCCCATCCTATTAGGCCTGCTCGCTGCTGCGCTGGCTGGTCTCGTCTCGTTTGCCAGCCCGTGCGTCATTCCGCTCGTGCCCGGTTACGTCTCGTATCTCACCGGTATTTCCGGAGCATCGGGGGCGCAGGGCCAGGGCTTGACGACGGGCACTGCGGACGCAACCGCCGTCGATAAGCGTGACGGCGATGGAGGGCGTGGCAAGCGTTCCGCAACTGCCCGCGTCGGCCTGGCTGCGTTGCTGTTCGTGCTGGGCTTCACTGTCATTTTCGTGCTGGGGTCGGCCTCAATTTTCGGGCTCGTGTCCACGCTGCGTCTGCAGGCGCGCACGCTGACGATTGTCGGTGGCGTGGTGACCATCGTGATGGGACTCGCCTTCATGGGCATGGTGCCGGCGCTGCAGAAGGACACCCGCATGGCGCCGAAGCGCTGGACCACGTGGCTGGGAGCGCCACTGCTTGGCGCGGTGTTCGCGCTGGGGTGGACGCCGTGTCTGGGCCCGACGCTGACTGCAATTATTTCGGTGTCCGCGGGCACGCAGGGTATGACCGCGGCCAGGGGAGTGGCGCTGATTATCGCTTACTGCCTGGGGCTGGGGCTGCCGTTCATTTTGGTGGCGCTGGGGTCGGCACGCGCGATGCGTGGAGTGGACTTCCTGCGTAAGCACTCGCGAACTATTCAGCTCATCGGTGGTGTGGCGCTGGTGCTGGTCGGAATTGCCCTGGTCACGGGACTGTGGGATGTTTTTGTTGCCTGGGTTCAGGCCGCTTTTATTACTGATACGGTAACGCCAATTTAGTGAAAGATTTTTCGATGTCGGTGAATTGGAATAAGGTACGACAGCCCTTCCAGCAGGTCTGGAACTGGTTGACCAGCATGCGCACAGCGCTGATTCTGCTGTTCATCCTCGCTTTCGCAGCGGTTCCGGGCGCCCTGTTGCCACAGCGCTCGCTGAATAAGGACAAGGTCGACCAGTATCTAGCCGCCAACGGCAAGACCGCCGAGATCATGGATAAGCTGCAGCTTTTCGATGTCTTCTCGTCCGTCTGGTTCGTCGCCATCGTGGCATTGCTGCTGATTTCCCTGGTTGGCTGCATTATTCCGCGCACCATCGACCACTACAAGGCCATGAAGACGCCACCGGCCAAGGCGCCGAAACGGTTGGCGCGTCTTCCGCTTCACGACGAAGCCGTGGTCGATGCCTCTGCGGATGAAGTTTCTAAGCGGGTGCGTGAGCGCCTGAACAAGTGGGCGTTGACCGAGACTCCAGCAGATGAAGATCGCGCTGGGGCACGATCCTTTTCCGCGGAGAAGGGATACCTGCGTGAGTTTGGCAACCTGGTGTTCCACCTGGGCATTGCGCTGCTGATTATCATCGTCGGCTTGGGCCGCATGATCTATTACGAGGGTCAGGTCATTTTGCTGACCAACACCGGCACCGAGATTTCTGACGACAACGTCAATAGCGCGGTGGGCGTTCCGTTCTGTAACACCGCTGCTGCGAACTATGACTCGCTGCGTGCTGGCAACACCTTCGACGGTACAACTCTGAACCCGTTCTGTATTCAGGTCGATGACTTCTTCGCCGATTACCTGCCGAACGGTCAGGCCAAGATGTTTACCTCTCATATCCGATTCGCAGAAGAAGAGGATATGCGCAAGCCGGTCGATGAGTGGGAAAAGACCACGCTGCAGGTCAACCATCCGCTGCGCGTCGCCGGTGACCGTGTGTACCTGCAGGGGCACGGCTTTGCCCCGGCCTTTAAGGTGACCTGGCCGAATGGCGAGTCGCGTACGTCGATTGTCCAGTTCCGTCCGGATGATCCGACCTTCTTCCTGTCCTCTGGTGCGCTGCGCTTCGACCCACCAGCAGGCATGTACCCGGACTTGTTCGAGCGCCGCCAGAACCAGATTGCAATCGAGGGACTGTTCGCTCCGACCGCGGAGTTTACTGGTGAAAAGGGTGCTCTGCTGCAGTCCTCTTACCCGGCGATGCAAGACCCGGCCGTGGCTGTCGACATCTACCGCGGCGACGCGGGCTTGGACACCGGTCGTTCGCAGGGGCTGTTTTCCCTCGACCGCGATCTGATGCACTCGGGTCAGCTGGCTAAGGAAGCCCGCGTCAACCTCAAGCAGGGCGAATCCACCGAGCTTGCCGACGGCACCAAGATTGAATTCCTCGGTGCGAAGGAATTCGTCAACTTGCAGGTTTCGCACGATCCCACGCAGTTCTGGGTGCTGGTGGCAACTGTGGCCGCACTGGCGGGCATGGTTCTTTCGTTGGGCATTAAGCGCCGACGTGTTTGGGTGCGCATGTTCCCGCTGGAAGATGGCCGCACTCGCGTTGAGTTCGGTGGCCTTGCCCGCACCGACAAGGCAGGTTGGGGCGAGGAGTTCCAGTACATCGTAGATGACATCCTGGAACGTGACAGTGATGACGAGGATGCTGCTGACAACAATGCTGCGACCGACGAGAGCGCGGACGACAAGGACAAAAGCTAACTGACCACTAAGTCTGGTCCATCATTACTGCAGGGTGAATGCGCGGGGGCGAGAATTGCGCCTCCGCGCATTTTTGCGTCCCCCGTGTCCCCGGTCCCCTTTTGCTTAGTCCTGCTTTAGTACTAGGGTTTGAAGAAGTATTCCGCTAATTCCACACTTTGGAGCCAAGTACATGCTCGTCAATAAGACACTGGCGCAGTTTTCGGACTGGTCGTACTTCACGGCCTTCGCCTTTTATCTTGTGGCCTTTGTTATTTCCATTGCCTACTACAGTCGTCGTATCGCGGCCGCTGAAGCGAAAAGCCAGGTTGCGGAACGCGAGCTGGTAGCCGCCGGTGCGGGTGAGGGAGCTACCACCGCTAGTGTTGCTGACTCTGGGGAGTCGGCGACGAAGTCGTCGGCAAGCGAGCCTAAGAACCAGGTGCTGACGAACCGACTCGGCGTTGTGACGGAAATGCTGATTTACGTCGGGGTGGCCGTGCACTTTGCATCGGTGCTGCTGCGTGGCCTGGCCGTGCAGCGTTTCCCGTGGGGCAACCTCTACGAGTACGTATCAGTTTCAATCCTCTTTGCTATGGCAATTGCAGCTGGCGTACTGCATCGTGAAACCATGCGTGTGTTCTGGCCGTGGCTGTTGGCTCCGATTCTGGCGCTGATGTTTTACGGTGGTAAGAACCTATATGTTGAGGCTGCTCCGGTGGTGCCGGCACTGCAGTCGATTTGGATTCCGGTTCACGTCTCGATTATTTCTATCGGGTGCAGTATCGCACTGATTTCCGGTGTTGCCTCGATTCTCTACATGCTGCGGATGTACAACCGCGAGGGCAAGGAAAAGGGCTTCCTGGGCAAACTGGTCGCGCCGCTGCCGGATGCTCAAAAGCTGGATGCGATTGCTTACCGCACCGCTATTTGGTCCTTCCCACTGTTCGGTCTGGGCATTGTGCTGGGCGCTATCTGGGCCGAGTCCGCATGGGGTCGTTACTGGGGCTGGGACCCGAAGGAGACCACGGCGCTGATTACCTGGATTATCTACGCCCTGTACCTGCACGCTCGCGCGACTTCGGGTTGGCGTAATACCAAGGCCGCGTGGATCAACATCTTCGGTTTTGCCACCATGGTGTTCAACCTCTTCTTCATCAACCAGGTGGTTTCGGGCCTGCACTCCTACGCTGGTCTGAACTAAGTCTTCACACTTGTACAAAGCCGGCATCGCCGGGTGAACTAGAATCGCTTCCATGCGCGTTCTCGTCACCGGTGGTGCCGGCTTTATTGGTTCCAACTTCGTTCTCCGCACTCTGGCTACACGGCCCGATGTGAATGTCACGGTGCTGGACGCTTTCACCTATGCCGCGAACCCTGCGAGCTTGGATGGCGCGGACTGTGAAATCATCCGCGGCGATGTTCGTGACGCGGAGCTGATCGATCGCCTCGTGCCCCGCTTCGACGTGGTCGTCCACTTCGCCGCAGAGAGCCATAACGACAATTCGCTGGTGGATGCCGATCCCTTCGTCACCACTAATGTCATGGGCACCGTGAATCTGGCCAAGGCTTGCGCCACCCACGACGTCCGCCTTCACCACATCTCCACCGACGAGGTCTTCGGCGATCTCGCTCTCGACGATCCAGCACGCTTTACGACGGCCACCGCGTACAAACCCTCCAGCCCCTACTCGGCCTCCAAGGCTTCAGCGGATCACTTTGTCCGGGCGTGGGTGCGCAGCTTCGGGTTGGTTGCGACGATTAGTAACTGCTCGAACAACTACGGGCCGAGGCAGCATCCGGAGAAGCTGATTCCCCGCCAGATCTGTGGTCTGTTGCGCGGTCGTAGCCCTCGCGTGTACGGCACTGGCGAGAATGTTCGGGACTGGATTCACGTCGATGACCACAACGACGCGGTCTGGGCAATCTTGGATTCTGGCGAGGTGGGGGAGACCTACCTGATTGGTGCCGATGGCGAGCGTTCCAACCTCGACGTGGTCGGAGACATCCTGGAGGGCTTCGGTCGTGAGCGGTCCGACTTTGTCCATGTCACTGACCGCCCGGGGCATGACCGTCGTTATGCGATTGACCCCGCATCCATCCGCAGCCTTGGCTGGCAGCCGCGCTACCAAGACTTTTCCGCGGGGCTCGCCGAGACCATCGACTGGTATCGCGCCAACGAGTCCTGGTGGGCGGCGGCCTACGATGCCGCTGAGGCTGGCTACGCGGAGCGCGAGCAGGAGTTGTAGTTCGCTGCTGGGGCATGCCTAGCGAACCCTCAACGCACACTCAGTGCACACTCAACGCGTGCCACAGCCTCAGCCCGGGCGCCCCGTCTACACTTGTTACCCATGAGCCCTAAGAGCACATTCCAGCCCACTTCTATCGACGGCGTTTTCACCTTCGAACCGGTCATCCACGGCGACAGCCGCGGTAGTTTCCACGAGTGGTATCGCCTCGACGCATTCGCCGAGGCCACGGGCTACCCGTTCTTCCCGGAGCAGGCCAACATGAGTGTCTCCGCCGCAGGCGTTGTCCGTGGCCTGCACTTCGCTGACGTCAGCACCGCGCCAGATGGCCACCCCGGCCAGGCGAAGCTGGTTACTTGTCCCGCGGGCCACATCCTCGACATTGCGGTTGACCTGCGTCGCGGCTCCGATACCTTCGGCAAGGTCGAGGTTTTCGAGCTCGACAGCAAGACCCGCCGAGTGGTCTATCTGCCCAACGGCATCGGACATGGCTTCGTCTCGCTTGCCGACGACTCTGTGCTCACTTACCTCACTTCCACCGGTTACAACCCGGAGGCAGAGCGTGCTGTTAGCATCCAGGACCCGACTCTCGGAATTGACCTGGCTGCGCTGCTGGCCAAGGGTGGTCTCACCGACGCGGACATGATTCTCTCCGAGCGCGATCAGAAGGCTCCGACTATCGAGCAGTTCGAGGCCGAGGGCAATAAGCTCCCCAGTGAGTTTGACTGCAAGGATCTTGAGAACATGGCTCGCGACGAGTGGGCAATCGCCAACGAAGCGGCCGGGCAGTAAGGCAGAAAGGCGCGAGCACTATGAAGGGCATCATCCTCGCAGGTGGTACGGGCTCTCGGCTGTTTCCCATCACACTTGGCGTAAGCAAGCAGCTGGTTCCCGTCTATGACAAGCCGATGATCTACTACCCGCTGAGCACGCTGATGCTAGCGGGAATCAGGGACATCCTCGTCATCACCACGCCACATGATGCCCCGCAGTTTGAACGCTTGCTTGGCGACGGCTCGCAGTGGGGCCTCACCCTCACCTTTGCCACCCAAGACGAGCCCCGTGGTCTCGCTGAAGCGTTCATCATCGGTGCGGACCACATCGGCGATGACTCCGTTGCCCTCATCCTCGGCGACAACATCTTTTACGGTGCTGGCTTGGGCACGCAGCTGCGCCGCTTCCATAACGTCGATGGCGGAGCGATCTTCGCCTACTGGGTCGCAGATCCCACAGCCTATGGAGTCGTGGACTTCGACCAAAGCGGCAAAGCCGTGGCGATCCAGGAGAAACCGAAGAAACCACGCAGCCATTTCGCGGTGCCTGGTTTGTACTTCTATGATGCCGAGGTTGTTGAGATAGCTCGCTCGCTGCAACCGTCGTCACGCGGCGAATTGGAAATCACGGATGTTAACCGCGCCTACTTGGAGCGCGGGAAACTGCAGGTAGAGGTGCTGCCGCGCGGCACGGCATGGCTGGACACGGGCACGGTGGACAATCTGATGGCCGCGGGTGATTTCGTGCGCACGATTGAGCAGCGGCAGGGGCTAAAGATTGGCTCGCCGGAAGAGGTGGCGTGGCGCATGGGATTCATTGACGATGCTGCGCTTAGCGCGCGTGCCGACGCCCTCAGCGCCAGTGGCTACGGGGAATATCTACAGCAGTTGTTGCTGCGTGGCAAGGACGTTTAGTCAGTTTCGCCGGGATTATCGGGGTTGTCGTCCTGCTCCCGTTCGCGCCGCTCCTGCAGCTCCTGCTCACGTTTACGGCGATCGAATTCGGCCTTCTTGAGCTTCCAGAGAAACTCCGGATCATCGTCGGGAGCGAGCGGACGGGGTTCCGGTTGCGGAGCGGAAATACGTCGCATGCCGTTGCCGCGACTGCCGGGGCCAAATGCCTTCCACAGCATGACTACGACAAGGATGATGAACAGCAGCAGAATGAGCCGACCCATGTAATAGCTAACCTCCTGGATTTACCGACTAGAATACGCAACGAGTCCCGTAGTGCCCACGAGGGGTATCGCACTGCATGCGGTACGGCGTACAGAGTTCGTTAGGGTACAAAGGAACGTTGGACACGAACAGCCATGGACGCTAGCAACGCCCGGGCACAGCACAGGCGTAACACGTAGAGGTGAGGGTTTAATGACCAATCCAGCAGAGCAGGACAAGTTGGCTTCTGAGGCTCAGATGCCAGCAGCTCCGGTGACCAAGAATGCTGGTCGCGGCAATGCCATGAAGGGGCTGTTCTGGTACGGCCTTGCTCGTCTGCTGCTATTCCTAGTGCTGTTCTTCATTCTGCTCGTGATTATCTACCTCGTTAATGTGCAGATTCCGGCTGCAATTACGGCTGTGTTCGCACTGATTATTGCGATGCCGCTGTCGGTTTTTGTGTTCCCGAAGCTGCGCGTCCAGGCCAATGAGTCTGTTGCAGTGTGGTCGGAGAACCGCCGCGCGCACAAGGAATACATTGCGCAGCAGATTAAGGACCGCGAGGAAAACTAGCGCACCTTCTCCAGGGCCCGCTCGATAGCCCGGTTCACCGCTTCCGGAGCCTCGAGCGGCAACATGTGGCCGGCCCCGTCGACTTCAACCAGTTCGGCGTCCGGCCACTTTTCCATAATTAGGTCTGCTTGCTTGCGCGGAGTGACATCGTCCTTCGTGCCCACCAGTACCGCTCCTGGCAAGCCCTCCAAGTAAGGCCCGGATGCGAACTCGTCGTGATCCTGCAGGTCGTCGAGATATCCCACGAAAGTTTCCAGCGGTGTTTCATTAATCATGGCCGCGTGGAACTCGATGATCTCGTAGTCCGTGCGCCGGGCGAACACCGCCACCGCCAACGACGGCGCCATCAGTGACGCGATTGCCTCGCGGAACTTGCGAATCTCCTTCGGCGAGGACTCAATTGCATTGCGCGCCGCATCCGCCACCGGGGACGCCAGAATCTGCGGCACACCCTGGGCGGCCAGCTTGTCGATAGACGTGGAAATCAACACTACGCCTGCTATCCGACGGCGAATGCTTTCCTCGGCAGCCCGCACCATGTGCAGTGCAATCAAACCGCCTAGCGAATGCCCAACCACGATGAGTTTTCCGGTCGCGGCACGCTCGGCGATCACGGCCAGCGCATCGGCCGCAGCCCCTTCGACCGTGCAGAGTGAAGCCGGAACCGCTCCGGTCAGGCCGTGGCCGCGCAGATCCATAGTCAACAGGCGTGCTTCCGGGTGCGACTTGCGCAGCGCGTTGAACTGCCGGTACCAGGACTCACCAGCCAGGGTGAAGCCGTGGACGAAGACGATGGTCACGGGTTCTTTGGCGGGTTCGCTAGGTTCAACCTCGTACCAGTGCACCGGAATATCGGTGGTGACAGCATCCGGCTTGTCGCTGGCCTTCCGCTCGTCGTCCTTGGCCGCAATCTCGGCCGTGACCGGTGCGGTCTTGATATGCACCACGCCGGTTGACGTGAGATCGGTGAGTCCCGGTTCACGGGTCTGCGAATGCAGCGCACCGTGCTCCAGCGCCAGTCGGCGGCGTCCCGATTTGGTCAAACGCAGAGCAGCGCTGCGGGCGAAAGCTGGAGCCTTGGCTGCTGTGTCGCCAACTCGGGTTGCGGCCTCCTGGACGTCGTCAAGCGCCTTGTGCGTCAGTGTGCGGAAGTCCATCGGTACCCCCTAGCTGAGCGCGAGTGCGAGTGCCGTAATGACGGACCAGGCAAGCATCATCTTGCCGGTAAGCCCCAGTACCGGGATGAGCTCCTTGCCCTTCTTATGCATGCGAATTGGCTCGGAGGCCTTCACCCACAGCGGCACGATGAGCAGACCCACCAGCGCCCATGGGCGCCAGAAAGCGATAAAGCTGCTGGCCAGCGCGGGCATGAGGGAGAGAATCTGCCAGACGATGCGGGTGCGGAAGTCGCCCAGGCGAACTGCCAAGGTGATCTTGCCGGTAGCGGCGTCGGTGGGGATGTCGCGCAAGTTGTTCGCCAGGTTCACGGCAGAAGACACCGAACCAATACCAATTGCGCAGGCCAGGCCGACCCAAGACAGCGAGCCCGTCTGGGTGAATTCCGTGCCGAGCACCGCGACGAGACCGAAAAAGACGAAGACCGAGACCTCGCCAAGTCCGCGATAACCGTAGGGATTTTTACCGCCGGTGTAGAACCACGCAGCCGCGATGCACAGTGCACCGACCAGAATGAGCCACCACGCGCTCATCAGGGACAGCGCCACACCGGCAAGACCGGCGACACCAAAGGAACCGAACGCCGCGTACTTCACAACCTTCGGCTCGACCAGACCAGAACCCGTCAGGCGCAGCGGGCCCGAGCGGTCATCGTCAGTGCCGCGGATGCCATCGGAGTAGTCGTTGGCGAAGTTCACGCCCACAATCAACGCCCACGCGACAACCAGCGCGAGCACCGCACGTCCCCAGATAATCGGCGCGTGCGTCGATGCCGCTCCGACACCGACGATGACCGGCGCAAACGCATTCGCCCAGGTATGGGGGCGCGCGCCTTCCAGCCAATCGCTTAACGACGCCGTTGCAGGACTCTTTGGTGCTTCAGACATGAATTAATAATAGGACGTGACACCAAATGCCTTGAACTAATGCGTGTCTGAATGAGCTAAAAGAGCGCCGCGACTTTCTTCCGGTCGACCTTGCCCGGACCAATCAGTGGCAGGACCTCCACGCGACGCAGGTCCTTGGGAATCATCCAGTGATTGATTCGCCCGGCGTCTTCAGCATCGCCGAGCCCGTCCATGACATCGCCGAGCTCAGCGATGCCTTCATACGCTGCGACGATAGCGTGGCCGAGCCTTGGGTGTGGCACACCGACCACGCAGGCTCCCGTAACTCCATCGATGGCGAGCAGTTCACGTTCGAGGACTTCGGGGTGCAGCTTCAACCCGCCGGAGTCGATGATGGTGTCCAGGCGTCCCGTAATGACTAGTCGGCCATCGTGGATCTCGCCCGCATCGGAGGTGGCGAACCAACCTGGTTTATGGAAAGCCTCGTGACTGGGCGCGTTGCGGTAACCGTGTGCAATCATCGGTCCGCCCAGCCAAACGCGACCATTTTCGATGGCGACCTGTGCACCTTCGATGGGCTGTCCGTCATAGACGCAGCCGCCGGCTGTCTCGGAGGAACCATAGGTGGTCACGACGTTGATGCCGAGTTCTTCGGCGCGCGCTGCCACCTGCGGGTTCAAGGCTGCGCCGCCGACAAGGACAGCATCAAACAGGCGCAGGGCTGCCGCGCCAAAGGGTTCTTCCATGGCCTTGGCCAGCTGCATCGGAGCCAGCGAGGTGTAGGCACGGTCGCTGGTGAGGGCCTCGGCGCCGTCGGCGAATGCGGCAACATCAAAACCGTCGGTCACATCCACACACACCGGATCCGTGCCAGCGAGCAGCGAACGAATGAGAACCTGCAGGCCAGCGATATGGTAGGCCGGCATCGCCAGCATCCACTGTCCTTCACCGCCGAGCCACTGATGTGTAGCGGTAGCAGAGGAGACCAAGTTATCCACCGTCAGCTGTGCACCCTTCGGTGTGCCGGTGGAACCGGAAGTGCCGACAACAAGCGCGATGGACTCATCAATCGGCTCACCTGCGCGTTGCGAGTTCCGCAAGATTGAGGCGCGCGTGCCGTCGTGAAGCGGAACGGGAAGAAGAGAGACCTCACCGTCCAGCGCGGCGCGGAGGTCGGGCAGGATGGCGGTCGGGTCGTGGGGATTGACGGAAAGCAGGCTGAGCGTACGCACAACCCAAACCATAGCCCGTGTTGTGCCGTAGTTTCTGGTGGCGAGGGCGGAACAATCGTGACCGCGGACGCGTTGCGCAGAGCATAGGAAGTCGTAGATAGAAAGGCATCGAAGATGGGTTGGATTTTTGGTAGGTCGGCGGAGCTTGTGCCGGAAGGTGAGGCGCTAAAGGGCGGTTCACACCCGGTGTTGGAGAATCCGAAGCCGCATGCGGTGCTCGGCACGCCTATTACCGGCCCATGGGAGGATGGCCAGGAGGTTGTCTACATCGGTATCGGCTGCTACTGGGGTGCCGAAAAGCTGTTTTGGGAAACCCCGGGCGTGCTCAGTACGTCGGTCGGGTTCGCCGGTGGCGTGACGCCAAATCCCACTTACCGTGAGTCCTGCACTGGGCGGACCAACCACACCGAGATTGTGGAGGTCGTCTACGACCCGGAGCAGATTAGCTTCGACCAGCTGATCGCGAAGGCCTTCGAGGCCCACGATCCCACGCAGGGCTACCGTCAGGGTAATGACGTCGGCACGCAATACCGTTCCGCGATTTACACGACGACGCCCGAGCAAGCGCGCCGGGCGCAGGAAATCGCCGATGCGTACGCGCCGAAGCTTGCCGACGCTGGCCTGGGCCCCATCACCACGGAGATTAAGCCACTGTCGGAGACTCCGGCAGGGGAGTACTACCGAGCCGAGGACGAGCACCAGCAGTACTTGTTTAAGAATCCGAACGGCTACTGCCCGGTGCATTCGACCGGCGTGGCCTGCGGGATTTAAAGGCGAAATTTCGTAGAACGCTTAATCGCGATTAGTAAAACTCACTGAGAAAAGTAAGGTGGTTATATCAATCAGATAGTTGAATAGGAGTGAACCCTTGTGGTGAAGCAAGTACTGCGCGTTGCATTTGCTTTCGTCGGCGTAGTCGTCGGCGCGGGCTTTGCGACGGGTCAGGAAATCATGCAATACTTCGTCGCCTTTGGCATCAATGGTGTCTGGGGTGCCGTTCTCTCAGCGGTGATCATGAGCCTGATGGCTATGATCATTTTGCAGCTGGGAAGCTACTTCCAGGCCAGCGAGCACGGCGAAGTATTCCGACGCGTATCGCATCCCATCTTCTCGCGCGTACTGGACATTGGCGTGATTATCACGCTCTTCGCCACGGGGTTCGTTATGTTCGCCGGTGCCGGTGCCAACATGGAGCAGCAGTGGGGCATCCCCGTGTGGATTGGTGCCGTGATGATGGTGCTAGTGACCATCGCAGCCGGTTTCCTCGATGTTGACCGCGTGACCACCGTGATCGGTTCCATCACGCCGTTTATCGTCGGCTTTATCCTGCTGGCCAGTATTTATACGCTGGCGTTTACCGATGCCACCCCAGCCGCGGAGCAGGCAGCTGCCGTTGCGGAAGTCCCGACCACTCTGCCGAACTGGGTTGTCGCCGCGGTGAACTACGTCGGCTTTAACCTGATGGTTGCGGTCTCCATGGCGATTGTTATTGGCGGCAACTTGTTCAATCCCCGCGCCGCAGGTGCCGGTGGTTTCGTTGGCGGTTTGGTGTACTCCGCAATGCTGCTGATTACCACCATCACGCTGTTCCACACTGTTGGTACTGTCGCAACCGATGCCGTGCCAATGCTCACCGTTATTAACCGCCTGCACCCGTGGCTTGGTCAGGCAATGGCCGTGGTTATTCTCGGTATGATTTTCAACACGGCACTTGGCATGTTCTACGCACTGGGGCGTCGCGTCACCGCAAATCACCCGGAAAAGTTCAAGATTGTCTACGTTGGTCTGGTTCTGCTCGGTTTCGCCTTGAGCTTCATGGGCTTCCAGAACCTGATTGGTTGGGTCTACCCAATCCTGGGCTACATCGGGCTGCTGCTCATTACCGTCATGCTCATTGCCTGGCTGCGCGGTCGTGAGCGCATCAGCGAAGAGACTTCTCGCCGTAAGCGCATCTTCCGCCTTGTTCGCCGTGGTCGGAAGAAGGAAGCTCGCGAGGAAATCGAAGACTCCAACCTCAGCGTCGAAGAGGTCCGCGAGGCTATCGAGGAGTAGGTGGGCTGGCGCGTGGCTACAGTCAGCGTCGCTGTCAGCTTCGAGAGCGGATTGCTTTCAGTGACGTTGCCCGCGCCCAGGTCACGAATGCCCCGGTCACAATGGCGGATGCCAGAACCATCAGCGGCCACCGCTCGGGGTAATCACGGACCACCCAGGTCCATCCCCATTCTGAAGTCCACCACAGCGGTGAGGCACTGAGGACATCACCGCCAACCATCACAGCCCAACCGCCGAGCGCGACCGAGACAAAGATTGCGGCCGCCACACTGCGACGCGCAATCAATCCGGTCACGGCCACAATCATTGCGGCCACAAGAGGCGCGATGACCGCCTGGTACGGCCAGGGGTTAATGCCGGTCTGGCCATTGGTCTCGCCGCCTGCGCCGCTGATAATCACCGCAACCACGAGCACCGGTACGAGAAACGCCATATCCAAGGCAAACAAGCGAAGTGTGATGCTCCCGCGCGAGCGCCGATACATCAGCGCTGGCCAGGCATCAGCTTGCGAGGTCCACGTCATGATGGCGACCACGGTTGCGGCCGTCGGCACGCAGACGAAACTCAGCAGCCCCAGCGCATACTCCGGGTTCCACACCACACGCACGACCGCAAGCCCGGCAAGCATCAGTGCTGCGAGGCTCCACCAGGTGCGCCAGGGCAGGGTCGCGCTCATGCCATGGCTTAACGACGAAGTGCTGCGTTCCCGGCCCGTCGGCAAGCTGAGAGATTTTCCGTGCGCAGCCAATGCGATGGCAAAGAAGCCTAGTCCGAGGAGTAAATGCAGCAGCGCGGGCGGCAGGATGGCAATGTCCCAGATTTCGCTGTCTGCCGGAGCCGTGATGGAATTAGCCTGCACACCGTGAATAGGTAACGTTGGGCGGATTGCCCAGGTCCACGGGAGAACTTGCCAGTTTGGGCTCATGGCATCCAGTGTTCCTGCGATGGCCCAAGCGATGGCAGTCAGCGGCGCAAGGAAGAGAGCTGCGCGTGGCACAAGGCGCCATAGGGCAAGGCCGAATGCCCAGAACACGAAGAATGACAACGTGTTGAAGATCGTAAATTGCAATGCGGTGCTCACGCTCCGGGCAAGGAGAGTGGCCATAAGTGCGTGGCCGAGGGCCGTGGAGGCGATAACAGTGGCTGCGCGTGCCAGGAACACTCGAGTGCTCGAGATATTGCGCCAGATTAGGCCACCTTGGCGGAGCTTTTCTTCACGGTTTTGGCCAATGACGGACGTAATAGCAGCCAGGGGAGGAAGTAGGATAAGCGAGTAGATGTGGGCGCTCGCCATGGCGGTGGCGTCAACACCTGTAGAAAAGACCATGCTGACCAGAGCGATTGCCACCATGATGATGGGAAGAAACATGGTGAGTGACCACTTCGCCCGCAGTAGCTCGGCGCGGAAGTAGTGGCGCGTAGGAACGGTGCGCGTGTTAAGAGTGCGTGTGTGCGGTTGAGCGCTCATCGGGCAACACCTACTGCGGTGAAGAAAGCTTGCTCGAGGGGTTGACCAGCGGCCGCAAAGTCAGTCAGCGGGCCTTCGTAGACCAGTCGGCCCCCAGCAAGGACGCCAAGGTGGTCAACGCTCTTTTCGACCTCTCCGAGTTGATGGGAGGACACCACGACGGCCTTGCCACTAGCGGCGAGATTTCGCAACAAGGTGCGCAGGCCCACGATAGCTTCCGGATCGAGGCCGTTGGTGGGCTCGTCGAGAAGCACAATATCGGGGTCGGTAAGCAGAGCCATTGCCAGGGAGAGACGAACCTTCATGCCAGTGGAGAATGCGCGGGCGCGCTTGTTGCCCGAGTGCAGCCCCACCATGTCGAGGACTTCGCCGATGCGACTCTTGTCCGTGCCGGTCAGATGTGCGTGCACTTTGAGGTTGTCGGTGGCCGAGAGTTGCGGGTAGAACGCCGGGCCATTGATGGAGGCGCCGATGCGGTCTAGGTCGGCAACGGACCACGGGCGTCCCGCAATACTGATTTCACCGGAGTAGGGAATTAGCCCAAGCACAGTGCTCATCAGCGTGGATTTACCCGCGCCGTTGAGCCCTAATAGTCCGTAGACCTCACCGGCACGGACGCTCATGTCGAGGCCGTTTAGGGCCGGCTCGTTCTTGCCGTAGGCGACGGTGATACCGCGCAGCTGAAGGAGGGGAGAGGCGGCGTCTGCGGAAGGGCCTGAGGTAGGGATTGGTGCGTTCATGCCTTAAGTAATAGGACTGGCTGGCATGGTTCGCGCCCTCCTTAAGGATGAGTGGGCGGAAATATCCTCCCTAGGGAGGAGAGGCGATAGCGAGGATGACGGAACCAGTGAGGAGAAGCTACAGCAGCCCGTTTTTCGCAGCCCAAATGACAAGATCCACGCGACTGCGTGAGCCCGTTTTTGTTAGTAGCGCTTTCACATGGGTTTTCACGGTCGTCGTGGCGACCACCAATCTGCGAGCGATCTCATCATTGGAAAGCCCCTGGCAGACGAGGTCCAAAATCTCCTGTTCGCGGGGTGTGAACTGGGTTCCTGCGTCGGTGGGATCTGAGCCAGCGCCATGTGTCGAGGAAGCGCTTGCTGACTGCTCGAAGTGGGCCGTGCGCGGTGAAACGTGTCGCAACACCATTGGCGTCACCTTCGGATCGATGACTCCTTCACCGCGGTGGATACGCATGATGGCCGAAAGCAGCTCACGGGGATTGGAGTCTTTGAGCAAAAAGCCTGCGGCCCCAGCTTCTAAAGCGCCGAGCACGAGGGATTCTTCGCGGAAGGTGGTCAGTACCAGAACTTTCGGAGCGGATGCGTGGGTCGCGCCTCCGGACGATGCCCCTCGCACGATTTGCCGCGTGGCCTCGATACCGTCCATCACGGGCATACGAATGTCCATGACGACCACATCCGCACCGGAGGCAAGACGCACAGCCTCGGCGCCGTCGCCTACGGCACCAATGACTTTCATCTGCGGGTGGGCATCAATAAGCTGCGCGAAAGACTGCCGAATCAGAGCCTGATCTTCAGCCACTAATACTCGAGTTACATCCATTGCTCGTCTTTCTTGACAGTTTCGACAGCCAGCCCTGCTTCGGTTGAACCGCTTACAGGCGGATACTGACGCGGAACATGCCGTCGCTTTCACCATAAGTCATCTCGCCACCGAGCTGCGCCACGCGTTCATCCAGACCAATCAGGCCAGCACCAGCTCGCTTCCTGTGTGCCAAGGCGTCGCTCACAGCCCGATTTGCGGTCACCAAATGAACCCGCACCGGGCTGTCATCAGCGTCGGCAGGTGGATTGATTATCAGTGCCAGCTCACCAGCCCCCGATGAGTGCTTGGCCATATTCGCGGCCAACTCCGTCACTGCCCGCACCAGAGTCAGTCGCTTCGCGAGTGGCCAATCCGCCAGCGCCTCATAAGACTCCGGCAGAGTCACCGAAACATTGCGACCCGGCGGACAAACAGCCGCAACCAGACGTGGAATCTCATTCGGATCAGCGCTAATCTCGCCGCCATTACGTAGCGCATCGACAAGCGCATGCACATCTCGCAACGATTGTTCTGCGGTCTCGGCAATACCTTCCAGCGTGGTCTTTTCAGCAGCGCTTTCCGCTCGTGAGTCATCCATCTCCGCCAGGTACAGTGCGGTCTGAGCCTGAACCTTAATAGAGGTGAGTCCGTGCCCCACGACGTCGTGAAGCTCCCGGGACAACTCCAGCTTGTTGAGCGCCACGACGTTCTCCAACTCCGCGGCATGTTCCTCGGCGTTGATTCGGAGCCACAGCGGCACTGCGTACGCGCTCGCCGTGATGAGCACCGCGGGCAGACCGAAGACCAACAGCCGTTCCGGAGTAAAACCGAAGGCTGGAACCGCTGGGTTGAGGAAACTGCCAATCAACCCTAAAAAGAGCCCAACTATGCCCCAGGTGCGATTCGGTTCCCACCTGGTCACAGCCCATAAAGATAGTGGGGCAGCAACAATAATGGGGTCTAACCCAAGGTTCACTGGGGATAGCCACACCAGCAAGGCGAGACCCGCCAGGGCAATGTACGTAATCACAAACGATGCATGCACTGCTTTACGACGAAACGCTGCGGCCCCGGCGATCATCGCGGACAGAACCACATTGGTGACATAAGTGAAGCTCGGGCCATAAGTAAGTAACGGCGTCATGCTCAACCAGCAGCACAGCAGGAAAGCTGCCGCAATAGCAAGGTCGGCAGCTGGGAACGAGCCGACGAAGTAACGCACCCGGCTGTGCCAGTCGAGTGGGGCAGGAGTCTGCGCGGTGGCAGCCTGTGCGTGCATGGAGGAAGCGGTGCGCTGCATGTGTCTAGGCTAGCGGTCGGTGGCTTGCGCGGTTTAGTGTGAGTTTTCCACTTGCCGGAATGTGATGTTGATGCGGCCCTCTTTAAGCCCGCAAGCTTCCGGCAAAGTGCCCGGACGAGTCTTGGGCACACCATGAAACGCAAGCCGCTTGGGACCGCCAAACACAATCACATCCCCGCTGGCGAGAGTCACATCATCCCAGGGCTTATTGCGGTTCTCCGTGCCGCCAATGCGGAACAGGGCCTCATCGCCGATAGAGAGCGACACAATCGGGGCAGGGGAGTTTTCGTTTCGGTCCTGGTGCATCCCCATGGTGGCCCCGGGTGGGTAGTAGTTGACCAACGCCATGTCGGGCCGAAAAGTGGAGGGCCACTGGTTGAGGGATTCGTCGTAAAGCGCGGCGGCACGAAGTGCTTCGGTGGCGAGCTGCAGCAGATTGTCAGGCACGGGCGGGACGCGAACGCCGCCGACGTGCGTGACGTAGCGGTACGGATTTGTGGCCCACATGCGGCCGAGATGCAGCATGAAGACCTGCATCTGACCACTTTTGAGCTGCGGGCGAGTCATGGCCAGGGGAGTGCCGGCAACGTCGCGGGCGATGTCGCGGAGTTGCGTGATGATGCCGGCCTGCCGGTCCAGTGGAAGCCACCCCGGCAGATGAACAACTCCCGGCGTGATGCGGGCATCGTCGCGCGGGAGTTGATCAAAGAGCATAGGTCTAGTTTGCCTCTTAACCCGCGATGATTGCGTTAACCGGGCGGGACAGGAACTGCGGACCAATCTTGCCCAGGTAGCGCAGAATAAAGTCCGCTGCCGATACCGAGTAGAAGTGGCGCTGGCGCTCGATGAAGTTCTGCGGGTGCGTTGCCTTCCACACGGCATCAGCGACCTGGTCCGGTGTGATGCGCACGCCAAGACGGCGGGTCGAACCAGCGGAAACGTCCGCCAGCTTGGTCTTCGCCCACAGCGGCATGATTGCGACGACGCGAATCTTGTCCTTGCGCCATTCCAGATCCAGAGCCTGCGTCAGACCCGAGACGTAAAACTTCGACGCGGAGTACGGCGCGATGTGCGGCTGACCGTAGATACCCGAAGCCGAACCCATGTTGACCAGGTGAGATCCCTTGGTGCGCTTCAGGTACGGGTGCGCCGCCTTCGCGCCCAGTGTCAGGCCGGTGCAGTTGATGTCCACCTGCGCGCGAATAATCTCCGGCGACTGGTCGGTGATATCGCCATCGCCGATGATGCCCGCGTTATTGTCCAGCACTGTCAGCTTGCCGCCGGTGTGGGAGGTGAAGTCCGCAAGCGCGTCCTCCCACTGCTTAAAGTCTGTCACGTCCAGCTTGCCGACGATTACCTCCGTGCGCTCAGCTTTGAGCTTCGCCAGGGCGTCCTCGTTGATGTCGTAGACACCTACGGTCCAGCCTGCAGCCAGGAACTTCTCGGCCACCGCGCGGCCAATGCCCTGTGCGCCGCCGGAGATGAAAATGGACGGGGAATCAGAAGTGGCCATGGTGTCTCAATCCTGCCTTTTCTTGCTGTTTTTATAAGTGGATAAATGTTATTCGCCAGCTTAGATGAGCATTTGTTGTTTAACAGCGGATTGGAGGAAACGGGACCCGATCACAAACGCGTCCTGACTACACTGGCCACCATGAAACCCCTGAACATCCCACCAGGTCCCGGCATCCCAAAGGGCCTCGTCATCCCCGCGGCGGAGCTCACCGAACGCTTCGCGCGCTCCGGAGGGCCGGGCGGTCAGGGCGTTAACACCACCGACTCCAAGGTGCAGCTATCGGTCGATATTGCCGAGCTCAGCGTGCTTTCCGACGCCTATCGCCGCCGCGCTCTCCAGAACCTCAGCCACCGACTCGACGGCACCACACTCACCGTGTCCGTCACCACGCAGCGCTCCCAAGTGCGCAACCGCGCGGGAGCCCGGCGTCGCCTGGCGGATCTCATTCGGGAAGCCGTGCAGCCACCGCCTCCGAGGCGCCGGCGGACTCGGCCGAGTCGAGCCTCGATTGCGCGTCGTAAAGCGCAGAAGCAGCGGCGCTCCGAACTCAAAGCCAGCCGACGTCGCCCCAGCGCCTACTAGGGGATATGGGATTTTCGTGCATCCGTTGCAATATAGAGGAATGAACGAAAATCAGGCCCCTACCGAAAAGGCAGCTGAAGCCGTCGCGGAGTTCAACCGCGTGCCCTCGATCCTGTCCATCCAGTCGCATGTGAGCTATGGCCATGTGGGTAACTCCGCTGCCGTTTTCCCGCTGCAGCGCGCAGGTTTTGAAGTGTGGCCGGTCCACACCGTCGATTTCTCCAACCACACCGGCTACGGCCAGTGGCGTGGCCCAATGATTCCAGCCACGGATGTGCGCGAGGTTATCAAGGGTATCGATGAGCTGGGCAAGCTTGACGACGTCGACGCGATTATCTCCGGCTACCAGGGCGGTAGCGATATTGCGGATGTCATCATCGAGGCCGTGGCGCTGACCAAGGAGCGCAACTCGAAGGCCATTTACTCGTGTGACCCGGTGATGGGAAATGCCAAGAGTGGCTGCCACGTCTCGGAAAACATTCCGCCGCTGCTGCGCGACAAGGTCGTGCCGGTGGCAGACGTGATTACGCCGAACCAGTTCGAGCTGGGATACCTGACGGGCCGCGAGGTCAACGACCTGGAGTCCACCATTGCGGCAGCCCATGCTGCTCGGGAGCTCGGCCCGGAGGCCGTGCTGGTCACCAGCGTGCTGCGTCCGGAGCGCAAGGAGGACGAGATTGAGATGCTCGCCGTCAATGGCTCCGGTGCATGGCTGGTGGCGACGCCGTACCTGCCGCTGAAGCGCAACGGCTCCGGCGATGTCACGGCCGCGCTGTTTGCGGGCAACCTGCTGCGCGGTCGCGGTATTGACGGTGACCTCTCGGTCGCGCTGGGCAACACCGCGGCCAGCATCTTTGAGCTGCTGAAGGTGACGCACGAGTCCGGCTCTGGTGAGCTGGAGCTCGTGCGCGCGCAGGAGGCCTACGTCCACCCGGAGCAGCGGTTTGAGGTTACGAAGGTAGCGTAGCGCTTTATAAGCGAATATAGGGGGAGTCGATGGCGGCAGCACTTATGTGTTGCCGCCATCGTCGTACCAGGTCTTCGGGATTTTTCTGCCTTTTACCTGGGTTCTAAACATTTGCGCAACAAGAAGAAAAGATTTTGAACCATTGAAATAAAGTTTCCAATGAGTAGATAATGAAAACGGTTACTACTTAGTTGTGCCTATCCTTCAATAAAGGGGAGTAAATGTTTTCTACCCGCACGGGGCGAACCCTGGCTGTCTCGGTCTCTGCACTTGCGATTTGTGGCCTCGGGTTGACCGCCTGTTCGAACCCCGATGATAAGTCCGCCTCCGGTGCCGCCGGGGACTCCGGCGCCAGCGCCGAGCAGACCCTGGTCCTGCTGGATAACAACGAAACCGGCGGATACAACCCGGTTGCTGGTTACAGCAGGTCCGGCGATTCCCCGGTCTACGAGGGCCTTTTCCGGCTCAAGCCGGTGTCGGGTGACACCTCCACGAAGCCCGTCGACTTTGAGCCTCTGCTAGCCTCCGGCCCCGCCGAGCCGAGCAATGGCAACAAAACGTGGACCGTTCCAATCAAGGACGGAATCACCTTCTCCGACGGGACCACCTTCGGGCCGGAGGACGTCGTGGCGACCTACAAGGCCATCCTCGACGAGCGCTCGGCCTCCTCTGAGGCTCCGAACTGGGAAATGCTCGATGAGGTGCACGCCGACGGAGACAAGGTCGTCTTCGAGCTGAATATCCCGTACGCGGAATTCGATCACCAGCTCCTCAACGGCATCGCCCCGTCGGAGGCCTTCAACTTCGATGATTTGAAGCCCGCCGAGGACTCAGATCTCAATACCAAGCCCGTGGGAACTGGCCCGTTCAAGCTCGAATCTTTGCGTGCCGACGAGGCCATCTTCACGGCCCGCGAGGATTATCACGGCGGGGCCCCTGAGCTGAAGAAAGTCATTTACCGAGTCAATCAGGACGAAAACTCCCGTGCTCAGCAGCTGCGCGGCGGCGAGGGCGACGGAACCATTATGGAGCCGGCGTTGGCGCAGGAATTTGAAGGCCAGGAGGGATTCAAGGTCGAGTCGGCGCATTCGGCGGACTGGCGCGGAATCACCCTTCCAGCGGGCAACCCGGTCACCGGTGACCAGGCAATCCGCAATGCGGTCAACCTGGCTGTCAACCGTGAGGCCATGGCGAAAGACGTGATGAAGGGCCACGCGAAGCCGAACTCCACCTTCCTCGCGGACTTCTACGGCGACGCCTACGACCCGACCGCCGAGATCAAGCACGACACCGCGAAGGCCGAGAAGCTTCTCGACGACGCCGGGTGGAAGAAGGGCTCGGACGGCATCCGCGTCAAGGACGGCCAGCGCGCCGCGTTCGATGTCATCTACTTCCCGAACCGCGATCACGCCCGCACAGACCTGACGTTGGCCGCAGCCTCCGACCTGAAGAAGGTCGGCATTGAGGTCAATCCGGTCGCCCGTGATTCCAAGTCTGTCACCCGCGAGGACTACGCCAAGACCCCAGTCATGCTGGGAGGAGGCGGTACCCCGTACTCCGTCGACGGCCAGATCTACTCAATCTTGCACTCCAAGTACGCTGAGCCGGGTGCCGGTGCCAAGTGGGATAACGGCTCCGACTACGTCAACCCGGAGATCGACAAGCTGCTCGACCAGGCGCGCGTCGAAGCGGACCAGGCCAAGCGAGACGAGCTCTACCGTAAGATTCAGAAGCTCTACGCCGAAAAGCCCGCCATGCTGCAGCTGGTCTACGTTGACCATGTCTATGTCGAGCGCGACCGTGGCTACACGCACCCGGATGCCATCCTTGAGCCCCATGCCCACGGCCTGAACTTCGGCCCGTGGTTCAACCTGGGGGCATGGCACAAGTAAATGACAAAAGCCGAGCCACACCCACGTCCTCACCCTCGCTCGCGCCCGCACTCACACCCGCGTCTACACCCCTCTGAGCATCAACCCCGTTTCAAGAGCCGGAAACGGCAGGTCGCAGGAATCGTCGTGAGGCGAGTGCTGGTAGCCGTTCCCATCGTTGTGGCGGTGACGGCAGCAGTGTTCGCGCTGGCGGCGGTGAGCCCCTTCGACCCTTTGGATGCGTATCTCAAAGGTCAGGCGGGCAACCTGACCGAAGCGCAGAGAGTCTCGATTTCTCACCAGTTGGGGCTGGATAGGCCCTGGTGGGAGTCGTGGTTGGTGTGGCTGCAGGGCCTGGCGGTGGGCGACCTTGGCATTTCGAGGTCCTACTCACAGCCGGTGACGCAGGTGCTCGCCGAGCGTCTGCCGTGGACGATGCTGCTCGGCGCCTGCGGACTTGCCGGAGCTATCGCGCTGTCATTCGTTCTGGCACTGTGGGCTGCGGTGCGGCGCGGGGGAGTGCTAGACCGGCTAGTCCTGTCGATCTCGACGGTGATTCAGGCGACCCCGCCCTTCGTCGTTGCACTCGGCGGCCTCGGCCTTTTTGCGTTGGCCTGGAAGCTATTTCCCACCGGAGGCCTGACCTACCCGGGCGAGCCCGTGACTTTCTCCTCTACGGTGGCGCACCTTACGCTGCCAGCTGTCGTTCTTGCGATTACGCAGGTGCCGTGGCTGGTGCTGTCGTTGCGTGAGTCCATCGTCGAGGTCATGGACTCCGGCGCGGTCACCGGAGCGCAGGTCCGCGGCATTCCGCGCCGAACGATCATTTTCTCCCATATCCTGCCGACCGCAGTGCCGCCTTTCCTCGCGCTCATCGGCGCGCGACTGTCTGAGCTGGTCGTCGGATCGACACTGGTGGAGGCGGTCTTCGCGTGGCCTGGGCTCGGAACCGCGCTGGTCAAATCGGCTCAGAGCTTGGACTTTCCGCTGCTGAGCATTCTCACTATCGCGACGACGGCTATCGTCCTGCTCGGAAATCTGCTTGCCGACGTCGCCTTCGTCGTCCTCGACCCACGGGTGGATGCAGATGCTTAAAACGACAAAGAGGCCGGTCGCCCCGGTCGTGGCCGTGGCGTGCCTGGTCCTCATCGCTGCCTACGCCTTTTTAACTCCGCTGTTTCACGACTCCGACCTGGTGCTCACCGACTTCGCCAATTCCGGTGTCGCCCCGGGGCCTGAGCACTTCTTCGGTACCGATTCGAAGGGGCACGACGTTTTCGTTCGAGTTGCTGCGGGAATGCGCATTTCCCTTTTCATTGCACTGGTCACGGCAGTGTGCTCGGCGATCGTCGGTATCGTCCTCGGCGTTACCGCAGGCATGCTCGGCGGGCGCGTCGACCGCGTCATTATGCGCAGCGCCGACGTCACCAACGCGCTGCCGCACCTGCTACTGGGGCTGCTCATCGTCAGCCTTTTCCGAGGCTCGGTCCCCGCAATCATCATCTCCCTGGTACTGACGCACTGGGTGACCATCACCCGAACGGTCCGTGCGTCCGTGCTGCATCTGCGGGGCGCCGAGTTCGTCGAGGCCGCGCTCCTGTCCGGAATGAGCCGCGCACGCGTGCTAGCTCGGCACGTTGTTCCGGCGGCACTGGGGCAGTCCTTGGTCGGCCTTATCTTGCTGATCCCGCACGCAATCTGGCACGAGTCGACGCTGTCTTTCCTTGGGGTGGGCCTGCCGCCGCACAAGCCGTCTCTCGGGACTCTGCTTGCCGACGCCGAGGGCGCCCTGCTTCTCGGCCATTGGTGGATTTTGGTGTTTCCCTCGTTTTTCCTCGTCGCCACAACGTTGTGTATTGCGGCCGTCGGCACGCATTTGAAGGAGCGGGTGACCGGACAGGAGGTGCTGGTGTGAGTGCTCGGGAGGGCGTCGGCAAGCGAGAGAAGCTGCTGGACATTGAGAGACTGACAGTGCGGATTCCCCTGCGCGGTGGTGACGTGGTGCATGCCGCGACGGGCGTGTCCCTGACTGTGGGTAGGGGAGAGGTCGTCGCGGTTGTGGGTGAGTCGGGCTGCGGAAAGTCGATTATTGCCTCGGCGGTGGTTGGCATGCTGCCGCCGCACGCGAGAGTAGAGGGGCAGGTGCGTTTCTATCCGCGCGAAGGGGCAGCTGACAGTGGTGCAGAAGCGGAGAGGAACGCCGAGCCCATCGAAATTCTGGCGCGGCGACGTACCGGCGCGGGCCTTGCTCGCACTGACGAGGAGCTGGCGGGGCGGCAAATCGCGCTAGTACCGCAGTCGGCGGCGACGTTTTTGACACCGGTGCGCACGGTCGGGGCACAGCTAAAAGAAACAATTTCCGTTCTGGGACGCAACCACACGGTGGAGGAGATGCTGCGGCGAGTCAGCCTGGATGCGGAGGTCGCGGCGCTGTATCCCCACGAACTTTCCGGGGGTATGGCGCAGCGCGCAGCAGTGGCATTCGCCCTGGCTGGCGACCCTGCTCTGGTGATTGCTGACGAGCCGACGGCCTCCCTCGACCCCGACCTGACCATGGCCCTGCTGCGCATGCTTCGCCAAATCGCCGACAGTGGTGTGGGAGTCATGCTAATTACGCACGACATTTCCGAGCTGCGCGATAGCGGCATCGCCGACCGAGTTGCAGTGATGTACGCATCGCGCCTTGAGGAGACGGGACCGGCAAAACAGGTGATTGAGGCCCCAGCCAGCGAATACATGCGCGACCTGCTCGCAGCGCTGCCCGAAAACGGCATGCGGCCGATGCCCGGCGTGGTGCCGAGCTTGACGAACCTGGACGAGGACTATTGCTACGCGCGCAGGCTCGAGGAGGCGGGGAAATGAACGAGGAGGCTGTGGTGAGTAAGGCGTTGGTGAGTGAGCAGGCTTCGGTGAGCTGTGACGCGCAGGCGAGTGGCAAAGCGCTGGTCGCCGAGAACGTGTCGAAGTCATTCGGCGCCAAGGACGGCTCTGCGAGAGTCGTTTTATCGGACGTTTCCATCAGGGTTGATCCAGGGCAGATCGTCGGGCTTCGTGGGCCTTCGGGGGCTGGCAAGTCCACGCTCGGCCGTATCCTCGCAGGCCTGGAAGTGCCCGATTTAGGGCAGTGCTTCTGCGACGGGGTGCCGGTCGGCGCTGTGCGCAGCCGCGCCGGGCAGCGGGTTCGTGGCCAGATTGGGATGGTGTTTCAGTCTCCCCGAAGGTCCTGCGACCCGCGGATGACTTTGGGGCGCACCATTCGCTCAGCCGCACGACAGGGGCGGCAAGGGCGGCGGGATGGTCAGCGAACCGGGAAAAGTGTGGACATCGACGAGCTCATCCGAAACGTTGGGCTGACTCCGGACCTTCTCGATCGCTTCCCTAGCCAGGTCTCAGACGGGCAGCTCCAGCGTGCCGCAGTCGCTCGCACCCTGGCCGCCGGTCCACGCTACCTCATCTGCGACGAGATGACCGCCATGCTCGACGCCGCCAACTCCGCGGCAATCGTCGAGGTCATCCGGGATTTCGCCGTATCTGGCGGCGGTGTTCTCATGATTAGCCATGAACACAGGCTTCTCGCCGCCGTGTGCGACGGCGTCGTCGCCTTAGAGTAGCGATATTGCTTAGCGCCCAGCTTGGAGTCATTGAACCTTCACTGCCTGTGATCGCCGATAGAATTTAGGAATTAGGGTAGCCATACCTATGACAGGTAGTGTAGGCTCTCCTTTTGTTGGTTGAATGGTTGGCTATCAATCGTTACTTGCTTGAAGGACTTCTATTGATTGATTCAAAAACTCCAAAGCTTCGACTTTTGACCCGATCGGACTTGGAAGATATCGAACTCGAACCTTCGCTGGTTATCCGTGCAGTAGAAGATGGATACTTGGCATTCGCGGAAGGTTCCTCGCAGTGCCCGACAAAAATGATGATTGACTTACCGGTTGAGAGCCGGGACTCGATTGCTTTTTCGATGCTCGGTTTTGATGCCAACCGTGATCTCGTTGGATACAAGACCTCTTATCGCCACGGAAGCGACAACCCAGATAAGTACTACACCACCATTAGTCTCTACGACGATGAAAGCGGCATGCCATACGCGCTAATGGACTGCCAAAAAGTTGGAGCCTCGCGAACTCCCGCTACGACAGCATTGATTGCGCGAGAATGTGCACGCGCTGATGCGAAGACTGTGACTGTTTTTGGCACTGGGATTCAGTCAGTTAACACACTTTCCTACTTGGTCACAGCAGTGCCGAGCCTCGAAAAACTACAGCTGCATGGAACTCATCCGGGAGGATTAGAAAAAAGCCGGAAGTCGCTTAATCACTGGTTTCCCGAGCGGAATATCGAACTAGTTGAACGCGATGATGCTTCTGTTATGAAGGCAGTTCAAAGCAGCGATATCACCGTAGTTGCTTCCGGTCGTGCCTGGCACCCATCGATTCAAACTGAATGGATTCCCGAAGGTGGGCTGCTAATTTCTGTTGCTTCCAAGGGAATTGCGGATGGTGCTGTTGCTGCTGCAGACAGGGTAATTGCTACTAGTGCCGGACAGTTCGAGCTAGTTGGGCAGCGATTGCTCCAGGGCAAAGAAGTGGAATTGGATGCAACACTACCCGATATTCTCGCGCGAAAGGCCCCAGGGCGCACGAATGAAACTGACCGAGTTTTTGCATTCTCGACGGGAATGATTATTACGGATATTCCAGTTGCTCAGGAACTTGCGGTTCGTGCATTTTCTGCTGGGCGAGGTACGGAGGTGTCGCTATGGTCGTAACGCTCGCTGTCGGCACTACGGGAAATGAAAAGTGAACGATAAAATTTTTGCTTCTACACTCTCTGTGCCCAAGACCTCGACCCTGGTCCCGAAACAACGTGACTGGGCGAAAGATTTACTGTCAATTCCAAGTGACGGCGTCTCGGAACTAACTCGTTTAGCCACACTAGCGGCAGGGCCTTTTCATGTTCTAAATACTCAGGTTTTTCGCCAGAATTTGAATGCTTTTGCTGCTGTTTGCGAGCGTCACGGAGTCGACTCGCATATCTACTTCGCTCACAAAGCAAATAAGTCTGCGTGCTGGATCCCCGCAGTCGCCGAAGAGGGTCATCGCGTAGATGTTGCGAGCGGGGAGGAGCTCACCGGCGCTTTAGGCGCTGGTGTGTGTGCTGCCGACTTAGTTGTTACGGGTGCGGAAAAATCGCAATCGCTTTTGACTCTTGCTCTCAAGCAGAGAGTTCTAATTGCAGTAGATTCTCCGAGCGAACTATTCCGAATTAATTCGCTGGCTAAGGATCTTGGAGTCGTTGATGCTCCGGTGTTGATTAGGTTACTGCCTGAAGAACAGCCTGAGACTCGCTTCGGCACCTCCATGGCACAGTGGCTTCGAGAGCTTGAGGTCCTGCGAGAACAATCTAGTAATGGGATTGACTGTAGGGGCGTGACCTTCCATTTGAACGGATACAGTCCCGCTCAGCGTAACCGCCAAGCACATAAAGCTTTGGATTTTATGGAAATTCTTCGAATTAAAGGATGGACGGCAGAGATGCTGGACATAGGTGGAGGATTTTCGGTTCAATATTGTGAGCCATCCCAGTGGGAAATGTTTCGGGAAAAAGTTATTGATTCACCGGATAAGCGAGACTATTTTCATGCTGGTCGAATTCCAGAAGGGCTTTATCCGTATGGCGGGCAGGGCAATGATGGCCCTGAAATGTTAGATGAAATTCTTTCGGGATTAGCTAATTCGCCTTCAGTTGAGAGGATTGATAGAACTAGCGCTTCGCTTGCGGAACGGCTAAAAAATGGGCGATTTCAGTTGGCCATTGAACCAGGCCGAGCGGCGTTAGATGGTTGTGGATTGAGCGTTTTTCCAATTCAGGGTGTGAAATGGAGAGACAACTACATAATTATTACTGTTGCGGGTTTAAGTATGAGTCTTTCTGAGCAATGGAAAGGCAGTGAATACATGCCTGACATGACGTTATGGGAGAATCCCTGCTCAGATGATGTCGCCAATTACATGGGCAGGCCTAGCGGTGGCAGTAATTGTCTATCGCGCTCGGTTGGTGTCTGTGTTGGCGGAAGTAGCTGTATGGAATATGACATGCTCACCTGGCGAAAGGTCCAAATGAATCGAATTCCGAGAGTTGGGGATTTGGTTATTTATCACAATACGGCTGGTTATCAGATGGATAAAAATGAAAGCGAATTTCATCAAATTCGTCTGCCCATGCGGTTTGTTTGGGAAGGTCAGGGAAGCTTGCCGAAAATAGATAGGCCTTTATATCGGGAATTGGTTTAAATGTCTAATTGGGGTCTGTCATGATTGATTTTCCATATTCTGAAAAAAAATTAAGAAAACCTTGCGCAACGTGTTCGCTTGAGAGTTGTAGTTTAATTGGAAACACGCCAATTCTTGAACTGTGTAATACCGGATCCGGAAGCCGGTTATTACTGAAGATGGATTGCCTAAATCCGACGGGAAGCGTAAAGGTGCGAATGGCGCTGGAGATGATTGTTGCTGCGGAGATCTCCGGCGAGCTCAAGCCGGGCGGAAGAATCATTGAACCCACTAGTGGAAACACTGGTTTAGGTCTGGCATTTGTGGCCTCTCAGCGGGGATACAAGTTTACGGCGATTGTGGATCATCACGCTGCCAAGGACAAGCTGCGTTCCATGCAAGCACTTGGAGCAGAGTTGGTCTTCGTCGGGGATAAAGAATCCTGTGTTCCGTCTACGAGCCTTAGACGTGCGAAGGCCGCAGAAATTGTCGCCGAGACCTCGGATGCATGGTGGCCAGACCAGCACAATAATCCCAACAACCCAGCTGGTTACTGGCAGCTTGCATACGAACTCGATGAGCAAATCCCAGAAAAGGTTGACGTTCTCGTTGCGGCAATCGGAACGGGCGGGACGTTGTGCGGTACAACGGAACATCTGAGGAAGCTTGGGCATACCGCCGAGTCGTTGGCTGTTGAACCCGAAGGCTCCATCATTTTTGGTGGGGTGCCAGGGGCATATAAGCAATCAGGTGCCGGTGCTCCGTCGGGTTTCAAAATCGGCAATAACGTCCGCTACGACCTCATCGACCATGGAGTCAAAGTTAGCGATGTCAAGGCATTCGCCGCGGCCCGAGTGTTGGCTAGGGAACATGGGCTCATGGTTGGAGGCACAGCAGGTGCTGCAATCTACGAAGGTTTGCGTCATCTACACGAGTTTCAGGCAGGAACAACAATGGTCGTCATTGTTTGTGATGCTGGTGAGAAATATCTCGACACAATTTTTGATACTGATTGGCTTCAGAAAAATCATTTGTATTCAGAAGTTATGGAGCGTCAAGTTTCGCGAATGCTCAGAGCCTATGGTGATTCTCGTGCCATTGCTAATTCCTTCGAGGTGGCCGGGTGATAGATCCAGCTCGTGCAATTGGCCAGCAAACCGTGTCCTACCGTGATGTCTATTCGCTTGCGCTACCCATCGTGGGCGTTCAGCTAGCGGGGGTTGCGCTAACCACGACCGATGTGCTGATGCTGCAGACCCTCGGTGTAGTGGCAATTGCCGGCGGCGGACTCGCAATGCAGTTCTACAACCAGATTCGCACCATGTGTGTCGGTATGGTCACCGCCGGAGGCAACCTAGTAGCCGAGGCCGCGTCGGAGTGGGAAAAGACAGGCGAGGAAGTTGCGGCTGAGCGAATCCGCCAAGCGGTACGCAGTTGCATGACCGTCGGCACCGCAACTGCGATCATTGGTGGCCTCATCGTGATTTCGTTTGGTGCGCTTGCACTCATCCTGCCCATCGACGACACTGTTGCCGAGCTAGCGTTCTCGATGACGGTCGCGCTTGCACCAGGCCTTATCCCGATGATTTGGCTCAATGTCCTGCGGCAGTTTGCAGTCGGCATGCGTCGGCCGGGCTCTCTGCTGGTGGTTACGCTCATTTCCATCGTTGTCAACGCTGCTCTCAACGCTGGATTCCTCTGGCTAACAAGCGTCAATGAATGGGGAACTGCATGGGGACTGGTGGGCATCGGTCTGTCGACCACCTGCGTCCAGGTTTTTACCCTGCTGTCCTTTGCTGGCTTGCTGCAAAGAGACCGTCAGCTACGGAAATTCTTCGCGGTCATTCCGAGGCCCGGCGACGCAGCATGTATGAGGCGCATTATTCGGCTTGGGATTCCAGTTTCGCTTACCTACGGCTCTGAAGCTGCGATTACTACTATCGCAGGTCTAGCGATGGGCCTGGTTAGCCCAGTCATGCTGGCAGCGCACACCGTTGTTAACCAACTCGCTTATATCGTCTACCAAGTATGTATCGGCTTCTCGCACGGAGGATCTATACTGGTCAGCCGTGCATTAGCGGATGGTGCCGAGGCAGTCAAACAGGTATCACGTCGGGTTTTGCACGCAGTGGGTATTTATCTTGCCGTCGTCGGTTTGCTCTGGTTGCTACTGGGAAAGTACGTCGTTGGACTGTTCCTTACTGATTCCAACGTTAGTGCCAATCCCGATGCACGCCATATAGCGACAATCTTGTTGTGCCTTGCCGTGCTACAGCAGTTCGCTAAAGGTTCCCAGAACGTGCTGGTGGGGCTCCTTCGTGGGCTGCGCGACACGAAGTCGGGTCTCAGTGCGACCCTTTGGGGCTACTGGGCGGTGGGGGTTCCAGCTCTCCTGATTCTTGGCCTTGGCCTTCGTTGGGAAGGATATGGCGTTTGGGTTGGGCTCATCCTTGGCTTTTCCACGACCGCTGCTCTGCTTTACCGCGCTCTGCAGCGTCACCTGCAACCCACTAGTTCCGTGTGACGGCCGAAGCTTCGTAACACCCATCCAGAAATCCTCTGAACCATCCACGTAAAGATGACGTTTTCCCTCTACCGAAGGGGATCCGAGGAGCTGAATATGCGGTCGACTGACCGCCTGCTCCGGAAAGAAGAAAATGAAGGTTAGTTCTCCTCTTACTCCAAGCGTGCTACTGCGTGACTTCCCCGCAAGGGTGCTTTTCGCGGTACTCCTATGCATGTCGCTCGTCCTTCTCGCCGCTTGCTCAGATGGAAATGGAGACGCATCCGCTAGCAGTGAGAAGCGTACCGTTGTCGATGCGCTAGGACGCGAAGTTAAAGTCCCGCAGAATGTCGAGCGAATCCTGATGGGCGGGCAGAAGATGCTTTACACGACGGCGCTTCTGAACCCAGACAATCCAACTGACAAGATCGTTGCCTGGCCAGAGGACCTGAAGGAAAACGACAAAGCCACTTACGACCGCTACGTTGAGAAGTTCCCCAAAATCAAGGACATCCCGATCACAGGCGAGATTTACAACAACACTATGTCGCTGGAACAGGCTCTGGAGTCCCGACCCGATGTCTTCGTAGTAAATGCGGGTGTCTTCGACGCGGCTAAAGATGCTGGAATCGTTGATGGATTAGAAAAGGCAGGCGTGCCGACGGTGACTGTCGACTACTTCATTGATCCAGTGAAAAACACCGAGCCCAGTATTCGAATGATGGGACAACTGCTGGGGCGTGAAAAGCAGGCGGAAGACTTTATCAACTACTACGAGAAGAAGGTCAACAAGGTCGCTGACCGCCTTGCCGAGAAGAAACCAGCACCGACACCGACATTCCTGTGGCGAGCACCCGGTTACTTTGACTGCTGCTCAACCTTCGCCAAGTCCAACCTGGCGCAGATTGTCAATTCTGCCGGTGGACTAAACCTTGGCGACGAAATGATTGATGCGAAGCAAGGGCAGGTATCGCCAGAGGCATTGGCCGGGAAGAATCCTGAAGTCATCATTGCCACAGGCGCAGACTGGGATCAGGGTAAGACTCCGGTCAAGGAAGGAAATTACGTACCGCTGGGTTACTCGGAATCGAAGGAAGAGGCGCAAAAGGCCCTTCACGATGTCGTCGGTAAGCAGCCCGCTGTGCGTGAAGTCGACGCGGTGAAAAGTAAGCGTACTTTCGTCGCATGGCATCATTTTTACGATTCGCCATATAACTTCCTGGCAGTCGAGATGTTTGCAAAGGCCATGCACCCGGACTTGTTCGGCGACATTGACACTGAACGAGAGGTACAGGACCTGCACGATAAGTTCCTGCCAATCGAGGCCTCGGGCACCTTCTGGACTGGGCTGGAGTGATGTCGAACATGCAAGTTTCGCACGGAAACCTGGCAACAACGCAGGGGAGCGGAGACGCCGTTCGCGGGGAGCAGGAAGACAGCCCTGATAGAGTAATGGTGCAGTCAACCTTTCACTGGTATCAGCGCGCAGCACGGAAGAAGTGGGTGATAATCGCTCTGATTACTGTGGTGTTGGCTTTGACATCGCTTGCTGACTTTCTACTCGGTGGCGGTAGCATGCCTGCCAGCGAAGTTTTGCATACATTGACCCATCCGGTTGGTGCGCGACCCATTGACCACCAGATTGTTTTCGACATTCGGCTTCCGATGACCGTGACTGCAGTGCTCGTCGGAGCGACGCTGGCAGTGGCGGGCTCACAAATGCAGACAATTCTGGGAAATCCCCTGGCCGAGCCGTACACCCTGGGCGTGTCAGCGGCGGCCGGATTCGGTGCTGCCCTGGCTGTGGTCACCGGCTTCGCTTCTGAGGGAATCGGTGCGGTGCTGGGGATGGCCGGGACTGCGTGGGTGTTCGCGATGCTGGCCTGCGCTGCGATTCTGCTCTTTTCCCGATTTCGTGGCCCAGGAGTCGAGGGGATGATTCTTCTCGGTATCGCGATTGTATTCTTTTTCGACGCTCTACTGGCCCTGATGCAATACCTGGCCTCGGAGACGCAGTTGGAACAGGTTGTGTTCTGGACGATGGGTAGTCTCACCCGCTCGAACTGGACGCAGATTGCGTTGCTCGCGGTGATATTCGTGATGGGGCTACTCTTCTTTTACCTCAATGCCTGGTCGCTGACTGCATTCCGGATGGGCGATGACCGCGCAAAAGCCCTTGGCGTCGACGTTGATCGACTGCGTGCGCTGACCCTTATCGTGGTGTCCTTTATGGCGGCAACCGCTGTGTCGATGGCCGGTACGATTGGATTTATCGGTCTCGTCGGCCCACACGTTGCGCGCTTACTGGTAGGCGAAGATCAACGTTATTTTCTTACTGCTTCGACTTTGGTAGGGGCGCTGCTTCTGGTTGCGGCATCGGCAGTGTCGAAGGTGATTCAACCGGGTGTAATTCTTCCCGTAGGCATTATTACCGCAATTGTAGGAGTGCCCGTATTTGTCGCGATTATCGCTGGCCAGAGGAGGAAGATGTGGCTTGGCTAAAGGCAAGTCGCTTTGTCGGGAACGACGCTGTACATGGTCATCACGACAGCCCCAGTAAATCTGACGGTAAACCCCTCGGCGAAACCCCTCCAGAATCGTCCGCTCTTAGCGCGCGAGGAGTGTCTTTTGCTTACGACGGCCATCATGTCCTGCACAATGTCGACGTTGGGCCTCTTCCGATGGGAAGCGTGACTGCGTTGGTCGGTCCCAACGGAGCTGGCAAATCGACACTGCTGAGGTGTTTGGCGGGCCTTGAAAACTGCTCGGGGCAGGTACGTGCTGAAAGATCTCTATATTTGCCACAGGACCCTCCGCCGCTGAGCTCATTGACCGTGTACGAAAGCGTCCTGCTTGCCCGGCAACAGTCGTTTTCTGGGTTTTCTGCACTGCGTGTCGGATCCACAGTGCGGGCAGAAGTGCAGGCCACCATTGAACGACTTGGGTTGGTTGCGTTGTCATCGCGGCTGATGTCTGAGTTGTCTGGGGGACAGCGGCAGTTGGTGAGTTTTGCGCAGGCGGTTGTGCGACGACCTCGGGTATTGCTTCTCGACGAGGCCACCAGCGCACTCGACCTGCGTAACCAATTGATGCTTCTCGGGCAGGTACGCAAGTGTGCGCGGGAATTGCCCTGCGCGGTAGTGATGACACTTCATGACCTGGGGCAAGCGGCGCGCTTTTGCGAACATGTCGTTGTTCTAGCCGATGGTCGGGTCAGCAGTGCAGGGCCTCCGGCAGAGGTCATTAATGAAGCTATGCTGCGAGAGGTTTATCAGGTAGAAGGTGCGGTGCTCCCGACCCGCAATGGCGGGCTGGCGGTCGAAGCGTCGGAGGCACTCTAGCGCAGACCCGTGACTGTAGCGCACGCTCTCGGCTGTTCTACAGCCACGAATGAGCGCTAAAGTGCAGGGCCCGACGAGCGCCCCAGCCGGCGCCCCCCTAACTGCCCCTAGTAATAGAACGGGAACTCGTCCCAGTTCGGGTCGCGCTTTTCCAGGAACGCTTCTTTGCCCTCGACGGCCTCGTCGGTCATGTACGCCAGGCGAGTAGCCTCACCCGCGAAGACCTGCTGACCCATCAGGCCGTCATCGGTCAGGTTGAAGGCGAACTTCAGCATGCGCTGCGCCGTCGGGGACTTACCGTTAATCATGCGACCCCACTCGACCGCGACATCTTCCAACTCAGCGTGGTCGGCGACCTCGTTGACGGCGCCCATGCGGTGCATGGTCTCAGCGTCGTAGGAGCGGCCGAGGAAGAAAATCTCACGGGCAAACTTCTGGCCAACCTGCTTCGCCAGGTAGGCCGAGCCATAGCCGGCATCGAAAGATCCCACGTCAGCGTCGGTCTGCTTAAAGCGAGCCTCCTGGCGTGATGCCAGCGTCAGGTCACACACCACGTGCAGGGAGTGTCCGCCACCTGCGGCCCAGCCATTGACCACAGCAATAACAACCTTCGGCATAGTGCGAATCAGGCGCTGCACCTCCAGGATGTGCAGGCGACCTCCCTCGACCTTGGCGCGTGCGGTATCAATGGTGGATGCGTCCGCGGTAGCGTCGTCATGCTCGTGGGACGTTGCGTACTGGTAGCCGGAACGACCACGAATGCGCTGGTCACCACCCGAACAGAATGCCCAGCCACCGTCCTTGGTGCTCGGTCCGTTACCGGTCAGCAGCACTACGCCGACATCGGGAGTGCGACGCGCGTGGTCGAGCGCGCGGTAGAGCTCATCGACGGTATGCGGGCGGAATGCGTTACGAACCTCCGGGCGATCAAACGCAATACGCACAATGCCGTTCTCGCGGCCCTCGCCGACGTGCCGGTGGTAGGTGATGTCGGTCAAATCCTCAAAACCATCAACCGTCTTCCACTGCTCGGGGCGGAAAGGGTTATCGGTCGAGTACTTCGCGGTATCAGTCATGGCTTCCAGCATAAAGGTCTCTAGCATGAGGGGTATGTCTGTGTCCGCTGCGCCCAACATCAAGCTTCCGCTAATCGACGACATCCTCAACCGCGCCCACGTCGTCGCGCTGCCCATGGCAGTGAAATTCCGTGGCGTCACCACCCGCGAGGCACTCCTCATCGACGGCCCCGTCACATGGGGCGAGTTCGCTCCCTTCCTGGAGTACGAGGCACCCGAGGCCGCCGCGTGGCTGCGCTCGGCCATCGAATGCGCATACGTCGGCCTGCCCACCCCGAAGCGCGAGTTTGTCGAGGTCAACGCCACCATCCCCGCCGTCACACCCGACCAGGTGCCGGAGGTCGTGGCGCGCTACCCCGGGTGCCGCACGTTTAAGGTCAAGGTCGCAGAGAGCGGCCAATCGCTTAACGACGACATCGAGCGCGTAGCCGCCGTCCGCACCGCGGTGGCCGAAGCCTATGGCTATGAACCTGTGGTGCGGGTGGATGCGAATCGTGGCTGGTCGGTGGGGCAGGCCATCCGCGCCGCTCATGAGTTGGGTCCGCTGGAGTACATGGAGCAGCCCGTTGCGACTGTCGCCGAGCTGCGCGAGGTCCGCGACGCAGTGGGGGAGTTTTGCCCGGTTGCTGCCGATGAGTCGATTCGCAAGGCCGAGGACCCGTATTTGGTTGCGCGCGAGCAGGCTGCTGACGTGGGCGTAATGAAGGTCGCGCCCCTTGGTGGACCACGCCGCTTGCTTCGGTTGGCCGAGGAACTGGAGATGAAGGTGACCGTCGCCAGCGCTTTGGACACCGGTGTTGGCATGGCCGCCGGTTTGTTCACGGCGGCGGCCCTGCCTGCCACAGAGCTGCAGCCGGAGCCGAACGCGGCGGGTTTGGCCACGTCCTCGCTGTTTATCGAGGACGTCATCGAGCCCCGGCCACTTATCGATGGCCGACTGCCCGTCACCAACCCCGCTCCCGACCCTTCCCGCCTGGCCGAGCTCGCCGCGCCGGGCCCCCGCCGCGATTGGTGGTTCGACCGCCTCCGCGCGGCGTACGCCCACCTGTAGCGGCGCACCTGGCGGCCTATCCCACCTGTAGCTGCTCTACAACCTGCTCCAACTCACGGAGCATCCAGAGATACTGACCCCGTTTATGACACTTTGAGTTCGAAAAACGGCTCCAAACTGTCATAAACGGGGTCAGTAACTCCCAACAAGTCCGATATCCGGCCTGACAAGTAGCCTATTGAGTGTGAACGACAACCAGGACACCTCCCAGACTTCGCACGCTCAGGGCACCAACATCACCAATGCCGCCGCCACCGATGCTGGCACCCCAGCCTCGGCAACCGACGCCACGCCCCACACCTCCGCAGCCCATGCAGCCCCCGCAGCCCCCACGGCCCCATCCGCAGTGGTAGCGGGCCTCATCGTCGATGAGCTGCTGCGTCTCGGCATGGTCGATGCCGTAGTGTGCCCGGGTTCCCGGTCCGCCCCGCTGGCCCGCGCTCTGGTCCAGGCCGCCGATGCGGCGAAGGTTCGCCTCCATGTACGCATCGATGAACGCTCCGCCGCCTTCCTCGCCCTCGGCCTGGCCTCGCGCACCCGCAAGGTGACCCCGGTAATTACAACGTCCGGCACAGCAGTGGCGAACCTCGTGCCCGCCATGGTGGAAGCCACCGCGTCGGGCATTCCGCTGCTGGCACTGACCGCCGACCGCCCCGCGCATTATCGAGGCACTGGCGCGAACCAGACCATCGTCCAGGACCGCCTGTTCGCTGATGCCTCCGTCGTCGAGTTCGATCTGGACGGCACCGCCCCGGTCACGAAGGCCACCGCCGCGCAGATCCGCGCTCGCATTGATCGCGTTGTCGCCGCCATGGCATCCGGCGCCGGCCACCTTAACGTCCGTTTTGTCGAACCGCTCGTGCCTGACGACGACTCCGTCGCCGACATCCCCGAGGGCCGCGCCGATGGCGGCCCCTGGACCACGATTGCGCCTACCAACAGCAACAACGTCGCCGCGGCCGCCATCGCAGCCAACTCGGCCACCGCAACCGGCCCGGCCAACGCGGCTAGCACAGCCACAATTGACATCAGCCGCCGCACACTCGTGATTGCGGGTTCGAATGCCCCGCACCTGCCGGCGCTGGAGGATTTGCCAACCATCGCTGAGCCGAATGCGTATGCGCCGGCGCACCCGGTGCACCCGCTCGCGGCGGGCACTTTCGCGCAGATTCTACCGGAGCAGATTGTGCTGGTCGGCAGGCCGACGCTGCACCGAGGTATCTCTAAGCTGCTGGCCAATCCGGATATCGAGCTGACCGTTGTCTCCGAAGCGGAAAACCACGGTTTTGGGGTGGAGTTCCCGGATGTGACGGCGAACGCAAGGGCCGTCGTAAAGCATGTGCAGACTTTGGGGGAGCAGGACCCGCAGTGGACGAAAATCTGTGAGGCCGCCAGCGAATTGGCGGTGAAGTCCGTGCGAGAGACGCTGACCGAGTCGATTGAAACGGAGGAACCGCTGACCGGATTTCATGTGGCGGCGGCTCTGACGGACAGCCTGCGCACGGGTGACAACGTGGTGCTGGGCGCGTCGAACCCGGTGCGCGATGCGTCGTACACGGGCCTGCCTTTCCCGGGTGTGAACACGTATGCGGGACGAGGTGCCGCGGGTATCGACGGCACGGTGGCGACGGCAATCGGTATTGCGCTGGCATCCGACCGCGAACATGCCGACGAGATTCGCCCGCCGCGGACGATTGCGCTCATGGGTGACCTGACGTTCCAGCACGACTCTGCAGCGCTGGCGATTGGGCCGTTGGAGCCGAGGCCGGAAAACCTCACCATCGTGGTGGCCAATGATGCCGGTGGCGGTATTTTCGAGACGCTGGAGGCGGGCAGCCCGACCCTGCGGGGAAGCTTTGAGCGCATCTTCGGCACGCCGCAGGACGTGGACTTTGAGGGCATCTGCCAGGCTTACGGGGTCGAGCACGTGCGTGTTGACCGCCTCCCAGATCTGCTCGCGCAGCTGCACCCGGATACCGATGTCGACGGCATCCGCGTCATCGAGGTGGCGACCACACGTGCGACGCGTCGGCAGTTGCACCACAAGCTGGCATACAATGCGGAGATTGGGGTGCTGGACAAGCACTAGCCGGCCGGCAGCATCCAATCAGAGCTGGAAACAATCAGGGACAGAAAAATAGGAGGTCGCGACCGCCATGCAGTGGAAAACTGCCCTGGCCAATTGGCCGCGCTTCCTTCGTCAGGTACTGCTCTTTGTGATGATTTGCCTGTTGCTGTCGTGTCTGGCCATGGTGGTTGGCTGCTTCATTAATGACCGCAATATCGAGTCGAACATGGGGCAGTCCGTAGCCAATGTGCGCTCGGTCGAGCTCCTTCGCACCACGGTTGATTTCGTCGACGAGAATGGCGATTTTCAGTCGCCACCAACCGGTTTGCTCTATCCCGTTGGTCTGGAAGAGGGGCAGCGCGTCCGCGTCGAATACGACCGCACTGATCCCAATGTCGTCCGCGTCGCCGGGCGCACATGGACGCTGTCACTTCTCCCGGCGACCAGTATCGCTGTGGTTACATTTCTCGTCGTCGCGCCGTTGTGGTGGTCGTCGTTGCGCGCAACCCGTCGTTTACAAAGAGATCCCCAAAAGGTAAACAGAGGGTCACTTTCGCTTTCCGACGAGATGGAAAACTAGCACCATGCGCGTTGCCATCATTGCTGAAAGCTTCTTGCCCAACATCAATGGAGTGACAAACTCCGTGCTGCGGGTGTTGGAACACTTACGCCGTGAAGGACACGAGGCGCTGGTGATTGCGCCGGGTGCTCGGGACTGGCAGGAAGAGGCAGAGTTCTACTGCGACTACCGCATTGAGCGTGTGCCCACTGTGATGGTGCCGTTGATTGATTCGCTACCGATTGGTGTGCCGAACCGTCGGGTAGCGTCGGCGCTGACGCAGTTTAAGCCGGATGTTGTCCACTTGGCTTCGCCATTTGTGCTCGGTGGTGCGGGCGCGCTGACTGCCAAGGCACTGGGTATCCCGGCTGTGGCCATCTATCAGACGGACGTTGCGGGTTTTGCCAAGAACTACAAGTTGGCGGGGCTCTCCACGGCCGCATGGTTGTGGACGCGCGTGATTCACAACTCCTGCGCCCGAACGCTGGCGCCGTCGTCGCCGACTATTGAGGACCTGCAGGATCACAAGATTCGTGATGTCTACCGCTGGGGCCGCGGTGTTGATGCGGTTCGCTTTACTCCGACAAAGCGTAGTGAAGAGCTCAGGAAGCAGTGGAGCCCGGAGGGCAAGCCGATTGTTGGTTATGTCGGCAGGCTCGCGGCGGAGAAGTCTGTGGAGCGGCTGGCAGCGCTGAACGGCCGCGATGATATCCAGGTGGTCATTGTCGGCAATGGCCCGGAGCTGCAGAAGCTGCAGAAGCAGATGCCGAATGCCGTCTTTACCGGACAGCTCACCGGCGATAAGTTGGCAGCGGCATTCGCCAGTCTGGACGTGTTCGTCCACACCGGTGACTTTGAAACCTTCTGCCAGGCGGTACAGGAAGCCCACGCCTCCGGTGTGCCGGCCATCGCTCCGAACGCAGGCGGCCCGCGCGACCTGATTACCAACGACGTCAACGGCTACCTGCTGGAACCCAAGACTTTCACCCGCGATCTGTCTGAGGCGGTCGACAAGCTACTGCTCGTCGACGATGAGCTGGCACGCAAGCAGCTGCGCAACCGCTGCCGCGACACCGTGACCGAACGCACCTGGGAAGCACTGTGTGCAGACCTGGTTCGCCACTACGAGGAGGTTTCTGGGGTTTCCGCGGCCGAGACGTCAAGCAAGGTCGCAGCAGATGCGATTGATGCCTCCCATGCAGGTGCTGCTACGCGTCAGAAGTCGGTCGCGTAATCTGGACATCGTGTCTAGGGCTGATTTAACGAAAAATCCCAGCGAAGTCGCCTCGATGTTCGACGGCGTGGGGAAGAATTACGACATCACTAATACCGTGCTCACCGGTGGCATTGACCACTACTGGCGCGTGCGCACGGCAAAGCGCCTGAACCTGCAGCCTGGCCAGAAAGTCCTCGACCTGGCCGCCGGTACGGCTGTTTCATCAGTGGAGTTGGCAAAGTCTGGCGCATACGTCGTTGCCTGTGATTTCTCCCGAGGCATGCTCAAGGCCGGTGCACACCGCGATGTTCCCAAGGTCTGCGGTGACGGCATGAAGCTGCCATTCCCGGACAACACCTTCGACGCGGTGACCATCAGCTTCGGTCTGCGCAACATCGTGGACTACAAGGCGGGCCTCGCTGAGCTAGCCCGCGTGGCCAAGCCCGGAGGCCAGCTAACAGTCTGTGAGTTCTCCACCCCTGTGGTGCCGGTGTTCAGCACCTTCTACAAGGAATACCTGATGCGGGCACTGCCGCAGATTGCCAAGGTTGTCTCCTCGAACCCGGAGGCCTATGTGTACTTGGCGGAGTCGATTCGCGCCTGGCCAAACCAGCCGCAGCTTGCCCGCGACATCAATGCCTCTGGCTGGGAGGATGCCGGTTGGCAGAATCTCACCTTCGGTATCGCAGCGCTGCACTCGGCAACCAAGCCCGTGCAGTAGCTCGCTAGCTCTCAGTCGGGCTGGGTCGCAGGGTCCGTCGTAAAGCGATTCCTACTGCCAGGGCTGGCGCCCGAACCACTTATCGGAGGCCAGTGCTGTCCTCCCCGAAGCGCGCCAGAGTCGCGCCACTACGTCGCGGTCGTGTTCCGTGACCAGGTTTCCCATCAGGCGTGCGGCAACACCCATGAGCTGGCTTCCCCACGGGGCGCCGATGGTCAGCGGGCCGACCGTGGGAAGGAAGCTCGGGTACGTCAGCGTCAGCGCCAACTTGCGAGCCAGCGAGAAGCCGGTGCCGTAGTGCTCGCGAAGCAGGGCGGGCCAGGAGTGAGTCAGCCCATCGCGGCCCGCACCAATTGAACTAATCAGCTCCACCGCCAGCCGCGCCGACTCCATGCCGTAGTCAATGCCCTCACCGTTGAGCGGGTTGACCAGGCACGCAGCATCACCGAGCAACGCCCAGTTCGGCCCCGCCACATTCGATACAGCACCACCCATAGGCAACAGCGCCGACGTCACGTGCTCTGGTTCGCTCATCTGCCACTGATCACGCACCTGCCCGTGGTACTCGCGTAGCAACTTCTTCACGTTCGTGCGCGCCGGGCGTGCCGACGTCGCCAGCGCCCCACACCCCACGTTCGCCCGGCCTTCTCCCAGCGGGAAGATCCAGCCATAGCCCGGGTGCGTCTGCCCCTCGGAGTCGCGCAGTTCCAGGTGCGAGTGAATCCAGTCATCCGCTACGTCCGCGCTGTCGAAGCTGACATATGACCGCGCGGCCACGCCAAAGACGCTGTCCCGATGCCACGCACGCCCCAGCTGCTTGCCGACGGTACTTCGGACCCCATCGGCCACGAGCAGCCAGCGGGCCGAGATGGTGTGTGGCTTGCCTTCGCGGTCGGAAAGTTCCACCTCGCGCACGCCGTGGCCCCGCGTGCCGCCAGTGTTCAGCGCTCCGAGAACCACCTTCCGCGCTGCGACTCCATCAAAGACCTGCGCACCGGCATCAGCGGCGGCATTGAGCAAGAAAGTGTCGAGCTCAACTCGCGACATCGCGGATCCGACAGCGGGAAAAGTGCCGGAGGCATCATCTGGCCAAGGTGCGGTGATGGAGCCGCCGAAGCCGTGCAGCTTGAGTCCGCGGTTGCGGTTGCGGCGCAGGAGCTCGTCGTCAAGCCCTAGACGACGTAGCTCAGCGATGGCGCGAGGAGTGAGCCCGTCGCCACAAGTTTTGTCGCGCGGGAAGCGCTGGGAGTCGACCACAGTGACCGAAAAACCGGCGCGGGCGGCGTGAATCGCGGCTGCGGAGCCGGTGGGGCCTGCGCCAACAATGAGCACGTCAGTGCTGCTGGGTAGAGCGACGGTGCCGTCGAACGTGGGGGAAACTCGCGAAATCGGGCTTGAGGTCATTGCCCCAGCGTATAACGACGTTGAAACAAATATGGGAACTGGTCTGCTAGCCACTATGCTCGTAAGGTAGTTTATTTAGCAGTTTCTTATCTTTTATCGTCAGTTAGGCAGGTCTCGAATGCGTACTGGAGACTACTCCGGGCTTAGTTCCGGAAGTGCTCAGGGCACTGGTGAGCACACCGCCACTAGTTCTCACTTCGTTGATGAGGCGCTGGAAGCAACAATCACCGAGGGAATGCGCAAGAGCGAGGACCTCCTGATTACCGAGCTGGGGCGCGGCGAGGACTTCCTAGTCGAACGGGTTTCCCACCTAGCTCACGCTGGTGGTAAGCGCTTCCGCCCGATGTTTACCATGCTGGCCGCGCAGTTCGGGGAGAACCCGGAGAGCGATAAGGTCATCACCGCCGCGACGGTGCTGGAGCTGACGCACCTGGCGACGCTCTACCACGACGACGTCATGGATGAAGCGGATAAGCGCCGCGGCGTGCCCTCCGCAAACTCGCGCTGGGACAACACCGTCGCCATTCTGGCCGGTGACTACCTCTTCGCTGCTGCGTCCCGCCTGCTGGCAGAGCTCGGCTCCGAGAGCGTGGCTCACTTCGCTGAGACCTTCGGTGTTCTTGTCACAGGTCAGATGCGCGAGTGCCTCAACGACTTGGACCTGCCGATTGAAGAGCGCATCGAGCGCTACCTGAAGGTCATTGCCGAAAAGACCGGTGTGCTCATCGCATCGGCCGGTTATCTCGGCGCCTATCACGCCGGTGCGTCCGCCGAGATTTCCAACGCACTGCGCCGCTATGGCGAACTAATCGGTATCGTTTTCCAGATTGTCGACGACATCATCGACATCTCCTCCAATACCGATCAGTCCGGCAAGACTCCGGGCACTGACTTGCGCGAGGGCGTCTTCACGCTGCCGGTTCTCTACGCGCTGCAGGAGGACACCCCAGCCGCTGACCGCCTCCGCGAGATTCTTGTCGGCCCAGTTTCCGACGACGCGCTTGTCGACGAGGCCCTCGAGCTCCTGGCTCAGACCAACGGTGTGGCTCGCGCGATGGAGAAGGTCAATGAACTGCTGGATGAGTCCGACCGCGTCATCGCTGACCTTCCTGACTGTGCGGCCAAGGAGGCCCTGCGTCACGTTGCTCGCTACACCGTGGAGCGCGTGGGGTAGTGGATTGAGCTCCATCGGCGAGATGGGCCTAGGGGCGAGCACTGCTCTGAGGTGAGCTCTGCTCTGGGGTGAGTTCTGCTGAGGGGTGAATCCAGGTAGGGAAATATCCTCTCGACCTGCCGATTTGTGTAAATGACAGAGTAGTGGGTAGCATTCCATTCGCACCGTTTAAGAGTGCACGCCAGATTGCCCGAGCGGCCAAAGGGAGCGGATTGTAAATCCGTCGGCATTGCCTTCGTTGGTTCGAATCCATCATCTGGCACAGTGAAATCACCGCGAGAATTTTCTCGCGGTGATTTTTTTGTAGGGCCCGTTGATGGGGATGCGGGGTAGGGGCTCGAGTGAGGGGCTCTGGATTAAGCGGGGCAGGGGCTCGAGTTAGAGGTCAGCCACTCATCGATGAGTTATTCACTTATGGTTCCGCTGGGGCTCATCGATAAGTGAATAGATTATCCATAAGTGCGCGCCAAATGTCTGCAAACATGACAAGAAATACCGCTGCCTACCTGCTGATTTGTGCTTAGTGGTGATTTCGGGTTAATCTTTGCAAGGCTTCACGGAGAGCACAGAACGAAACAAAGCGGTCAACAATTGGCCACGGAGTTACGTGCTGAGTTCAACGGATGCTGATGCCCCCTTAGCTCAGTCGGCAGAGCGTTTCCATGGTAAGGAAAAGGTCGACAGTTCGATTCTGTCAGGGGGCTCTGTTCTTTTATACGGACTTATGTCCGGTAGAGAATAGGGGCGATGTAGCTCAGATGGTGAGAGCGCACGACTCATAATCGTGAGGTCGGGGGTTCGATCCCCCCCATCGCTACTACGGACAGTGATGTTCGTCGAACCCCGCCTTGATTATGCAGCAATGCAGTAAGGTGGGACATTGTCAGCTAAGGACTGAGAAGTTCTTTCGCTGGTGGTGAAGGGGCGTGGCTCAATTGGTAGAGCAGCGGTCTCCAAAACCGCAGGTTGCAGGTTCGAGTCCTGTCGCCCCTGCAAGTACCCGTCATCCAGGGCGTATGAAAATGCGTCTGGGTGGCGGGTTTTTCGTTTATGTTCGGTGGCGGTGAGCGGTGGGGCAATGCGAGTTACTGACTGCGTTTATGACAAAAACAGCCCGAAAAATGGCTTGAAAGTGTCATAAACCCATACAGTTTCACATTTGCAGCCCCAAGTTCGCATCCCCGAGCGAGCGGCCGAAGCGAGCAGCCCGAGCGAGCAGCCCGTAGCTCTTTGGGGTTGTCAGAATCGAATCTCGAAGCCTGCGGTTCCCACGAAGGGCATTTCTTCGATAGTGTGGATAATCGGCTAGAATTTACGCACTGAACCAGACTTGCTCTGCACAGTGGGGGCTTGGCTCCGGAGAACATCCCTGGGGTTTGCCCTTGAAGAATTCACGTTTGAGTTTCACTGTGCAGTATCTTTAGGTCTCATATGCACGAAGTAGCGAAGGAGCATCGTGTCTGAGGAAAACCAGACTTTCCAGGCGGCGGCTCGCCCGTCCGGTAAGCGCCAGGCGACGGGCGCGCAGACCACCGTGGCGAAGAAGCCTGCGCGTGAGAAGGAGACCAACGAGCTTTCGACTCGTAATCCTTTGGTTTTCATCAAGCAGGTTGTTGACGAGCTGCGCAAGGTGATTTGGCCGACCGGCCGCCAGATGGTCACCTACAGCATCATCGTGATTCTGTTCCTGATTGCCATGATCGCTCTCGTGTGGGGTGTGGACACGCTGGCCGGTCTGGGTGTCCGATCGGTGTTGGGTAAGTAATCGGTTATACTGTTTCGCAGTGATGCTTTTCATCCCGCCTCCGAGTTCCGGACGGCGGGATTATTCGTTAGCGCAGCTGGTGTCTGGCTGTGCGAAGTGATTGCGGATGGCATATTGGCTCTTAGGACTCTTTAGGCGAAGATGCCAATGTCGCGAACCGTTGATGTAGATACAAGAGGGGTTAGCACGACATGAATGATGGTCAGAATATTTTCTCCGACGCCCAGTCCGCGGATGCTGCCGCAACTGAGCAGGATGCGCAGGACGCACCGGCTCAGGTAGAAGCTCCGGCCGAGGGTGCAGTCGCAGCCGCAGCCGACGCAGCCGCAGCTGACTCTGCTGCAGCAGAAGCAGCGCCGGCAGAGGAGACTGCCGCTGACGCTGAGGCACAGGCAGCTGCTGACGCAGATGCCGAGTACCGTAAGCGCCTGCGCGAGTTCCAGCGTGAGCTCAAGCGTCGTCCGGGCGACTGGTACATCATCCAGTGCTACTCCGGCTACGAGAACAAGGTGAAGACCAACTTGGAAATGCGCGCCCAGACCATGGGTGTCGATGAGCAGATCCACGAGGTCATCGTTCCGGTTGAGGAAGTCGAAGAGCGCAAGGACGACGGCAAGAAGAAGATCGTTAAGCGCAAGCTGCTGCCGGGCTACGTTCTGGTTCGTATGAGCCTGGATGACCCGTCCTGGTCCGTCGTCCGCGACACCCCGGGTGTTACTTCCTTCGTCGGTAGCGAGGGCCAGCCGTCCAAGGTCAAGATTCGCGAGGTCGCTAAGTTCCTCATGCCGAAGGAGACCATCACCGCGGACGCCGCTGAAGAAGCTGCAAATGCTGACGGTGAGCTGGCTGTCGCAGCGGCGCCGCAGGCGGAGAAGAAGGCCGTCGCCATCGACTACGAGGTCGGCGAGTCCGTCACCATCCTGTCCGGTCCGTTCGCATCTGTGGCTGCGACCATCTCCGAGATCGACCCGGACACCGGCCGCATGAAGGCTCTGGTTTCCATCTTCGGCCGTGAGACCCCGGTCGAGCTGGGCATCGATGAGGTCGAGAAGCTGAACTAGGCCCGACCTCAAGCCAGGCGCAGAGCCAAGCGGAGAGCACCGCCAAGCCAAGCGCCGAGCAAGGCACCAGCTAGCTCGCTCGCGCAACCAATCCGGTAACGGATTTTGATGCACGCCATACGCTGCGGTAACGTAGCCAGGCGTGCATTTTTGTGCCTTGAGCACAGATGCGCCAAGTAATTCGTATCCCCGGTGGCTGGCACCAACTCGATGACCAGCGCCAGCGGCCATGATGGTCGAGGGCGCAAGGGTCGTCGTAAAGCGTCGGCATCCGGACGGGGTGAGTCGCCTTTTCATCGGGGCGGCGTGCCCCGGTAACTAGGAAGTAGGTTAATCCGATGGCTCCGAAGAAGAAGCTTTCTGCGATTATTAAGCTGCAGATTCAGGCTGGTCAGGCTAACCCGGCTCCGCCGGTTGGTCCGGCACTGGGTGCTCATGGTGTCAACATCATGGAGTTCTGCAAGGCTTACAACGCAGCAACTGAGAACCAGCGTGGCAACGTTGTCCCGGTTGAAATTTCTGTCTACGAAGACCGCTCCTTCACCTTCGTTCTGAAGACCCCGCCGGCAGCTAAGCTGCTGCTGAAGGCCGCTGGCATTCAGAAGGGCTCTGGCGTTCCGCACACCAACAAGGTCGGTTCCGTGACCTGGGAGCAGTGCAAGGAAATCGCCGAGCTGAAGAAGCCGGACCTGAACGCTAACGACATCGAGATGGGTGCACGCATCATCGCCGGTACCGCTCGTTCCATGGGCATCACCGTCGAGGGCGCTAAGTAAACCGTCAGCGTTTAGCTGCACCTTCATCAAGTGGTAGGGCCAGCTTCGGCCCGCTACACACCACAATCCAACCATTTCACTTAATTGAGATTGGACTTTTCATGAGCAAGAACTCTAAGGCATACCGCGCCGCCGCCGAGAAGATCGACGCCGGCCGCATCTACTCTCCGCTCGAGGCCGCTAACCTGGCCAAGGAGACCTCCTCCAAGAACTACGACGCCACCATCGACGTCGCTATCCGCCTGGGCGTTGACCCGCGCAAGGCTGACCAGCTGGTTCGCGGCACTGTCTCCCTGCCGAACGGCACCGGTAAGACCGTCCGCGTTGTTGTTTTCGCTGCTGGCGAGAACGCCACCAAGGCTGAAGAGGCCGGCGCTGACTTCGTTGGCTCCGAGGAGCTGATCGAGAAGATTCAGGGCGGCTGGACCGACTTCGACGCTGCCATCGCAACTCCGGACCAGATGGCCAAGGTTGGTCGCGTGGCTCGTATCCTCGGCCCGCGTGGTCTGATGCCGAACCCGAAGACCGGCACCGTTACCCCGGATGTCGCTAAGGCTGTCACCGAGATCAAGGGCGGTAAGATTTCCTTCCGCGTCGACAAGGCTGCAAACCTGCAGGCTGTTATCGGTAAGGCTTCCTTCGACGCTGAGAAGCTGGCCGAGAACTACGGTGCGCTTATCGACGAGCTGATGCGCCTCAAGCCGTCCGCTGCTAAGGGTAAGTACCTGAAGAAGATCACCGTCTCCGCCACCAACGGCCCGGGCATCCCGGTTGACACCAGCGTGATCAAGGACTACACCGCCTAAATCAGCATCAGCCGATAGGCGAGTGTGCTCTTCACGAGTCACTCGAGAGTGACTCTGAGCAAAGCTCTTTAAAACCGCCGCCGCGCGCACTTTCCAGAGTGTGTGAGGTGGCGGTTTTGCATTGGCATAAGGGGTATCGATAGCGCGGTGGGGGCTTGGGCGCGGTAGACGTCGTAAAGCGAATTGCTAATCCAAACAACTAATCCAGGCGAAATGGACTCACAGCCAAAGTTTGTTGCTTAAAATCGCGACTATGACGTTAATTTTGGAACCCGAAGAAGGGCTGGAGGCGCTCGGCGAGATTAATCGCCTGGCGCAGCTCGACGACGGTTCCGGAATTATTGAACCGCAGCTCATCTCGTATCTCGACTCGTTGGGCGACGACGCCTATGACATGCCCTGCCTGCGCATCGCGGGACAGACTCTGCTGGGCGAGGTACTGACGGGGCTAGGGGAGGACGAGCGCGTAGCTGAGGTCCTTCGCCGCAATATCCAGGACTCTGTGGTGCTTCCGGGGATGAGTGAGGAGGAAGCTCTACAAGCTCGGGCGGCGCAGGTCGTGGTCGTGCGGCTGTTGCGCATCATCGCGCGGATGGAGGCCGTCGAGCTGCGTAATGTCGTGGCGCAGCAGTGCCTGGCATCGCAGATCCCGCCGGTTGTGCGCGTGGCACTGACACTCACCGTGGATATTCTCGACGCCGCCAGATTGGACGCACATCCCGACGACATGGTGCGCGTGGTGCTCGACTACGCCGACCAAGTGCTCTGGCTTGCCGACGACGACCTGAATGCGTACTTTGCCGAGCTCGAGATGATTGTCCAGCAACGTGAGAAGGACCTGGAGTTCGGCCGCTTCGGAGAGCCAGGTGCGGCGCGGTTTGGATAGGCGATTTGGTTAATTGCCAGGGTCTGGTATAAAGTTTCTTCACGAAGTTTGACCGGCTTCCAATCGGTACCAACATCGAGTTGGGAAGATGGAGGTTGGTACTCAAGTTTCACCGAAGACCGTCGGTCATTCGCTTTGAAAGAAGCGGATTGAAGGTTTCATTGTAGGAATACAGTGAGCGGCCCACGCAGGAGGACTTGGAAGCGCTTGCGCAGTTTGACTTCACCTGTTGTCCTTGCGGTCGGCGGAGTTGAAGTGGAACATGCCACAAGAATTGTGCGCCCCATCCTTGTGCGAGGATTGGGGCGTTTGTTGTATTTGCGCAAAAGAATCCTTCACTTGGCCGAGCGGAAAATTGCAAAGACCAGGAAGGAGGCGAGAGTACACATGGCAGCAAATGCTGAGAAGATTGCAGCTGTTGCAGCGCTGAAGCAGGACGTTGAAGAGTCCAACGCTATCGTGCTGACTGAGTACCGCGGCCTGTCCGTTGCGGAAATCACGGAACTGCGTCGCGCCCTCGGTGCTGATGTTAAGTACTCCGTCGCCAAGAACACCATGATCAAGATCGCTGCCGACGAGGCAGGGATTGAGGGTCTTGATGAGCACCTGAACGGCCCGACTGCAGTCGCCTTCATCAAGGGCGAGGCTGTGGATGCGGCTAAGGCGATTAAGAAGTTCGCCGGTGACAACAAGAACCTCGTGATCAAGGGCGGCTACATGGACGGTGCTGCAATGGATGCAGCACAGTTCGAGGCTCTTGCGGATATGGATAACCGTGAGACCACGCTGGCAAAGCTGGCTGGTGCCTTCAACGGCGTTCTGGCGAACGTCGCTGGCCTGCTCGACGCTCCGACCTCCTCGGTTGCCCGCCTTGCTGCGGCACTCGAGGAAAAGAAGTAATCCCGAGCGGCTCGCGATCTACGCGAACTAAATCACGCGAAAAACTTTTCAATATCACTTTGACGGCTTCGACCCCAGGGATCTCTGAGGGGAGCGGCCGCACCACACTCATAGGAGAATATCCATGGCTAAGTACACCACTGAGGAACTGCTCGAGGCTTTCAAGGAAATGACCCTCGTTGAGCTCACCGAGTTCAAGAAGGCTTTCGAGGAAGAGTTCGACGTCACCGCTGCTGCTCCGGTTGCAGTTGCTGCTGCAGGCGCTGCTGGCGGCGAGGCTGCTGCTGAGGAGAAGGACGAGTTCGACGTCGTCCTCGAGGACGCTGGCGCTAAGAAGATCGGCGTTATTAAGGCTGTCCGTGAGATCGTCTCCGGCCTGGGCCTGAAGGAGGCTAAGGAGATGGTTGAGTCCGCTCCGAAGGCTATCCTGGAGGGTGCTTCCAAGGACGACGCTGAGGCTGCTAAGGCTAAGCTGGAAGAGGCTGGCGCAAAGGTTGCCCTCAAGTAATTCAATTACTTGCCTCGGCCCCGGTAGTGGCCTAAAGCTACCAATTCTGACCGCCAATTCTGGGCTTCGTGCCCGGGGTTGGCGGTTCTTTTGTTCCTGGGGCCTTTGCTAACCCACCTGACCCGGGCAAAACCTCACTAATCTCACCCGTCACAGGGAGTTGAGGCAAAAACCAGCCCACTCATTGTCTTGATTACCCTTATTGGCCTGTAAAGTATCTAACATGCTCTCACGGCCGAGAATTCTGTCTATCCTTCTGTTGGGTCTAGGCACCGCACTGCTTGCTGCTGGCATTTTGCTGCCCAAAGTGCTCAATGTTGATCCCAAAATGCCGCTTGACCTGCCGCCGGTGTCGTATACCCTGCGGGCGGAAGACGGCGTATCCACCAGGATTAACGAAGAGGGCAAGCGGGAAGAAGTGCACTCGCCGCTGCAGCGACAGCTTCACGGCGTGCTCATCGAACCCGCGGATGCGGACAAGGTTTCGCTCCGTGTCGGCGTGACTGAAATGCGTGAGCTTCCCCCTGAGGTTATCGGCACCGACCCGCTGACGGAGCTTATCGAGGCCAATATCTGGACGGTGACCATCGACCGACTCACCGGCGAGGCGCTGGCTCCTGCGACGCTTGTCGACCGCATGGCGGGCGTTCCACGGTCAGTGGCTTTCGAGGGGAACTGGGTGAAGCTCCCGGCCGACACGGAGGAAAAGGAATACCTGATCTTTGATGATCTCCTCCACGATTCCTTGCCGGCAAAGTTTGTCGGGGAAGAGGAGCGCGGTGGTAACCGTGTCCTGCATTTCCGTCAGGACATTGAGAAGACGAATCTCGCCCAGAAGTACCGTTCTTACGTCTCTCAGCTAACCCAGGATGACAAGTCCGGCTTCCTCCAGTACCAGGGCACCCGTGATTTGTGGGTTGAGCCCAAGTCTGGCTCGGTCATCGATATGGCCGAGGACATCCACCTTTGGTGGGAGACCCGCGACGGCGAGCCGATCATGGACTACCTGCGCTTCAACGGCAAGATGGACGAAGGCCTTTCCAATCAGCTTCTCTTTGGCGCAATACAGAATTTCCAGCGCCCAGCTCTAGAGCCGTGGTCAATCGGCCTCATTGCGTCCGGTTCGATTCTGGTATTCATCGCAATCGTGGGCATCGTGCGTCCTTCGACCCGTCGTAAAGCAGAGTAACGCTTTACGACGGCCATAGCGCCCAGGCCTCATCGTTATATCGGTAACGGGTGAATGCGACACGCCCGATTTGTCAAGTTGTACTAGACAACTGCCAGTTTTTGATATAGGCTAAATCGTTGCGCTGGAATTAGTGTATCTGTCGCCAGCTCTTTTATAGTTTGCGCTCGGAGCGCGGGGCTATTATGTAGCACCGTTTTTCGTGCATCTAGCTGTTAAAGGAGTTGCTGCGGCGCCGCCGTTAGGGCTCGGGGCTCGCCTTTAAAGGCTGGTCTTGGAGGCCAAGTGGCGGGGGAATCACTTTCGTGTGTGACCAAAGGTTAGACGCAAAGTATCCCGGTGCGCAACAGAAATAATTCCTGCAACTTGAATCGCGTATAAACCAAGCGGGCGGAGCGCACCACCGGTTGCCGGTGTGCTCCACCGCGTGAGGTGCTGGAAGGACGCATCTTGGCAGTCTCCCGCCAGACCAAGGCAGTAACCGGTATTCCCGGAGCTTCGAAGAGGTACTCGTTTGCAAAGATTCAGGAGCCGATTGCGGTTCCTGGTCTGCTCGACCTGCAGCGTGAGTCTTTCGCATGGCTCATTGGCACGCCTGAGTGGCGTGCTCGTCGCCAGGAGGAGCTCGGAGAAGACGCTCGGGTTACCAGCGGTCTCGAAGATATTCTAGAAGAGCTCTCTCCGATCGAGGACTACTCCCAGAAGATGTCCCTGACGCTGTCGGACCCATGGTTCGACTCCGTCAAGAACACCGTGGATGAGTCCAAGGATAAGGACATCAACTACTCGGCTCCCCTCTACGTCACCGCGGAGTTCACCAACCGCGAGACCGGTGAGATTAAGAGCCAGACCGTCTTCATCGGTGACTTCCCGATGATGACGGACAAGGGTACGTTCATCGTCAACGGAACTGAGCGTGTCGTTGTTTCTCAGCTGGTGCGCTCTCCGGGCGTCTACTTCGATGAGACCATCGACAAGTCCACCGAGCGCCCGCTGCACTCGGTGAAGATTATTCCGTCGCGCGGTGCGTGGCTGGAGTTCGACGTCGACAAGCGGGACACCGTCGGCGTTCGTATTGACCGTAAGCGTCGCCAGCCGGTCACGGTTCTGTTGAAGGCTTTCGGCTGGACCACCGAGGAGATCAAGGAGCGCTTCGGCTTCTCTGAGATCATGATGGCCACCCTGGAGAAGGACGGTGTTGCAAACACCGACGAGGCTCTGCTGGAGATTTACCGCAAGCAGCGCCCGGGTGAGCCGCCGACGCGCGAGTCCGCGCTGGCTCTGCTGGAGAACAACTTCTTCAAGCCGAAGCGCTACGACCTGGCTAAGGTCGGTCGCTACAAGGTCAACCGCAAGCTGGGTCTGGGCGCTGATGCCTCCGGCGAGATGGTTCTGACCGAGCAGGATATTGCTACCACCATCGAATACCTTGTGCGCCTGCACGACGGCGAGAATGTTATGACCTCGCCGGAAGGTGTTGAGATCCCGGTTGAGACCGACGATATCGACCACTTCGGTAACCGTCGTCTGCGTACCGTAGGCGAGCTGATTCAGAACCAGGTCCGCGTGGGTCTGTCCCGCATGGAACGCGTGGTTCGTGAGCGCATGACCACTCAGGACGTGGAGTCGATCCAGCCGACCACCCTGATTAACGTGCGCCCGGTTTCCGCGGCTATCCGTGAGTTCTTCGGTACTTCCCAGCTGTCCCAGTTCATGGACCAGAACAACTCGCTGTCGGGTCTGACCCACAAGCGTCGTCTGTCTGCACTGGGCCCGGGTGGTCTGACCCGTGACCGTGCTGGCCTTGAGGTTCGAGACGTTCACCCGTCCCACTACGGTCGCATGTGTCCAATTGAGACCCCAGAGGGTCCGAACATTGGCCTGATTGGTTCGCTGTCCTGCTACGCACGCGTGAACCCGTTCGGTTTCATTGAGACTCCGTACCGTCGCGTCCGCGATGGTGTCATCACCGACGAGGTCGACTACCTCACCGCTGATGAGGAAGACCGCTACGTCGTCGCGCAGGCCAACACCCCGATCGACGAGAACGGCCACTTCGTTCAGGAGACCCTGTCTGTTCGTAAGAAGGGTGGTGACGTCGAGTCCGTCCGCGCCGATGAGGTCGACTACCTCGATGTTTCCCCGCGTCAGATGGTCTCCGTGGCTACCGCCATGATTCCGTTCCTCGAGCACGACGACGCTAACCGTGCCCTGATGGGTGCGAACATGCAGCGCCAGGCTGTGCCGCTGCTGCGTTCGGAGGCTCCGTTCGTCGGTACTGGTATGGAGCAGCGTGCTGCTTACGACGCCGGCGATGTCATTGTCGCTTCGGCCACCGGTGTGGTCGAGACCGTGTCGGCAGACTTCATCACCATCATGGATGATGAGGGCCAGCGCCACACCTACCTGCTGCGCAAGTTTGAACGCACCAACCAGGGCACCTGCTACAACCAGAAGCCTCTGGTTGACGAAGGCCAGCGTGTTGAGGCCGGCCAGGTCATCGCTGACGGTCCGGGTACCGACAACGGTGAGATGGCACTTGGTAAGAACCTGCTCGTGGCATTCATGCCGTGGGAAGGACACAACTACGAGGACGCCATCATCCTGAACCAGCGCATGGTTGAGGAGGACATCCTGACCTCGATTCACATCGAGGAGCACGAGATTGATGCCCGCGACACCAAGCTGGGTCCGGAGGAAATCACCCGTGACATCCCGAACGCATCCGAGGAGATGCTGAAGGATCTGGATGACCGCGGTATCGTCCGCATCGGTGCCGACGTTCGCGACGGTGACATCCTGGTCGCTAAGACCACGCCGAAGGGCGAGACTGAGCTGACTCCGGAGGAGCGCCTGCTGCGCGCTATCTTCGGCGAGAAGTCCCGCGAGGTCCGTGACACCTCCATGCGTGTCCCGCACGGTGAGTCCGGCAAGGTCATCGGCGTCCGCGTCTTCTCCCGTGAAGACGATGACGACCTGGCACCGGGTGTCAACGAGATGGTCCGCGTCTACGTTGCGCAGAAGCGCAAGATCCAGGACGGCGACAAGATGGCAGGTCGCCACGGTAACAAGGGTGTTATTGGCAAGATCCTGCCGCAGGAGGACATGCCGTTCCTGCCGGACGGCACCCCGGTCGACATCATTCTGAACACCCACGGTGTTCCGCGTCGTATGAACATCGGCCAGGTCCTCGAGGTTCACCTCGGCTGGCTGGCGAAGGCCGGCTGGAGCATTGAGGGCGACCCGGATTGGGCTAAGCGTCTTCCGGCAGACCTGCACGACGTTCCGTCCGACTCCCTGGTCGCAACCCCAGTGTTCGACGGTGCTGAGAACGAGGAGCTCGCTGGTCTGCTCGCGTCGTCCCGCCCGAACCGTGACGGCGAGGTGCTGGTCAACGCTGACGGTAAGGCCACGCTGTTCGACGGCCGCTCTGGCGAGAAGTTCCCGTTCCCGGTTTCGGTGGGCTACATGTACATGCTGAAGCTGCACCACCTGGTCGACGAGAAGATTCACGCTCGTTCCACCGGTCCGTACTCCATGATTACCCAGCAGCCGCTGGGTGGTAAGGCCCAGTTCGGTGGTCAGCGCTTCGGTGAGATGGAGGTGTGGGCAATGCAGGCATACGGCGCTGCCTACACCCTGCAGGAGCTGCTCACCATCAAGTCCGATGACGTGGTTGGCCGCGTCAAGGTCTACGAGGCAATCGTGAAGGGCGACAACATTCCGGATCCGGGTATTCCGGAGTCGTTCAAGGTGCTTCTGAAGGAACTGCAGTCGCTCTGCCTGAACGTTGAGGTCCTTTCGGCCGACGGCGTTCCGGTTGAGTTGGGCTCCTCCGACGATGAGGAACTCGACCACGCGACCGCTTCCCTCGGCATTAACCTGTCCCGCGACGAGCGTTCTGACGCTGACTCCGCATAGTTTCTCGCTTAACGACGAAACATTGCGTGAGTATCAGGGTCGGGAAGCCCTAACTCGCGAATAACCCAACACAGACGACAACGTACAAAAACCTCCGCAGAGAATTTGGTTTCCGCATTACTTCGATGCGGAGGGAAAGGGAAAACAGGTGCTCGACGTCAACAACTTTGACGAGCTCCGGATTGGGCTCGCTACCGCCGACGACATCCGCCGCTGGTCTCGCGGTGAGGTCAAGAAGCCCGAGACGATTAACTACCGTACGCTGAAGCCGGAAAAGGATGGCCTTTTCTGTGAGCGTATCTTCGGCCCGACCCGTGACTGGGAGTGTGCTTGTGGTAAGTACAAGCGCGTTCGCTTCAAGGGCATCATCTGTGAACGCTGTGGCGTTGAGGTGACCAAGTCGAAGGTTCGCCGTGAGCGCATGGGCCACATTGAGCTGGCCGCTCCGGTCACTCACATCTGGTACTTCAAGGGTGTGCCGTCTCGCCTCGGCTACCTGCTCGATTTGGCTCCGAAGGATCTGGAAAAGATCATCTACTTCGCTGCCAACATCATCACTTCTGTGGATGAAGAGGCTCGCCACAACGACCAGGAAACCCTCGAAGCAGACATGCTCGTGGACAAGAAGCTGGTTGAGGACGACCGCGACCAGGAGCTGGCCGAGCGTGCCCAGACCCTGGAAGAGGATCTGGCTGAGCTCGAGGCAGCCGGTGCCAAGGCTGACGCCCGTAAGAAGGTTCAGTCTGCAGCCGAGCGCGAGATGCGCCACATCCGTGAGCGCGCCCAGCGCGAGCTGGATCGTCTCGACGAGATCTGGAACACCTTCATCAAGCTCGAGCCGAAGCAGATGATTATCGACGAGGGTATTTACACCGAGCTCGTCGACCGCTACGAGGATTACTTCACCGGTGGTATGGGGGCTGAGGCTATTCAGACCCTGATCCGTAACTTCGACTTGGCCAAGGAGGCCGAGGAGCTGCGCGAGATTATTCGCGACGGCAAGGGTCAGAAGAAGATGCGCGCCCTCAAGCGCCTGAAGGTTGTCACTGCATTCCTGCAGTCCGGCAACGACCCGGCCGCTATGGTGCTTGACTGCATCCCGGTGATTCCGCCGGAGCTGCGCCCGATGGTGCAGCTCGACGGTGGCCGCTTTGCGACCTCGGACTTGAACGACCTCTACCGTCGTGTCATCAACCGCAACAACCGCCTGAAGCGCATGATTGACCTCGGCGCTCCGGAGATCATTGTCAACAACGAGAAGCGCATGCTTCAGGAATCCGTTGACGCACTGTTCGACAACGGACGTCGTGGCCGCCCGGTCACTGGTCCGGGTAACCGCCCGCTGAAGTCCCTGAGCGACCTGCTCAAGGGTAAGCAGGGTCGTTTCCGTCAGAACCTGCTGGGTAAGCGTGTTGACTACTCCGGCCGTTCGGTTATTATCGTCGGCCCGCAGCTGAAGCTGCACCAGTGTGGTCTGCCGAAGCTGATGGCACTTGAGCTGTTCAAGCCGTTCGTGATGAAGGAGCTCGTGGCCAAGAGCTACGCGCAGAACATCAAGAGCGCGAAGCGCATGGTTGAGCGTCAGCGCCCAGAGGTGTGGGACGTCCTCGAAGATGTCATTACCGGACACCCGGTCCTGCTGAACCGTGCACCTACGCTGCACCGCCTGGGTATTCAGGCTTTCGAGCCGGTCCTGGTTGAGGGTAAGGCAATTCAGCTGCACCCACTGGCATGTGAGGCTTTCAACGCCGACTTCGACGGTGACCAGATGGCAGTCCACCTGCCGCTGTCCGCTGAAGCACAGGCCGAGGCTCGTGTCCTGATGCTGTCCTCGAACAACATTCTGTCGCCGGCTTCCGGTAAGCCGCTGGCTATGCCGCGTCTGGATATGGTCACTGGCCTGTACTTCCTGACGCTGGAGAAGCCGGAGCTGCCGGGTGGCCACCAGGATGCCACCGAGGATGCACCGGAGCAGGGTATTTACACCAGCCCGGCCGAGGCCATCATGGCTTACGACCGCGGTGCAATTGGCCTGCAGAGCCCGATTAAGGTTCGCATCAGCCACCTGCGTCCGCCGGCCGAGATTGAGGCCGAGCAGTTCCCAGACGGTTGGAACAAGGGCGATACCTGGCTGGCTTCGACCACGCTGGGTCGCGTTATGTTCAACGACCTGCTGCCGTGGAACTACCCATACGTCGAAGGCGTTATGGCTAAGAAGCCGCAGGCTGCGATTATCAACGACTTGGCTGCTAAGTACCCGATGATCACGGTCGCTCAGACCGTCGACAAGCTCAAGGATGCTGGTTTCTACTGGGCTACCCGTTCTGGTGTCACCATTGCTATGTCTGACGTGCTGGTTCTCCCGAACAAGCGTGAGATCCTGAACGGCTACGAAGAGAAGGCCGCCACGGTGGAGAAGAAGTTCCGCCGCGGTAAGCTCTCGGCTGCTGAGCGTCACGAGTCGCTGGTTAACCTGTGGAAGGCTGCGACGGCTGAGGTCGGTGAAAAGGTCGAGGCTCTGTACCCGGATGACAACCCGATTCCGATGATCGTGAAGTCGGGTGCTGCCGGTAACATGGGCCAGATTCACTCGCTGGCCGGCATGAAGGGCATGGTTACGAACCCGCGTGGTGAATACATCACCCGTCCGATTAAGACCTCCTTCCGCGAAGGCCTGTCGGTTCTCGAGTACTTCAACAACTCGCACGGTTCCCGTAAGGGTCTGGCCGATACCGCGCTTCGTACCGCTGACTCGGGTTACCTGACCCGTCGTCTGGTCGACGTTGCGCAGGACGTCATCGTTCGCGAAGAGGACTGTGGCACCCACGATGGTGTCATTGTCGAGATCGGCGAGGATGTTCTGGACGCAGCCGGCAACCCGACCGGCGAGATCCGTCGTGCGAAGTATGTCGAGACCGCCGCGATTGCTCGTGTGCTGGCAGCCGATGTCACCGACGCTGAGGGCAATGTCCTTATCGCGGCTGACACCGACCTGAACGACGACCACATCACCCTGGCTCTCAGCCACGGTGTCAAGGAAGTCAAGGTCCGCTCGGTTCTGACCTGTTCCACCGCAACCGGTGTCTGTGCCAAGTGCTACGGTCGCTCGATGGCAACCGGCAAGCTGGTCGACATCGGAGAGGCTGTCGGTATTGTCGCTGCGCAGTCTATTGGTGAGCCGGGTACCCAGCTGACCATGCGTACGTTCCACCAGGGTGGTGTCGGTGGCGACATTACCGGTGGTCTGCCGCGTGTCCAGGAGCTGTTTGAGGCCCGCGTGCCGAAGAACAAGGCTCCGCTGGTCCGCGAAAACGGTCGCGTGCGCCTGGAGGAGGACGAGCACTTCTACACGCTCACCCTCATCCCGGATGCCAACAGCGAGGACGAGGTCGTCTACGACAAGCTGTCCAAGCGTCAGGGCCTGGCTGAAATCACTGTCGATGGCCGTCGTCGCGCCATCCGCGATGGTGACCACGTGGTCAAGGGTCAGCAGCTGCTCAAGGGCGCTGCCGATCCGCACGAGGTCCTCGAGGTTCTGGGCCGCCGAGGCGTCCAGCGCCACCTCATCGAGGAAGTCCAGTCGGTCTACCGTGATCAGGGTGTGGCCATTCACGACAAGCACATCGAGGTTATCGTCAGCCAGATGCTGCGCCGCGTGATTGTGTCTAAGCCAGGTGACTCCGAACTGCTGCCAGGTGCGCTGGTCGAGCGCTCCACGGTCATGGCGAAGAACCGCGAGATTGTCGCCTCCGGTGGCAGCGTCATCGAAGGCCGTCGCGTGCTGATGGGTATTACCAAGGCATCGCTGGCCACCGAGTCCTGGCTGTCCGCCGCCTCCTTCCAGGAGACGACGCGCGTGCTTACCGACGCCGCTATCAACAAGCGCTCGGATAAGCTCATCGGCCTGAAGGAGAACGTGATCATCGGTAAGCTGATCCCGGCTGGTACGGGTATCTCGCGCTACCGCAACATCACGGTTGAGCCGACTGAGGAAGCTGCCCGCCAGGCAGCCGCCCCGTTCGCTTCCTTCGGCGAGGGCTTCTACGGTGCCGAGGACACCTACGGCATCGATCAGGTCGGTTCCGCAGTTCCGCTGGATGACATCGGAACCTTCGAGTAGAAATCAATAGCTTTGCGGCAGCGGCTGGGGGGAGCGGGAGAATTCCCTCGGTCACTGTCTGGCAAAGCACCTCGCCTGACAGTTGGGGCTTCGTGCGCTAACTGTTAGGTGGCAACCGGAAAAATCCTCCGGCACAGTTGTGGCCTACTAGCAGCTTGCTAGTTCGTCACGGTCGTGCCGGAGGATTTTTCTTTGTCGAGGCAACTCAACTGGAAAACTCAGCTGGAGATTGAAGAAAAGCGATAGGAACAAAGGCAGGGGCAGGGGAGGGAGGGGGCTAGGGGTCCGTCCCCGGCTTCCTTCCTCTACTCCTTGAGGGCCTCTGCAATCGGGGTGTGGCCCTCGTTGAAGTTAATCATGCGACCAACGGTAGCCTCGTTGAACACGGTCTGCGCGATGACATTGGCAACGGTCGCACGAGCGACCTCGCCTGCCTTGTCCGCCGTGGTGTCGATGGAATCCTGGCCCTTGTCGAGCGTGAGCGCACTCGGGCCGAGAATGGTCCACTCAAGGTTTGAAGCGCGCAGCGCTTCGTCGGCTGCAGCCTTGGACTCGGCATAGGCAAAGAAGCTGTGATCCTCTGGAACGCCATGGTCGTGACCCGCACCAAAGTAGGAGACCATGACGTAGCGCTTAACGCCAGCCTGCTCGGCCGCGGCAATCGAGGTAATAGCTGTGTCGCGGTCGATTGCGTAAGTCCGTTCTGGTGAACCTCCACCAGCACCGGCGGACCAAACCACGGCATCATGCCCGCTGAGAAGGTCCGCAAACTGCTCCGTCGAGAGACTGGTGATGTCGTAAACGGCTGGTGTGGCCCCGAGAGCCTCGATATCCGGGACCTGGTCGGGGTTGCGAATAACAGAGGTGACCTCGCAGCCATCGTCGATAAGTAGGGGAGTAGCGATTTGGGCCACCTTGCCGTGGCCGCCAATGACAATAACCTTCTTAGACATGTCCCCACCTATACGCCGACACTGGGGTGTAGGCAATGAATCAGCATCCGCCCGCAGTGAACATGACGACTTAGTTTCTCCAGTACTGGCGCAAGACACTAAAGTGAGCAAACCGAGCGAGCGGCAGAATTGACCGGGTTATCGCTTCAAACCGGCATAGTATCGTCAGCGTGTTTTGGGCGAGGCGCGCCGCGCTTAACACTCAAAAATTTGATCACCAAGCCCACAAGCGCTCAAAGTGCTTGAAATTTATAGGCCATTACCAGGGTGTTTGGACTAAACCCGCAGCTCGCGTACTGTTATACAACGATCCCAGAAAAGAATTGGGAACTTGAGACATTACCCAGTAGGCCAGCGAGAGCGGCTGACTGGGTTTCGCACGTTCAAAATCCCTCCATTTCTTGCGTTCAACCGATGGGCTCACCACTGGATGAGTAATAACTTTTCTTGTGATGCATTCACACGGAAGGTGGTTACTCCGCTGCGGTTGGCATCGGTCGTGAGAATGTCCAGCGAGGATTGAAAACAGAAAGAGGCTTCATGCCCACTATTCAGCAGCTGGTCCGCAAGGGCCGCCATGACAAGAAGGCTAAGGTTGCAACCGCAGCTCTGAAGGGTTCCCCTCAGCGCCGCGGCGTTTGCACCCGTGTTTACACCACCACCCCGAAGAAGCCGAACTCGGCTCTTCGTAAGGTCGCTCGTGTTCGTCTGACCTCTGGTATCGAGGTTTCGGCTTACATTCCGGGTGAGGGCCACAACCTGCAGGAGCACTCCATGGTGCTCGTTCGCGGTGGTCGTGTTAAGGACCTCCCGGGTGTCCGCTACAAGATCGTCCGTGGTTCCCTCGACACCCAGGGTGTCAAGGACCGCAAGCAGGCTCGTTCCCGCTACGGCGCAAAGAAGGAGAAGTAAGCCATGCCACGTAAGGGCCCAGTACAGAAGCGTCCTGTCGTCAACGACCCGGTCTACGGCTCCCCTCTGGTGTCGCAGCTGGTCAACAAGGTTCTGATCGACGGTAAGAAGTCGACTGCAGAGCGCATCGTCTACGGTGCACTTGAGCTGTGCGAAGAGAAGACCGGTACTGATCCGGTGCTGACTCTGAAGCGCGCAATCGAGAACGTCAAGCCGGCTCTTGAGGTTCGTTCCCGCCGTGTTGGTGGCGCCACCTACCAGGTCCCGGTCGAGGTTCGTCCGGGCCGTGGCACCACGCTGGCACTGCGCTGGCTGCTGATGTTCTCCCGTCAGCGCCGTGAGAACACCATGACCGAGCGTCTCGCTAACGAGATTCTCGATGCATCCAACGGCCTGGGTGCATCCGTCAAGCGTCGTGAGGACACTCACAAGATGGCGGAAGCAAACCGCGCATTCGCTCACTACCGCTGGTAATCGCTTATCGACGGAGGCCGCGAGTGGTCACCGTCGTAGAGCAGCTGCCGGTATGTCAACGGCGCGCGTCGGTCGCGGTCCACAGATCTTTAAGGGTCACTCAATAGGGGCCAGCCCGGCGCTTACACCCGATGTCTTGCGTAGAATTTACGCAATAGGTGTACGTCACGGCGCGACTTCGCGCCAAGACGGTGGCATTATAGATAAAGCAAACCCGACCGACGGCGGATTTGACGGCCAATTGCAATCCCGTAATTGAGTCTCACCGCCAAACCGATTTGAAACGAGTGGGGAATCAAGTGGCTGAAGGTGCACTTCCCGTTAAGAAGGACCTCCACAAGGTCCGCAACATCGGCATCATGGCGCACATCGATGCTGGTAAGACGACTACGACTGAGCGCATCCTGTACTACACGGGTATTAACCGCAAGGTCGGCGAGACTCACGATGGTGGCGCTACCACCGACTGGATGGAGCAGGAGAAGGAGCGCGGTATCACCATTACCTCCGCTGCTGTGACCTGTTTCTGGAACGACAACCAGATCAACATCATCGATACCCCGGGCCACGTCGACTTCACCGTTGAGGTTGAGCGTTCCCTGCGTGTGCTCGACGGTGCCGTCGCAGTCTTCGACGGTAAGGAAGGTGTCGAGCCGCAGTCTGAGCAGGTTTGGCGTCAGGCTCAGAAGTACGATGTCCCGCGTATTTGCTTCGTCAACAAGATGGACAAGCTGGGCGCTGACTTCTACTACACCGTTGGCACCATCGTTGACCGCCTCGGTGCTAAGCCGTTGGTTATGCAGCTGCCGATTGGCGCTGAGGATGACTTCGACGGCGTTGTTGACCTGCTGGAGATGAAGGCCCTCATGTGGCCGGGCAAGGTTGAGATCGGTACTCCTGCGCAGGTCGAGGAGATTCCGGCGGACATGGTCGACAAGGCTAACGAGTACCGTGAGAAGCTCATTGAGACCGTCGCTGAGTCCGACGAGGAGCTCATGGAGAAGTACTTCGGTGGCGAAGAGCTGACCATGGACGAGATCAAGGGCGCCATCCGCAAGATGGTTATCAACTCTGAGGTCTACCCGGTCTACTGTGGTACCGCGTACAAGAACAAGGGTGTTGAGCCGCTGCTCGACGCTGTCATTGACTTCCTGCCGAATCCGCTGGACATCGGTGAGGTTCACGGCCACCAGATGGGCGACGAGGACGTCGATATGGTCCGTAAGCCGTCTAAGGATGAGCCGTTCTCCGCTCTCGCATTCAAGATTGCTGCTCACCCGTTCTTCGGCAAGCTGACCTTCGTCCGCGTTTACTCCGGTCGTGTGGAGCCTGGCCAGCAGGTCCTGAACTCCACCAAGGACAAGAAGGAGCGCGTCGGTAAGCTGTTCCAGATGCACGCCAACAAGGAGAACCCTGTTGACGAGGCAGTGGCAGGTAACATCTACGCCTTCATTGGTCTGAAGGACACCACCACCGGTGACACCCTGTGTGCACAGGATGCTCCGATCGTTCTGGAGTCCATGTCCTTCCCGGATCCGGTTATCTCCGTTGCTATTGAGCCAAAGTCCAAGGCTGACCAGGAGAAGCTGGGTACCGCTATTCAGCGTCTGGCTGAAGAGGACCCGACCTTCACCGTTCACCTGGATGAGGAAACCGGCCAGACCGTTATCGGCGGTATGGGCGAGCTCCACCTCGACGTCCTGGTTGACCGTATGAAGCGCGAGTTCAAGGTCGAAGCAAACATCGGTAACCCGCAGGTTGCTTACCGCGAGACCATCCGCAAGCCGGTCGAGAAGTTCGAGTACACCCACAAGAAGCAGACCGGTGGTTCGGGTCAGTTCGCCCGCGTCATCATTGCTCTGGAGCCGTACTCCCCGTCCGCTGAAGAGGTGGAAGAAGGCGAGTCCACAACTTACCTCTTCGCAAACGAGGTCACCGGTGGCCGCGTTCCGAAGGAGTACATCCCGTCTGTCGACGCTGGTATCCAGGATGCAATGCAGTACGGTACCCTCGCCGGCTACCCGCTGGTGAACATCAAGGCAACCCTGCTCGACGGTGCTTACCACGAGGTTGACTCCTCCGAAATGGCCTTCAAGATCGCTGGTCAGCAGGCTCTGAAGGAAGCTGTTCAGAAGGCTAAGCCGGTCCTGCTCGAGCCGATGATGGCCGTTGAGGTCATTACTCCGGAAGAGTACATGGGTGAGGTCATCGGTGACATCAACTCCCGTCGTGGCCAGGTCAACTCCATGGAAGACCGCACCGGCGTCAAGGCTGTCAAGGCTCTGGTTCCGCTGTCCGAGATGTTCGGCTACGTTGGTGACCTGCGTTCCAAGACCCAGGGTCGCGCTAACTACACCATGATCTTCGACTCCTACGCTGAGGTTCCGTCCTCCGTGGCCGAGGAGATCATTGCAGCTCGTACCGGCGCTTAAATCACGCCGGTAGGGTGGGGCACTCAATCAGAGTTGACCCCATCCCTGCACGCACTGCACTGTCACTCTTTTAGAGAACGCAGTGCGAGGGTCTGCAGCTTTAGTAGATTCCCTCTAGCTTTGACTGTGCTGAGACATCGTCAGACTGTTGGCGTGTGTTAGCACAGGCAAGCTCTAGGGGGTAGCTGCTCGCAATTCATATCGTTGGCCGATTTTAGATCGCAGCTCAAATATCTAGCATTTATGCAGGTAAATGACGATGTGAGTTGCTGGCCGTTACCCACCCTTAACTAGGGGGTTGGTCTGGTTTGGAAAACTCCAGTATCCTGCCCTAGTATCGAGTAACTGGCACAGTGAAAGAATAGTGCTCTTTTGCGCGCGCACGTTCCGAAGTCGGAAGCGAACAGCTTCAAGGCTTCTGATGCTTGTGAAGGCGGATTGAGTGACCACAAAATTGTGGCTGCGAGAGTCGTGGCCACCTAGACCTCCAGGAGGACTAAAAGTGGCAAAGGCGAAGTTCGAGCGTACGAAGCCGCACGTCAACATCGGTACCATTGGTCACGTTGACCACGGTAAGACCACCACTACCGCCGCTATCACCAAGGTTCTGGCTGACAAGTTCCCGGACCTGAACGAGTCGTTCGCTTACGATGCCATCGATAAGGCACCGGAAGAGAAGGAACGTGGCATTACCATCAACGTTTCCCACGTTGAGTACCAGACGGAGAAGCGCCACTACGCTCACGTCGATGCCCCGGGCCACGCCGACTACATCAAGAACATGATTACCGGTGCTGCTCAGATGGACGGCGCAATCCTGGTTGTCGCTGCTACTGACGGCCCGATGCCGCAGACCCGCGAGCACGTTCTGCTGGCTCGCCAGGTTGGCGTTCCGTACATCCTCGTTGCACTGAACAAGTGCGACATGGTCGACGACGAAGAGATCATCGAGCTCGTCGAGATGGAGGTCCGCGAGCTGCTGGCTGAGCAGGACTACGACGAGGAAGCTCCGATCGTCCACATCTCCGCTCTGAAGGCTCTTGAGGGCGAAGAGAAGTGGGTCAACTCCATCCTCGAGCTGATGGAAGCTTGCGACGAGAACATCCCGGATCCGGTTCGCGAGACCGACAAGCCGTTCCTGATGCCGATTGAGGACATCTTCACCATTACCGGTCGCGGCACCGTTGCTACCGGTCGTGTTGAGCGCGGCGTTCTGAACGTTAACGACGAGGTCGAGATTCTGGGCATCAAGGAGAAGTCCCAGAAGACCACCGTTACCGGTATCGAGATGTTCCGCAAGCTGCTGGATTCCGCTGAGGCTGGCGACAACTGTGGTCTGCTGCTCCGCGGTACCAAGCGTGAGGACATCGAGCGCGGTCAGATCGTTGCTAAGCCGGGCGCTTACACCCCGCACACCGAGTTCGAGGGTTCCGTCTACATCCTGTCCAAGGATGAGGGCGGCCGTCACACCCCGTTCTTCGACAACTACCGTCCGCAGTTCTACTTCCGCACCACCGACGTCACCGGCGTCGTTTCCCTGCCGGAAGGTGTCGAGATGGTCATGCCGGGCGACAACGTTGACATGTCTGTCAAGCTGATCCAGCCGGTCGCAATGGACGAGGGCCTGCGCTTCGCTATCCGCGAGGGTGGCCGCACCGTCGGCGCTGGCCGCGTTACCAAGATCGTTAAGTAAGTCTTTTCCCCATAGGGGAAATGCTTTAACTTAAGTCTTAGAAGAATCCCGACTCCGCGTAAGCGGAAGTCGGGATTTTTTGTATCTGTACATAGCCGACACTAGACCGGGCGGGGCGGCGCAATAGCCGTCGTCAAGCAGACTGTGCCGTAATGGGTGTGATGTACGTTGCACTTTGGAATCGTGATTTTACATTCGTAGCCCGGACGTGCTTTAATACGGAGGTTGCTTTAACAAAGGCGTTCGCGCCAATTGTTGTATCAGGCCCAGCTGGGAACCAGTACGAAATTGGATTTAGCGCCTATGGTAAGGCGAGCATGACCACGTAGGGAAGTTTCTTCCCAATCGTGCCTCACGGAGAAAACGGGCGACACGCCCGACCGCGGGGGTCGGAGGTGGCATGGCAAATTAACAGCGGCAGTAGGCAAAATGAAGAGCCCCACGAGGGGGACTTGTTTTCCACTGGGATTTGAGTGCAAGGCGTTATTCGTCCGCTCGGGTCATGGCCAAAAGTTAATTTGCCATGACGATCGAAGACGAAATCGCTTTGAAGTAATGCACAACCCAGTTTTAATTTCTGGCGCTGGCCATAGTTGCTGACGGCGTCGAGAAACATTGACAGGGTCGACGCCCCTTTAATTGGGGCGCGCCGACCGAGGAGAGGACAAGCGTGGCCGGACAGAAGATCCGCATCAGGCTCAAGGCCTACGACCACGAGGCTATCGACGCTTCTGCGCGAAAGATCGTGGAGACCGTTACCCGTACGGGTGCACGCGTCGTTGGCCCGGTGCCGTTGCCAACCGAAAAGAACGTTTACTGCGTTATCCGTTCGCCGCACAAGTACAAGGACTCGCGCGAGCACTTCGAGATGCGCACTCACAAGCGTCTGATCGACATTCTCGATCCAACGCCGAAGACAGTCGATGCACTTATGCGCATTGACCTTCCGGCAAGTGTCGATGTGAACATTCAGTGATCCTGGACTTTTGGTAGCGGAGACAAGATAAATGAGTGAAAACGAGATCAAGGGCATCCTGGGCACGAAGCTCGGTATGACTCAGATCTTCGACGAGGAGAACCGCGTTGTTCCGGTTACCGTCGTTGAGGCTGGGCCGTGCGTAGTGACTCAGGTGCGCACTAAGGAAACCGACGGCTACGACGCCGTCCAGATTGCATACGGCGAAATTGACCCGCGAAAGGTCAACAAGCCGGAGGCCGGCCACTTCAAGAAGGCCGGTGTGACCCCGCGTCGCCACAGCGTTGAGATTCGCACCCCGGACGCTTCCTCTTACGAGGTCGGCCAGTCCGTTGGTGTCGACATCTTCGGCGAAATTGAGTACGTCGACGTCACTGGTACCTCTAAGGGCCACGGCTTCGCCGGTGGTATGAAGCGCCACGGCTTTGCTGGCCAGGGTGCCGCTCACGGTAACCAGGCTGCTCACCGTCGTGTTGGTGGCATTGGCGCTTGCGCCACGCCAGGACGCGTCTTCAAGGGCAAGCGCATGGCAGGCCGCATGGGTAACGACCGGGTCACGACCCAGAACCTGAAGATCCAGAAGGTTGACGCTGACGCGAACCTGCTGCTCATCAAGGGCGCAGTTCCGGGTGCACGCGGCGGCCTGCTGGTTGTTAAGACTGCCACGAAGGGTGGTGCTCACGCATGACCAACCTCAAGCTAGACGTACACACCGCTGAAGGCGGCGTGAACGGTTCGGTTGAGCTTCCTGCTTCCGTGTTCGACGCGGAGGTGTCCATCGCCCTGATGCACCAGGTTGTTGTCGCGCAGCGTGCAGCAGCTCGCCAGGGCACCCACAAGGTCAAGACCCGCGGTGAGGTTCGCGGCGGTGGCCGCAAGCCGTGGCGCCAGAAGGGTACCGGTCGCGCTCGTCAGGGTTCGATCCGTGCTCCGCACTGGACCGGCGGTGGCGTTGTCCACGGCCCGGTGCCGCGCGATTACAGCCAGCGCACCCCGAAGAAGATGATTGCAGCTGCTCTGCGCGGCGCACTCTCTGACCGTGCTCGCCACGACCGCATCCACGTTGTCGAGGAACTGGTCCCAGGCCAGACCCCGTCCACCAAGGCAGCTCGTACTTTCGTCGAGCGTCTGACTGAGCGCCGCAACGTGCTCGTCGTTCTGCCGCGCGAGGACGTCAACTCGTGGAAGTCGGTTCGTAACCTGCCAGGTGTCCACATCCTGTCTGAGGATCAGCTGAACACCTACGATGTTCTGAAGGCCGATGACGTCATCTTCGCCGTTCAGGCACTCAATGACTTCATCACTCGCACCGCCGGTAAGGAGGAGAAGTAATGGCTACCATCGCAGATCCCCGCGACATCATTGTTGCACCGGTAGTGTCTGAGAAGTCCTACGGACTCATGGAGCAGGGCGTTTACACGTTCCTGGTCCACACCGACGCTAACAAGACCCAGATCAAGATCGCGGTCCAGGAGATTTTCGGTGCCAAGGTCGCTTCCGTCAACACCCTCAACCGTGAGGGCAAGCGCAAGCGTTCCCGCACCGGCTACGGCAAGCGCAAGAACACCAAGCGCGCCTACGTGACTCTCGCGGCCGGCAGCGATCCCATCGACATCTTCGGCGGTTCGGCAGCTTAGCCGCTAGCCGACGAGGAAGTTAAGGAAGAGCAAAAGTATGGCTATTCGTAAGTACAAGCCGACTACGCCGGGTCGCCGCCAGAGCTCCGTCTCCGAGTTCAGCGAGATTACTCGCTCGACTCCTGAGAAGTCTCTGCTGCGCCCGCTGTCGAAGACTGGTGGCCGTAACGTTCACGGTCACATCACCACTCGCCACAAGGGTGGCGGACACAAGCGCCAGTACCGTGTCATCGACTTCCGTCGTAATGACAAGGACGGCATTCCGGCAAAGGTCGCTCACATCGAGTACGACCCGAACCGTACCGCCAACATCGCACTGCTGCACTATGCAGACGGTGAGAAGCGCTACATCATCGCTCCGAAGAACCTGAAGCAGGGTGCCATCGTTGAGTCCGGCGCTAATGCCGACATCAAGGTTGGTAACAACCTTCCGCTGCGCAACATCCCGACCGGTTCCACTATTCACTGCGTGGAGCTCAAGCCGGGTGCTGGTGCACAGCTGGCACGTTCTGCTGGTGCTTCTATTCAGCTTCTCGGTAAGGAAGGCAAGTACGCAGTTCTGCGTATGCCGTCCTCTGAGATCCGTCGCGTCGACGCACGTTGCCGTGCAACCGTCGGTGAGGTCGGAAACCAGGATCAGATCAACATCCGTTGGGGCAAGGCCGGCCGTATGCGCTGGAAGGGCTGGCGCCCGACTGTCCGCGGTGTTGTCATGAACCCGGTCGACCACCCGCACGGTGGTGGTGAGGGTAAGACCTCCGGTGGTCGCCACCCGGTTTCCCCGTGGGGCCAGAAGGAAGGCCGCACCCGTAAGCCGAACCGTCCGAGCGACCAGCTGATCGTTCGTCGCCGTCGTACCAACAAGAATAAGAAGCGCTAAGGAGGGAACTGAGAATGCCACGCAGCCTTAAGAAGGGCCCGTTCGTCGATGAGCACCTCCTCGCGAAGGTCGATGCACAGAACGAGAAGGGCACCAAGCAGGTCATTAAGACCTGGTCTCGCCGCTCCACGATTCTCCCCGATTTCATCGGCCACACCTTCGCCGTTCACGACGGTCGCAAGCACGTGCCGGTGTTCGTGGATGACTCTATGGTCGGCCACAAGCTGGGCGAATTCGCCCCGACCAAGACCTTCAAGGGTCACGTCAAGGATGACAAGAAGGGACGTCGATAAGCCATGAGCAACGACATTACTTCTGCACGCGCAACTGCGCGCTTCGTCCGCGTTACTCCGATGAAGGCACGTCGCGTCCTGGACACCGTTCGCGGTAAGTCCGTCGACGAGGCACTGAACATCCTGGAGTACGCTCCGCAGGGTGCTGCTGATCCGGTCGCCAAGGTTGTTGCGTCTGCAGCTGCAAACGCTGAGAACAACTTCGGCCTGGACCGTCGTACTCTGGTCATCTCCGAGGCTTACGCCAACGAGGGACCGACCATGAAGCGCTTCCGCCCGCGTGCGCAGGGCCGTGCTTTCCACGTCCGCAAGCGCACCAGCCACATCACCGTGGTCGTCGAGAGCCAGAAGGAAGGTGACCGATAGTGGGACAGAAGATCCATCCACACGGTCTTCGCCTCGGTATTTCCAGCGACTGGAAGTCCCGCTGGTACGCCGACAAGCAGTACGCTGACTACCTGGCCGAGGACATCAAGATCCGCGATCTGCTGTCCACCGGTCTTGAGCGCGCCGGCATCTCCGATGTCGTTATCGAGCGCACCCGTGACCGCGTGCGTGTGGACATCCACACCGCACGCCCGGGCATTGTTATCGGTCGTCGTGGCTCCGAGGCTGACCGCATCCGCGGCCAGCTCGAGAAGCTCACCGGCAAGCAGGTTCAGCTGAACATCCTCGAGGTCAAGAACATTGACGCGGATGCGAAGCTGGTCGCTCAGTCCATCGCTGAGCAGCTCGCCAACCGTGTCGCTTTCCGTCGTGCAATGCGCAAGGCTATCCAGTCTGCAATGCGTCAGCCGCACGTCAAGGGCATCAAGGTTGTCTGCTCCGGTCGTCTCGGCGGTGCCGAGATGGGCCGCACCGAGCGCTACCACGAGGGTCGCGTTCCGCTGCACACCCTGCGTGCGGAGATCGACTACGGCACCCACGAGGCTCACACCACCTTCGGCCGCATTGGCGTCAAGGTGTGGATCTACAAGGGTGACGTGATCGGTGGCCGTCGCGAGTCCGAGATCAACGCCGGCAACGACCGCCAGCGTCGCGGCAACGACCGTCCGCGTCGTGGTGGCAAGCGTCGTCAGCGTGCATCTGAGAAGAAGGAGGGCTAATTCATGCTCATCCCGAAGCGCGTTAAGTTCCGTCGCCAGCACCGCCCGACCCGTTCTGGTATGTCCAAGGGCGGCAACAAGGTGACTTTCGGTGACTACGGTCTCCAGGCTCTCGAGCCGGCCTACATCACCAACCGTCAGATTGAGGCAGCGCGTATTGCCATCAACCGCCACGTCAAGCGTGGTGGTAAGGTCTGGATCCAGATTTTCCCGGACCGTCCGCTGACCCAGAAGCCACTGGGTGTTCGTATGGGTTCCGGTAAGGGCCCGGTCGAGAAGTGGATTGCAAACGTCAAGCCGGGTCGCATCATGTTCGAGATGTCCTACCCGGACGAGGCAACTGCTGTCGAGGCACTGAAGCGCGCAAGCGCTAAGCTGCCGATTAAGACCCGAATCGTTCGGAAGGAGGATCAGTACTGATGTCGAACGGCATTCCCGCCCACGAGCTTCGCTCGCTGGATAACGATGACCTGGTTGCCAAGCTCAAGGAGTCTAAGGAGGAGCTGTTCAACCTCCGTTTCCAGAGCGCTACCGGTCAGCTGACCAACAACCGCCGTCTCCGCACTGTCCGCAAGGATATTGCTCGCATTTACACCGTTATGCGTGAGCGCGAGCTCGGCCTGTCTGCTGCACCAACCGATGGTGATGCAGCATGAGTGAGGAAAACATGAACACCACCGAGGCTGGCGCACGCAAGGTGCGCACCGGTTACGTCGTGTCCGACAAGATGCAGAAGACCATCGTCGTCGAGCTCGAGGACCGCAAGCAGCACGCCCTGTACGGCAAGATCATGCGCACGAACTCTAAGGTCAAGGCGCACGACGAGAACGAAGAGGCTGGCGTGGGCGACCGCGTCCGCATCGAAGAGTGCCGTCCGCTCTCCAAGGACAAGCACTACCGCCTGCTCGAGATCGTCGAGAAGGCTAAGTAAGACCCGATAGCTGAGCAATCAGCCAGGGCTTTACGACGAGAACCCCGCCGCGGGAAACACGCAAGTGTTTTCTGTGGCGGGGGTTTTGTTTTTGGCAAGCCATGTTTCTTCGTGTTTCTATTCCCCTCAGTGCAAGTTTGCTGGGTTTGTATCTCTGATAGCATTGGCGAGGATTTATGCTGTGTGAGGGGAGAAGTTCGGTGACTACTGACGTGACCAGGATTGATGATCGAGACCTGGAGTCCTCACTTCGCTCACACGACGTGGCGACATTGTCGCGGCTTTTAGCTGATATTGAGCCCAAGGCTGCCGCTCGAAAGATGCGCCGCCTCAGCCATGAGGACCGTGCGCTGTTCTACCGCACGCTACCGAAAGACACCGCGGTTGAGACCTTCGATGAGCTGGACTCCGCTCTGCAGGCGCACCTGATTGATAGCCTCCGCGATCCTGAAGTCACCGCAGTCTTTGCGGAGATGGAACCGGACGACCGAGCTGAGTTGCTCGATGAGTTACCAGCCTCGGTTGCTTCAAAACTGCTCGCCGATCTACCGGATGATGAGCGAGAGCTGACCAACATTGTTCTCGGTTACGCCGATGGTTCCATTGGGCGTCGAATGAGCCCGGAGCTGGTGTCGCTTCACGACGATATGACGGTGGGGGAGGCTCTGGAGACCGTCTACAAGCATCTGGATGATGCCGAATCCATCTACACCCTGCCGGTGTCGAACCGGAATCGCCGCCTGGTGGGCGTGGTCAGCCTTCGTGATTTGATGCGCGCCAGCAGTGATATCCATGTTGCGGCGATTTTGCGGAAGGCAGACTACGCAGAGGCCACCGAGTCTGAAGAGAAGGTGGCTCGCATGTGCGCTGATCGTAAGCGCCTAGCTCTGCCGATTGTCGACAGCGAGCAGCGTGTTATCGGTCTGCTCACGGTGGACGACGCACTCCGGATTCTGGAGGAGGCAGACTCCGAGGACCAAGCTCGTATTTCCGGTTCTGAGCCTCTGCGCTTGCCGTACCTTGCTACGCCAATCTTTGAGATTGTTCGCTCTCGTGTGGTCTGGTTGCTCGTGCTGGCAATCGGTGCGACATTGACTGTGCAAGTCCTGGAAACCTTCGAAGAGACGCTGTCTCAGATGGTGGTTCTTTCGGTGTTCGTGCCGCTGCTGATTGGTACAGGTGGCAATACCGGTAACCAGGCTGCAACTACGATTACGCGTGCGTTGGCGCTGGGGGATGTCCAACCCCGCGATATATTCAAAGTCATTCTCCGAGAGGTGAGGGTCGGCGCGTTCCTCGGTCTATTGCTTGGCACTCTCGGCCTGCTGCTAGCTGGCTTGGTTTACGGTTGGGACATCGGCCTAGTGATTGGCCTTACGCTGCTGGGTATTTGTACTCTCGCGGCAACCGTCGGTGGCATTATGCCGCTGATTGGTAAGAAGTTTGGCATTGACCCAGCAGTCTTCGCTAACCCGTTCATTACGACGCTTGTCGACGCCTCCGGTCTGATCATCTACTTCCTGATTGCTAAGTCGGTACTGGGGATTTAGACCCCACGGTGCGCAGCTGCACCGATACATAAAAAGTGTCCAGCTGCGCCATAATGGTGGCCATGAGCAATGGCACCCACAATCACCGCACTTGGAAAGAAATTATCGCTGCCGATCCGCAGCATTCCCGGCGCTACGCCAACCGGTGGCGGGGGTTCGTTCGCGAGGGCCGCGATATCGATGGTGAGGCGCGGCTGGTGGATGCGATGGCGCCACGCCACGCTCGAATTCTAGATGCCGGTTGTGGTCAAGGACGCGTGGGCGGTTACTTGGCGAAGGCTGGACACCAGGTCGTTGGTGTCGACGTCGACCCCTATCTCATCGATGAGGCAAAGCGCCAGTTCCCGGACGCGACGTGGTTGGTAGGGGACTTGGCGCAATTGCCCCACGTGCTTGACGACGGCCTAGAGAACACACCCCACGGTGACACGGCATCCGCCTTCGATGTCATCATTTGCCCCGGCAATGTCCTGACCTTCGTAGCGCCAGAAGACCGCACGAAGGTACTGCAGGTCTTCGCAGCGGCACTGAATCCGGAGGGCGGTCGTGCCATCATCGGCTTCGGTGCCGGCCGTGGATGGGACTTTGCGGATTTTGAAACCATTGCGCAGGAGGCGGGGCTCACCGTGATTCAGCGTTATTCGACGTGGGATCTTCGTCCGTTTGAGGATGAGTCTCAGTTCCTGGTTGCAGTGCTTGAACGGGGGTAGGGAGCTGTGATCGTCGTAAAGCGGTTGCGATTCCGTGCCGGACTGTCGTTATTCTTTTATGCGAATAACTGCAATTAACGGCACGCAGGGAAAGGCTTCGGCGGTGACGCTATACGAAACGCTGGATACGGCTGGTGACAAAAAACAGGAACTGATGACGCAGGACTACGGACGTTTTGCGGTTCGAGCGGTCCTGGCGGGCATGTATCTGACGTTGGGAACGGCCTTTGCAGCGGTAGCTGGCCAAGTGGCCGAAGGTATTGCTCCGGGCACTGGGGGACTGGTCTTTGCGTGCCTGTTCGGGCTTGGACTGTTCGCCATTGTGGTGCTCGGTGCAGAGCTGGCGACTGGCAGCATGATGTTTGTGTCCTGGTCCGCTGCACGCGGTCGCATGTCGTGGGGAGTGGCCCTTCGGATGGTGGCCGTCGCCACGTTCTACAACTTCATCGGTGCCGCGATTGTGGCGCTGGTGCTAAGCCAGAGCGCCAAACTCGGTGGGATTGATGACACACATCTGATTTCCACCTTGACCGAGGGGAAGCTGGCCAAGCCGTTCTTCGGTGCTTTCGTAGAGGCGATGGGCGCGAACTTCGTGGTCAATATGGCTGTTTTAGGCGCGCTACAAGCCAAGGAAATCATTTCAAAGTTCGCTGTGATTCTGCCGATTATTGCGGTGTTCGTTGGGCTCGGGCTTGAGCACGTGATTGCGAACTTCTCGCTGTTTTCCTTGGCCTTTTTCGCCGATCCGCGTCCTGCCGGCTTCGATGGCCTGCACATTACAGGCAACTGGGTGGCAGTGTGGTTGGGCAACTTCGTAGGCGGTGGCCTGGGAATTGGCGCGCTCTACGCCTGGTTGAACCAGACGAAGACCAGCTATGTTGATTAGCTTTTGAGCTTTGCCGGCGCCTATCCGACGGCCTATCTCAAAGGGCTATCCGACGGCCTGCCCGAAGAGCAGGCCGACGAAGTAGGACACAATCAAACCGAGCGCGCCACCGATGACCAGACGTAGCGCAGCCTTGCCGGAGTGCGTGGAGCTGAGCTTAGCGCTGATGTAGCCGGTCAAGGCCAACGTCACGATGGTGACAACGGTGACCGCAATCGCGCCGGAGGTGGGGCCGGTGAACACCAGGGCCGCAATCATCGGCAGGATGGCGCCGAGTAGGAACGACAGTGCCGAAGAACCAGCAGCCGCCCAGGGGTTGGTAAGTTCCTCGCCGTCAATGCCCAATTCCAGCTTTAGGTGAGCTGCCAGCGGATCATTTTGCGCGATGCCGTGGGCAGCATCTTCGGCGATATGTTTTGGGATGCCGTAGCCAGAGAGAATCCCCACGAGCTCATTATGCTCTTCATCTGGAAAGTCCTTGAGCTCGGCCTTTTCTTTGGCAATCAGCGCTCGCTCAGTATCGCGCTGGGTTGAAACCGAGACGTATTCACCCAGAGCCATCGAGATAGCACCAGCGATAACGGCCGCGGCACCAGCAGTCAGAATGGCTTCGCGAGAGGAACCTGCTGCAATCACGCTGAGCAAGATCAGAGCAGTGGAGACGATACCGTCGTTGGCTCCGAGGACACCAGCGCGAAGCCAGTTGAGCTTCGACGTCTCAGAAGACTTATGCGGTTCATGAGGATGCGCGTACGTGGTCATGGCAGGACCTTTCTCCCATGTCAGCCTCACGCCTACGGGTGGTACGAGGCCTCACCATCGATTTAATGCCGATTCGGGCACATTCTCAACCAGCGAAGTGAAACGAGGGCAGTCCTCTCGTATGTAGTTTTATGCCAGCTTATGTGGGTGTTTGCGGAGGCCGTCGCGCGTCAATGTCAATACCGCGATTAGCGCAATCAGCGCGCAGGTCAACATTGATATAGCCATTGATAAGGGCAGATTGGAACCAAGCCCCACCAACGGGGAAACTGTGGCGGCCGCGAGGAATTGTGTGAAGCCCATGAGACCGGAACCTGAGCCAATTCCGATATCTCGAACCTCCTCAATTCCGAGCGCCGTGGCATTGGCGAAAATTAGCGGCATCATCGGCACCGTAATGAACAGCAACAGCCAGGTAGTGAAGAAGGTAACCCCGACGATGGCATTAATAATCAGGCCTACCGACGTCACGAGCATGACCGTAAGAGCAACTAAAATGCCCTTGCGGGGATGAAGCCGGTTGATCATCTTGCCGTTGAGGATTGACACAAATGTCAACATCGCTGCATTGGATGCGAACACGAGAGAGAACTGAGTAGGGGTGAGCCCCAGCAGCTCCTGGAAGATAAAAGGTGACGCAGCGATATAGGAGAACATCACCGAGAAGCCACCAGCGAAAGCTAACAAGTAGCCGACAAATACGGGCCGCTGTAGCAGCCTGCCGATATTGGGCAGGAGATTGCGCAGAGAGCCTGTGGAGCGTCGCTCTGGCGGCAGAGTTTCCGGAACCATCAGAATCACAATCGCGACCATCGCGACGTTGATGGCTGCGAGAAACCAGAACACGCTGCGCCAGCCGAAGGCGGGGCCCAGAAAGCCACCCACAAGGGGAGCGATTGCCGGGGCGATGGAGGAAATGCCCATCAGCGTGGAGAAAGCTCTCGCTGATGCCTTGCCCGTCAAGAGGTCTGGGACTACAGCACGAGCCAGAACCACTGTGGAGCCACCAGCTAACCCCTGGAACAGGCGCATTGCAATAAGCGTGCCAATATTCGGTGCTATTGCACAGAGGATTGACGAGCCCAAGAACACCAAAGCCGCAATGAGAAGCAACTTTCTACGGCCCAAACTATCGGAGAGCGCGCCAATGACGAGCTGCCCTGCAGCCATGCCAATCATGAAGGTCGTCAGCGTGAGCTGAACCATTGACTCGGTCGTGGAGAACTCCTTGGCTATCTCCACGAAGGAGGCCAGGTATGTATCTGCGCCGAACGGGGCGGCGGCGGATAATAAGGCTAACCCAGCAATAAGCGATAGCGGCAGCGTCTGTGCTGGCTGTGTCTGAGCGCTCTCGGAATGTTGATTTGTCACTGTCTCAGTATAGGGTTGCCGCGGAATAGGGTTGCTGCGGAGGACATAAGCCATGTTGGGGCATGAAACTAAGGGATTTTGTTGTCCCGCACGAACGTGCCATAATACACAGGTTGCGCGAAGTGGCTGCGTGCTGCTCTCAACGGTCTATGGCCGTAGTTAGCACGAGGTCAAAGCGATATGGAAGCTGCCTCTAGCAGGTGCTTTCGTCGTAAAGCGTAAACACAAGACATAAAGACCGCGTGCGTTTAGGACGGAAATCTGACGCACAATGCAACCAGGTCAGGAGAAACGCAGTGATTCAGCAGGAATCCCGTCTGCGCGTTGCCGACAACACTGGTGCACGTGAAATCCAGTGCATCCGCGTTCTCGGCGGCTCGACCCGACGCTTCGCTGGCATTGGCGACACCATTGTCGCAACTGTCAAGGAAGCTGCTCCGGGTGGCAACGTCAAGGCAGGCGAAATTGTTAAGGCAGTCATCGTCCGTGCGAAGAAGGAGACCCGTCGTCCGGACGGCTCCTACATCTCGTTCGACGAGAATGCAGCTGTCATCATCAAGGCCGACGGTGAGCCAAAGGGCACCCGTATTTTCGGTCCGGTCGCGCGTGAGCTGCGTGACAAGAAGTTCATGAAGATTGTCTCGCTCGCACCGGAGGTGATTTAAGTGAAGATCCGTAAGGGCGATACCGTGCTGGTTATCTCTGGTCCGGACAAGGGTGCTCAGGGCAAGGTCATCGAGGCCTACCCGAAGCGCGACAAGGTCCTGGTCGAGGGCGTTAACCGTATCAAGAAGCACGTTGCAAACTCCGCTGCGGAACGCGGCGCATCCTCGGGTGGCATTGTCACTCAGGAAGCTCCGATTCACGTGTCGAACGTCATGCTGGTCGACGAAGATGGTACCCCGACTCGCGTCGGTTACCGCTTCGATGAGGACGGCAAGAAGGTTCGCATCTCCCGCCGTACCGGGAAGGACATCTAAGCATGAGCGAAAACTACACCCCTCGTCTGAAGGCCCGTTACCGCGATGAAATTCGCGGCAAGATGCAGGAAGAGTTCTCCTACGAGAACGTCATGCAGATTCCGGGCGTCACCAAGGTCGTCGTCAACATGGGCGTCGGCGCTGCTGCTCAGGACAAGAAGCAGATCAACGGTGCTATCAACGACCTGACTCTGATTACCGGCCAGAAGCCGGAGACCCGTCGTGCTCGCAAGTCGATTGCTAACTTCAAGCTTCGTGAAGGCGACGCCATCGGCGCTCGCGTCACCCTGCGTGGCGACCGTATGTGGGAGTTCCTGGATCGTCTGCTGACCGTGGCTCTGCCGCGAATCCGCGACTTCCGCGGTCTGTCTGATCAGCAGTTCGATGGTCACGGTAACTACACCTTCGGCCTGTCTGAGCAGACCATGTTCTACGAGATCGACGTTGACAAGATCGACCGCCCGCGCGGTATGGACATCACCGTCGTGACCACCGCTACCAACAATGAAGAAGGCCGCGCGCTGCTGCGCGAGCTGGGCTTCCCGTTTAAGAAGTAGTTTTGCCTCTTCGGTAGCTTCTATCTGAAGCCCCGGATGCCGCTTGGCGTCCGGGGCTTTTTGCTGCTCTGTTAACTGCTTATGTTCGTGGGGGAGTGAGGTCACTGTGCGGGGCCTGCGTAAAAGTTACCAGTGTTGCCGGTGTGAAAGTTGACCCTTTTTGGGGGTTGAAAATTAGTAAAGTCACAAGCTTTCTTAGATGAAAGTTAGGCGTTCGTGATGATTTCGTTGTAAACTGCCATTCGTCATAGTGACGGCCGCCAAAATGCATTGTGGTCGTTATCAATTTGGGCAAGATTTAAGTGACTTCAGCTTCTGTGTGGTTGAGCCAGTGGTTCTACACAGAGCGGTCCTTAAGTTAAAACGCAAAGGGATTAACTACATGAAGAACTTCTCCGTGGCCGTCCGCTCGGCTGCTATTGCAACTGTTGCGGCTCTGGGTCTGAGCTTGGGCGCCGGTGCTGCCAACGCACAGCCGGCACTGCCGGAAATGCCGAACATTCCGATTCCGGGTATCGGCGACACCGGCCCGAAGGGCGTCAAGCAGATTGTCACCTTCGGTGACTCCTTCACCGCTAATGCCGGTAAGGGTGGCCCGCGTGGCCTGGCGCCGGGGCAGAACGTGCTGGTCGCTAACTGTGCCACCGACATGGAAAACTGGCCGAAGATTGCAGCCTCGAAGCTGAACAAGTCCCTGGGTGACTGGTCCTGTAACGGTCTTGGTGGCTTCCCAGGTCAGCTCCTCGCATACCTGGAAGCTTCCATCCAGTACGGCGACATCGGAGAGGGCACTGAGAAGGTTGTCCTGATGTACGGCGGCATGGACTGGGTCCAGTGGGTTGACGTGGCAGGCGAGCTTGTCGCAAAGCCGGACCCCAAGGCTCCGTCGCTGTTTAAGCAGACGCTGCGTCAGTTCACTGACCGCGTCCACCAGGTTGCTCCGGGTGCTCAGGTTGTCCTGGCTTCGTACCCTGAGTACGCCACTGATGACCAGCTGTGCCTGGTGAACACCCCGAACCAGACCTTCCCGATCCCGGCACCGGGTGCCAGCGAGGTTCAGGGTGCATTCCGTGACAGCATTCGCTCCGCATCTCAGCACGTAGGTGCCGGCTTCATTGACGTCTATGAGGCAACCCTCGGCCACGGTACCTGCAACCCGAACCCGGATGAGCGCTTCGTCGCCGGTTTCGCAGATCCGGTGATGGGCCCGATGACCAATCACCCGACGGTGGCTGGCGAAAAGGCTATGGGTAACATCATCGCCGACCAGCTCTACTAATTTTCTCCAGTCGGCACCATGTCGGCTAGGAATTGAGTTCCACTGCTAATTGGTAGGGCTTCACGCCGCGAGCGGACTAATGTCCGTCTGCGGCGTTTTTGCATTTCGGTCGGTATTTGTTAGTATCACCAGGTCTGCCCTCTATAAGAGGTGCGGCAGTAAAAATGTAAGAACTTTGCTGTAGGCCCCTCGCCTCGCATCGTCTCTGGCGTCACCTGGGTGGCGAGCTGACTCGGCTATTGAACCGAGTTGGCGAACAGTAGCTCTTAAATCGCCGGAATCACGATATTGGTAGTCGCTCCATCTTAAGCTTTTGCCGTGTGACAGTTGCTGTTTGTGCGGTCATTGGAGTTAGCCACGAGGTGGGAAGGAACCGCAGCGAGAAAGGAAGCGGTCACTAACCATGACCATGACTGACCCAATCGCCGACATGCTGTCGCGCGTGCGCAACGCTAACAACGCGTACCACGACTCTGTCTCGATGCCGTCGTCCAAGCTGAAGGCTAACATCGCCGAGATCCTCAAGTCTGAGGGTTACATTGCGGACTACGCAGTCGAGGATGCCAAGGTCGGCAAGACCCTGACCCTGAACCTGAAGTACGGCCCGTCCCGCGAGCGTTCGATCGCTGGCGTGCGTCGCGTCTCCAAGCCGGGTCTGCGTGTTTACGCAAAGTCCACTAACCTGCCGAAGGTCCTCGGTGGCCTGGGCGTGGCTATCATCTCCACGTCTCAGGGCCTGCTGACTGACCGTCAGGCTTACGAGAAGAAGGTTGGCGGGGAAGTCCTCGCTTACGTCTGGTAAAGGGGGAACTACACAATGTCTCGTATTGGTAAGAACCCTGTCGTTGTCCCGGCAAATGTTACTGCACAGGTCAACGGCCAGGACGTTTCCGTCAAGGGCCCGAAGGGCGAGCTGTCTGTCTCTATCCCGGCTCCAATTACCGTTGAGCTGAAGGACAATGAGATTGTGGTCAACCGCCCGGATGACCACCGCAAGAGCCGCTCCCTGCACGGCCTGTCCCGTTCGCTGATTAACAATATGGTTGTCGGTGTGACCGAGGGCTACACCATCAAGATGGAAATCTTCGGTGTCGGTTACCGTGTCGCGAAGAAGGGCAAGGACCTCGAGTTCTCCCTGGGCTACTCGCACCCAGTCCTGATCGAAGCACCGGAAGGTATCACCTTCGATGTCGACGGCACCACCAAGCTGTCGATCACAGGTATTGATAAGCAGCAGGTCGGACAGCTCGCAGCTAACATCCGTCGTCTGCGTAAGGATGATCCTTACAAGGGCAAGGGCATTCGTTACGATGGCGAGCAGATCCGTCGCAAGATCGGAAAGACGGGTAAGTAATGAGCAACACCAACGAAAAGCGCCTCCCGGTAGGCAAGGACATCTCGACTCGTCGTCGTGTCGCCCGCGCCCGCCGTCACGCACGCTTGCGCAAGAACGTCCGCGGCACCTCCGAGGCACCGCGCCTCGTCGTGCACCGCTCTTCCCGCCACATCACCGCTCAGGTTATCGACGATTCTATCGGTCGTACCCTGGCAGCTGCTTCCACTCTGGACGCAGATCTCCGTGGCTTCGAGGGCGACAAGAAGGCCAAGAGCGCCAAGGTCGGCGAGTTGATTGCTGCTCGCGCTAAGGATGCTGGCATCGAGAAGGTCGTTTTCGACCGCGGTGGCTACCAGTACCACGGCCGTGTTGCTGCTCTGGCCGAGGCTGCCCGTGAAGGTGGTCTGAAGTTCTAATGCGCACTTACAAGTCCAACGGAAGGAATGCGTGATGTCGGAACGCGATAAGCGCGAAGGCGGACGTAACTCCGCTGACAACAAGAACAACAACCGTCGTGGTGGCCGCGGTAACGACCGTCGCCAGCAGGACGAGCGTTCGCAGTACATCGAGCGCGTAGTAACTATCAACCGAGTTTCCAAGGTCGTCAAGGGTGGTCGTCGCTTCAGCTTCACCGCTCTGGTCATCGTCGGTGACGGCGAGGGCATGGTCGGCGTCGGCTACGGCAAGGCCAAGGAAGTACCGGCAGCTATCCAGAAGGGTGCTGAAGAGGCTCGTAAGAACTTCTTCCGCGTCCCGATGATTGCTGGCACCATCACCCACCCGGTTCAGGGTGAGACCGCTGCTGGCATCGTGCTGCTGCGCCCGGCTGCTCCGGGTACCGGTCTGATTGCCGGCGGCGCTGTCCGCCCGGTTCTCGAGTGCGCCGGCGTTCAGGATGTTCTGTCCAAGTCGCTGGGTACCAACAACTCCATCAACGTTGTTCACGCAACCGTTGATGCTCTCAAGCAGCTGGTTCGCCCTGAAGAGGTCGCCGCACGTCGTGGCAAGTCCCTCGAAGAGGTCACCCCAGCACGTATGCTGCGCGCACGCGCAGGTCAGGGAGCGTGATTTCCATGGCACTGAAGATTACCCAGGTCCGTGGTACCGCTGGTACCAAGCAGAACCAGAAGGATTCGCTGCGCACCCTCGGCCTGAAGCGCATCAACGATTCCGCCGTTCGCCCGGATACTCCGGCTGTGCGCGGTCTCGTGAACGTTGTGCGTCACCTGGTCGAGGTTGAAGAAGTAGCGGGGGAGTAGGTAAACCATGAGCGAACCAATTAAGCTCCACGACTTGGCCCCGGCTCCGGGAGCTAAGAAGAAGAAGACTCGCGTCGGCCGTGGTGAGGCTTCCAAGGGTAAGACCGCTGGTCGCGGCACCAAGGGCACCAAGGCCCGCAAGCAGGTTTCGGCAGCATTCGAGGGTGGCCAGATGCCACTTCACATGCGTCTGCCGAAGTTGAAGGGCTTCAAGAACCCGGCGAAGGTCACCTTCCAGGTGGTCAACGTTTCGGATCTGGAGCGTCTGTTCCCGAACGGTGGCGACATCACCATCGCCGACCTGGTTGCAAAGGGCGCTGTCCGCGCTAACCAGCCGGTGAAGGTCCTCGGCGACGGCGACATTAACGTCTCCGTCAACGTCACCGCAACCAAGTTCTCGGGCTCCGCAAAGTCCAAGATCGAGGCTGCAGGCGGCTCTGTCACTGAGGCCTAAAGCATTTAAGCTTTAACAAAAGAGCTCTTAACCCAAGTGGTTAAGAGCTCTTTTTGTATTGAAAGGGAGGAAAGGGGAGGGGAGGGCAGCGCAAACCGCCCGCTTACAGCAGGCCGGTGTTGTGCAGAGCCCGCTCCAGTTGGTCGATGTCAGCGTCCGTATGGAGTGCGGTAATGGTCAATCGCAACATTGCCTCACCACGGGGAACCGTCGGATAGCGAATTGCAGGTATGAACACGCCTAGCTCCGCTAACTGTGCTGAGGTGTCCATCGCTACGGTCTCGTCCCCGACGGGCAGCGGGATGATTGCAGATGCGGGGTCTGACTGCGCGCCAACCAGGGAGCGGACGCGCGCAATATTACGTTGCAATCGCTTGACGACGTCCCCAACCTCCAACTGCTTCAACGCTGCGCGGATAGCTGCGACAGAACCAGCGTTCATGGACGTTGAGTACACGAAGCTACGGGCTTGATTGCGTAGTAGTTCGCCAACTGGTGCCGAGCAGAGAACGTATCCTCCTTCGACACCGAGAGCCTTGCTCGCGGTGCCGACCACAATGTCCGGGCGGATGCCCAGGTGCGCTGCAGTGCCACGACCTTGTTCTCCGATAACGCCGACGCCGTGGGCGTCGTCAAGCATCAGCCATGCGTTGCGACGGCGACAGGTGCGCTCGAGTGCCGGGCCGTCGATGACCTCGCCTGACATAGAGAACACGGAGTCGGAGATGACAAGTTTGTGGCGGGCGCTGGATGTTGCGAGGAGACGGTCGAGCGTCTGATAGTCAGCGTGCGGAAAGACCGTGACTTTAGCCCGGGCATTGCGGCATCCGTCAATGATGGAAGCATGGTTGGCGGCGTCGGAGAAGATTTCAACGTCGGCGGTGGCGATGGCTGCGATGGTTGAGTGGTTCGCCTGGTAGCCCGTCGCAAAGAGAACGGCATCGTCGAAACCGAAGAACTGCGCGAGTTCGCTTTCAAGTGCGCTGTGGATGCTAGTGCCGGTGGTCAGGCGAGACCCGCCGGACCCGGTGCCGAAATGCCCAATTGCCTCGGTGGCAGCTGAGACGAGTTCAGGGTGCGTGGACAGGCCGAGGTAGTCCGAAGAAGAAAACAATAGATAGTCGGCTCCGTCAATTCGGCTATGCGGTAGTTGTGCGGTTTCGAAAGTGCGCAGTGTGCGGGCAAGTCCTGCACCGGCCCAGGCCGTGTTTCTTTGGGCGGCGATTGCTGCGAGGTCGCTGCTGAGGCCGGTAGTGTCCGTCGAGAAACTGGCGTCAGCTGGGAGCTCGATATAGACCGGCGTGTTCTCCAGGTAATCGATTAGCTCGGGGATATCGGTGCCGGGTTCAACGATGAAGATGCGAGTACCAAGAGTGCTGCCGTGGTCCTTGATATTGGGGATACGGTGGAAGATTCCGTCCAGCGCCAGATATCCCCGCGTGTAAAAGGGGTCATCGGAGAGGCAGATTTCTGCGACGATGCCCGGGGCGCTGTGAACCTTGGATGCGAGGATGAGCGCCTCGTGAAAATGATCCTTGGTGCAGTCCTTGCTGGGGTGTGAGATGGCATCAAAAGTGGAAACCCGTACACCGCGGGCAGGATTTGGGTCGAGCCGTTCACCGGAGGAGGCATCGATGAGAGCGGCACCGCGGAGACCTGTGAGTGAATAGGCCATTTCGACGGCGATGTCGGCTGCTTGTATGCCTGCAGCGTGTAGGCGTTGAGTAATGAGCTTGCGTGCGTCCTCAGGGCTGGGGTTCGACTCTAGAAAGGGCACTAACGCCGGCACGGTGCTGATGGTCGACTCTTCGATCTTGTCCACAGTGATGTGAATTGTGTCGGGACGACCCTTGTCGTGGTGAAGTGCACGGTTAGTCATAGCAGAAGCCAGCTGAGGTAGTTCGGTGGCCGGTGCAAGACGCTCAGCGCCAGAGATATGGCAGCCATCGGCGCTGGAGCGCATGCGAATGCTGTAGGTACTCACAGAGCAAAACTTTAACACTGTTCAAGTTTTGTTTGAGAAGGTTGGGTGGAGCACATGAGAGGGCGGGGGCTCAGAGGGGATGAGCGCTGGAATCGTCGTCAAGCGAAAAGAGGTGATTGACGGGGCGCTGTACTAACGGTGATATAGAGGCGTATTGCGACGATATGGAGAAACGCTGGTAGACTCACTACGTCAAATACTGTCAATTAAAGGTTTGAGGAATACGTCATCCGCGTTGCTTAACTAAAACGGAAGACTGCTGGCGGACAAGCGGGTAAGTCTTTCGGGAAAAGCGTGGGAGAAGCGGATTTCTTGACCTCGGGAGGATGCACGTGGCTTCCGGTCTCATTGCGGCGTTGCGCGATCCCGATTTGCGTAAGAAGATCTTCTTCACTCTGACGATGATCATTCTGTACCGAATCGGCTCGCAGATTCCAAGCCCTGGTATCGACTACCAGTTGGTCAACGCGCAGCTCGAGCAGATTTCGAAAGATCAGTCCAGCGTTTACTCGCTGATTAACCTGTTCTCAGGTGGCGCTCTGCTGCAGATGGCGATTTTCGGCATCGGCATTATGCCGTACATTACGGCCTCGATTATCGTCCAGCTGCTCACGGTGGTGATTCCACACTTCGAGCAGTTGAAGAAGGAAGGGCAGTCGGGTCAGACAAAGATGACCCAGTACACCCGCTACCTCACAGTAGCGTTGGCGTTGCTGCAGTCTGCAGGCATTGTGGCCATGGCAGACCGAGGTGCCCTGCTGGGTGGCTCGCAGTCGCTGCTGGTTAAGGATGCGGGTGTCTTTGACCTCGTGGTGATGGTCGTTGTGATGACCTCCGGTGCCGTGCTGGTCATGTGGATGGGTGAGCTCATCACTGACCGAGGCGTCGGCAACGGTATGTCGCTGCTGATTTTCTCCGGTATCGCCGCTGGTATGCCGGCGCAGGGAGCGAACATTCTGCGCTCCACCACCGGTGTCGTGTTCGCCACCGTGATTGTTGCCGTGCTGATTCTCATCATCGGCGTTATTTTCATTGAGCAGGGACAGCGCCGTATTCCGGTGCAGTACGCAAAGCGCATGGTTGGTCGTCGCCAGTACGGCGGATCTTCCACCTACCTGCCGCTGAAGGTGAACCAGGCCGGTGTTATCCCTGTCATCTTCGCGTCCTCTCTGATTTACGTGCCGGTTCTGATTACCCAGATTGTTCAGTCCGGTCAGTCGAATCCGAACATGGACAACTGGTGGCAGCGCAATGTCATTCAGTACCTGCTGGCGCCGTCCAGTTGGCAGTACATTCTGCTGTTCTTCCTGATGATCATCTTCTTCTCCTTCTTCTACACCTCCGTGCAGTACGACCCGCACGAGCAGGCGGAGAACATGAAGAAATACGGTGGATTCATTCCGGGCTTCCGCCCGGGACGTCCGACTGCTGAATACCTGTCCTACGTCCTGATTCGCCTGCTGACTGTCGGCTCGCTGTACCTGGCGCTGATTGCTGTTCTGCCAAATGTCGCTCTTGATATGGGGCTTGGCGACGCGAACTCCGGTACAGGCGGTATGTTTGGAGGTACAGCCCTGCTGATTCTGGTCAGTGTTGCGCTGACGACGGTCAAGCAGGTTGAAAGCCAAATGATGCAACGTAACTACGAAGGGTTCTTGAAGTAATGCGACTCGTACTTGTAGGTCCTCCCGGTGCAGGCAAGGGCACTCAGGCAGCTATCCTCTCGGAGAAGCTCGGTGTCCCGCACATCTCCACCGGTGACCTGTTTCGCGCAAACATCGGTGAAGGCACTCCGCTCGGCATTGAGGCGAAGTCCTACATCGACGCCGGCAACCTTGTTCCGGACGACGTGACTGTGCGTATGGTCGAGTCCCGTCTGAATGAGGACGACGCTGCCAAGGGGTTCCTGTTGGATGGCTTCCCACGCACTGTTGGTCAGGCAGAAGAGCTGAAGCGTCTGCTGTCCAACCTCGGCACTGAGCTGGATGCGGTCGTACAGTTCGACGTTTCTGAGGATGTCGTCGTCGAGCGCATGCTGGCCCGTGGTCGCGCAGACGACACTGAAGAGGTCATCCGCAACCGCATGCATGTGTACACCAATGAGACCGCTCCTTTGCTGGATTACTACTCGGAGAAGATCATCAAGATTGCCGCTGAGGGATCCGTTGAGGAGATTAACGAGCGCACGATGGCTGAGCTGGAGAAGCTGAACTAGGCTCCTGGCGTGCCGGTATTTGGTGCTCTGGCAACTTTGCGTTGGTCGGGCCGATGGGTTTGACCTGTAGTAGATGGTTATTGAAGCCGCCCTTTCGAACCGTTGAGGTTTGGAAGGGCGGTTTTTGTGTTGAGTGGGCTCGGGAAGGGGCCTAGTTGGCTTGAATGGTGTGGAGCTAAAAGGGAAAAGAAATACGAAAAAGAGTATTGACGTACCCGAATGGGTGTGCGATATTTGTATGCAGTAGGGGATAGTTAGGGAAGTAAAAGCGAAAGCGATTTCTAGGGGATTCGAGGGGAGGGGAATGATGCGACCTAATCAACCGCAAGGTCAGGAGCCGTCAAGGGGGCTGAATCAAGCACTGTCGGTGTCGCAGATATTAGACTTGATAACTCAATTCGAAGCTCTGTCTCGGTTAGTTGTGGAGAGCTTCGGTGATTTATCACCAGTTCATATGCGAGATGCCTATGCATTGATTGAGAGGGCTCGGAAGCGCCTAGCCATAGTTGACGCGGAGTACTTGGCGGCGCTTGCGCCGGAGATACCTTCATCGAATCATCGGAAAGTTGCTTGGCTGGCGGAAGAGTCTCATATTTCCCGTGCGGAGGCTCGTCAGCGAATTAGTTGTTTAGGGCGGCTCCGGAAGGAAGCGGAGCCTTTTTCGTCGAAAAGCGATGATGAAAGAATGCCTGCTCTGCGGGACAAGGTATCCGAAGGGGTCGTAGGGGCGGATGCGGTTCAAAAGATTGATAAAGCTGTCAAAGGTCTCCCGAAATCAGAACATGCGCGGGTGGCGCAGGCCTTGGATGAGCATGCCAGTGAGGTTGTGACACAGGTGCGTGTCGACGACTTGGGTGCGCTGTCACATCGACTGCGGGCGATGTTGGGATTGGATGATCCATATACGGATGAGGACAGGCAGCGGCTGCGGGGAGTGAAGATCGGACCGCAGCGAGCCGACGGTATGAGTCGGTTGACGGGGCTGATTACGCCGCACTTCGCGGCGATGCTGAAGAGGTTGCAGGCTGACTACGGCCGGCCGGGTGGACTCTTGGAGGAAGGCGCTAAGGATGAGCGCGCTCCAGAGCAGCGGTTTCATGATGCACTTGAGGCTGCGGTCGATGCCGGTTTTGGGATAGGTGCGACCTTAAAGCCGGTGCGGGGCACCACGTCGGTTGTCACTGTGGCCCATATTTCGGATATCGCGAAAATCGCGGGCGTAAAGCTGCAAGGCACGGATGGTTGGAAGCTGCCGGGGGCGGGGAAAGCAATCAGCGATGGTGGCGTGCGAATGTCAATCGCTGAGGCGATCGAGAGGGTTGTGGCCGGAAATTCGTTCTTGCAGGTTTTGGGAGACAAGGGGCAGAGTCTGTTTCTTGGCCGATCGCAGAGACTAGGGACGATGGCCCAGTACCTTGCGCTGTGCGGTGAGGAGGGCGGATCTTCCGCGCCGGGCAAAGCTACGCCACCGGCTATGTGCGATATGCATCATATTGAGTCCTGGGTGAGGGGCGGGGCAACGGACATTTCAAATCTGACATTTGTTGACCCTGGTACGCATCGAAAGATTGATGACAATCGGTCGAATGACAAATCCTGGTGGACGTTGCGGCCGGATGAGTGTGAAGGGGAGCCTGTCGAAACGGAACGGGTGGTGTGGATTGAGCCAGGAAAAGACCGAAAGACGAATGATTCATCGGAAGAGGACAACAGGAACTCGAATCAAGATTCAAACGCTTTTGATAACCCAGGACGTTGGTTGCGGCGAATACTTCGGCAAAACGGGGCGAAGCGTAACCAAGGCGATAAGGATGACACTGACCCCAACGGTGCGGGCGGGTGCGGTGCGGACGTGGATGACGAAGGGGGCGGGCGATAGTGAGGCGTAGGGGTAACGCTGGCGGGAGGTGAAGACTCTTCTGGGGGGGGGGAGTACAGCAGAAGTGCTCCGACCGTAGCGAAATCAGAGCGTTACGGCAGCGGAGAGTTGATGCTGGGTGAGTTCCCTGGATTGAACTGCAGGTTGGGGCTACTGGAAGTCCTGAATGATTTCGTCGATAAGGGGCTGTGCGGCCTCGGCACCAATATTCGCGAAAACAAACTCCTGGTAGATGCGGTTATCCTCGTCGATGACCATAACGAAAGGGGAGCCCTTGTTGACGCCGCTAAATGCGTGCTTGCCGGGTAGCTCGTATGGCACGTAGTTCTCGACGGACTCAGCCTTTTCATTAATCCGGCTGACAGTGGCCGGGTCCTCGGCCGTACTGAGCATCGCAGTGCCGCCGTCGCCAACAGTCATTACGCAGGTGAAGCCATGTACGCTCTCGCTGCCAAAAATGACGGGTTTAGAGTCATCCGACTCGACGCAGCTGCCAACCGCTTCCTTAACAGCATCAGGAGTGAAATTCTGGATTGACTCAGGCAGTGCAGAGGTGCCCATGAAACCCGCGGTGCTTCCAGGGGTCTCCGGCGATTCCGCAGCAGGGGAAGTGGAAGGGACAGTCGGCGCTGGCGCCGGTTCGGGGTTGCTTGAGCATGCGCCAATCAGGAAAAGCGAGCTGGCAGCAATAACAACGCCAGCAATCTGCGTGGACTTCAACAGTGAATGCATGCCAGTTATCGTAAGGCAGCTCATCTTTGGGAGTAAACTGCGCGAAAATTGAAGCAAGTCGATTGCGGATCAACTGTCACCAATGAACATCCATAAAAATTCCCATGCAACGCGATGCAAAAATGCATGAAGCAAAGTGCTGGCTGAGGTAGCGGTGCCTTCGTAGGTGGTGGGATGCGGCTAGCCGGTGGCTATTTTCTGAGTCAGAGTAGACTCAACCAGCGTGATGAGTTTTCGACGCCGCCGTAAAGTAGTTCCTGCCCGCACCGAGGGAGAGCTGGATGCGATGCAAGCGGCCGGCGAGATCGTCGGTCGTGCATTGCTAGCCTGCCGAGATGCCGCTAAGCCAGGGGTGACCACGGCGGATCTCAATGAGATTGCGCATCAGGTCATTACCGATGCGGGTGCAACGCCATCTTTCCTTGGTTATGAAGGTTTCCCGGCATCTATCTGTGCATCCGTGAATGAAGTTATCGTCCATGGCATTCCGTCCTCGGCCACAGTTCTATCCGAAGGTGACCTGGTCTCGATTGACTGTGGCGCAGTTTTGGACGGTTGGCACGGCGATTCGGCACTGACTTTCGGTGTCGGAAAGCTGAGTGAAGATGTCGAAAAACTAAACATCGCGACATCAGAGGTCCTCGCCGAAGGTATTAAGGCCATGGTGCCGGGCGCTCGCCTCACCGATATTTCGTATGCGCTTGAAATGGCCACCCGTGAGGCTGAACTGCGCCACGATATTGAACTCGGCATCGTCGATGGATACGGCGGGCACGGCATTGGGCGCGAGATGCACATGGATCCCTTCCTTCCCAACGAAGGCAAAGCAGGAAAGGGGCCCCGCATCGTCGAAGGCTCCGTATTGGCCATTGAACCGATGCTCATTCTCGGCGGCGAGTGGGGTAGTGATGAGCTTGACGACGGCTGGACGGTCGTCAGCGCCGATAGAATGCCGGCCTCCCATTGGGAGCACACAGTTGCCGCCACGGCGGACGGCCCCCGTATTTTGACTTCTCGATATTAATAACTAGTGCGTGAGGGCCACGCGAAAGGTCAGAATGTTGCCATAAAGGCTGCGATGAATTCTGAGCGCGTGGAGCGAATCCGCCTGCCGTCGCTTGCAACCGGTCCCATAGTGGTCGTATTTGGTAAAAACGCAGGTCGCGTGTAAAGTTGGGCGATGGTGTGGGCGCAGTGTCGCTGCAGTGATGATTATCCCTGCACGGAACTGCTAAAACACCAGGCAGAGTAGAGATTTCCCAACTGGTGCCGGGATTGTCCCGGGTATCCGCCAGAGAGACGTGGAGGACATGGCTAAAAAGGAAGGCGCAATTGAGGTTGAGGGTCGCGTCGTCGAGCCCTTGCCGAACGCGATGTTCCGAGTGGAGCTGGACAACGGGCACAAGGTGCTCGCCCATATCAGTGGCAAGATGCGCCAGCACTACATCCGTATTCTCCCGGAAGACCGAGTCGTAGTGGAGCTTTCTCCGTACGATCTCGAGCGTGGGCGAATCGTCTACCGCTACAAGTAAATCGACCTGACCACTGTTGGTAGTGGTTATGGGCTCATTTACTAACTAGACAGAAACTCCACCGTCCTAGCTGCTTCTGGTGACGGCCGCGTGATGTTGAGGCCTGGTGCCTCAGCAGTTCGGCGCGGCGGTTCTTTAAGAAAGCTTTTCCACAGAAGTAAGCGAGAATACCTCCGGCAACGGTGGCTGGAGCCTTTCTATAACACCTACGCGACTCGGCGTCCGACCGAGTAAGCCGGGTCTGGAAAGGATGGCAGTGGAGTAAACCACCGCATCAACCGGAAGGAAATTGCCGTATGGCACGCCTTGCTGGAGTTGACCTGCCACGCAACAAGCGTATGGAGGTCGCTCTTACCTACATCTATGGCATCGGCCCCGCCCGTGCTAATGAGCTGCTGGAGAAGACCGGCATCTCTCCGGATCTGCGCACCGACGCTCTCACTGATGAGCAGGTTGCTGCGCTGCGTGACGTGATTGAAGCTACCTGGAAGGTCGAGGGTGATCTCCGCCGCCAGGTTCAGGCTGATATCCGCCGCAAGATTGAGATTGGTTCCTACCAGGGTCTGCGCCACCGTCGTGGCCTGCCGGTCCGTGGTCAGCGCACCAAGACCAACGCACGTACGCGTAAGGGTCCGAAGAAGACGATCGCCGGAAAGAAGAAGTAAAACATGGCAGCTCCGAAGTCCGCACGCGGCCGTCGTACCGGCCGTCGCGTTGTAAAGAAGAACGTGGCTCAGGGCCACGCATACATCAAGTCCACCTTCAACAACACCATCGTGTCCATCACGGACCCGAAGGGCGCTGTTATCTCGTGGGCCTCCTCTGGTCACGTCGGTTTCAAGGGCTCTCGTAAGTCCACTCCGTTCGCTGCTCAGATGGCCGCCGAGAACGCTGCTCGTAAGGCCATGGAGCACGGTATGAAGAAGGTTGACGTTTTCGTTAAGGGTCCGGGTTCGGGCCGCGAAACCGCCATCCGTTCCCTCCAGGCCGCTGGCCTTGAGGTGTCCTCGATCTCGGATGTGACCCCTCAGCCGCACAACGGCTGCCGTCCGCCGAAGCGTCGTCGCGTCTAGGAATAGGGTAAGGAGAGAACAGAAATGGCCCGTTATACCGGTCCCGCAACCCGTAAGTCCCGTCGTCTCCGCGTCGACCTCGTCGGTGGCGACATGAACTTTGAGCGTCGTCCCTACCCTCCGGGGCAGGCTGGCCGCGCTCGTATCAAGGAGTCGGAGTACCTGCTCCAGCTCCAGGAAAAGCAGAAGGCACGTTTCACCTATGGCGTGATGGAGAAGCAGTTCCGTCGCTACTACGCCGAGGCTCACCGTCGTCCGGGCAAGACAGGCGATAACCTCGTCGTCCTGCTGGAGTCGCGTCTCGACAACGTTGTCTACCGCGCTGGTCTGGCTCGTACCCGTCGCCAGGCTCGTCAGCTGGTTTCCCACGGCCACTTCACCGTTAACGGTAAGAAGATCAACGTGCCGTCCTTCCAGGTAAGCCAGTACGACATCATCGACGTGCGCCCGAAGTCGCAGAAGATGATTTGGTTCGAAGAGGCACAGGAGAACCTGGTCGACGCTGTCGTCCCGGCATGGCTTCAGGTTGTTCCTGAGTCCCTGCGCATCCTCGTGCACCAGACCCCGGAACGCGCACAGATCGACATTCCGCTTCAGGAACAGCTGATCGTCGAGTTCTACTCGAAGTAATAACCAACTTCGCTTGCATCCATTCATTCCCTATGGCGTCATATAGCGGTCGCCACCTGGAGGATTTTCGAAAATGCTCATTTCCCAGCGCCCAACGCTGACTGAGGACTACATTGATTCCTCTCGCTCCCGGTTCGTCATTGAGCCGCTGGAGCCGGGTTTCGGTTACACCCTCGGTAACTCTCTTCGTCGTACGTTGCTGTCGTCCATTCCGGGCGCTGCAGTCACCAGCATCCGCATTGACGGTGTGCTGCACGAGTTCACCACTATCCCGGGCGTGAAGGAAGATGTCTCCGACATCATCCTGAACATCAAGGGTCTGGTGCTCTCGAGCGAGTTCGATGAGCCGGCTACCGTTTACCTGCGTCGCGAAGGTGCAGGCGCGGTGACCGCTGCAGACATTGAGTGCCCAGCAGGTGTGGAGATTCATAACCCGGACCACCACATCGCTACTCTCAATGATTCCGGTCGCTTGGATATTGAGATGATCGTTGAGCGTGGTCGTGGCTACGTGCCGGCGACCCCGAACTCCGGTGGCGAAATCGGCCGCATTCCGATGGACCAGATTTACTCGCCAGTTCTGAAGGTCAGCTACAAGGTGGAGGCTACTCGTGTTGAGCAGCGCACCGACTTTGACAAGCTGATCATCGATGTCGAGACCAAGAACTCGATCACCGCCCGCGACGCAATGGCGTCGGCAGGCAAGACTCTGGTTGAGCTGTTCGGTCTGGCACGTGAGCTGAACGAGGCTGCTGAGGGCATCGAGATTGGCCCGAGCCCGCGCGAGGCTGAGGATGTCGCTGCGTACCAGACTCCGATTGAGGATCTGGACTTCTCTATGCGCTCCTACAACTGCCTCAAGCGTGAGGAGATCCACACTGTCGGTGAGCTCGCTGCTCGTACCGAGTCGGATCTGCTGGATATCCGCAACTTCGGTGACAAGTCCATCAATGAGGTCAAGGAGAAGCTCGCTGAGCTTGGCCTCGCTCTGAAGGATTCCCCGAACAACTTCGACCCGGCTGCTGTCGCTGATTTGGACGCTGCCTCGGGCGATGACGCTGACTGGACTGATGGCGCAAGCGCTGGCTACGACGAGTAGTTCACCGACGCGACTTCATTAAAACGAGGAGATACCTATGCCTACCCCTAAGCAGGGTTCCCGTCTCGGCGGCTCCGCTTCGCACCAGAAGAAGATTCTGGCCAACCTCGCGAAGCAGCTCATCGAGCACGGCAAGATTAAGACCACCGACACCAAGGCCAAGCTGCTGCGTCCGTACGTTGAGAAGCTGATCACCAAGGCAAAGCGCGGCACTCTCGCAGATCGCCGCAACGTTGCAAAGCTGCTTAACGACAACTACGCAGTTAAGAAGCTGTTCGACGAGATCGGTCCGCAGTTCGCTGATCGCGACGGCGGCTACACCCGCATCATCAAGCTGGGTAACCGCAAGGGCGACAATGCCCCGATCTCTCTGATCGCTCTGGTTGAGGAAGAGACCGCAACTGCTGAGGCAACTCGCGCAACTCGCGCCGCTGCTTCCAAGCAGGCTGAAGAGGCAAAGGCCGAAGAGGCTGAGGCTACTGAGGCTGAGGCTGCAGAGGAGGAGTAATTCCCCTCGCCGACGGCTTCTGGCCTTCACAGCTTTGAACCCCCGTTGAGCAGTTCATATCTGAACGCTCTCCCGGGGGTTCTTTGTGCTTAACGACGGTGCATAGCGCCCGTCCCCAGTTCTGCCTCCGGTTACACCGACGGATTACGCACCAACATTGAGAGCTATACGGAGACCCTGCGGTGGAAACTGCTGATTCTCTAATCCGGGGTCCCGGCTACAATCTGTTAACCGTGACATCACTTACTCCAACGACTCCGGATGCCCCGTGCGATTCTCCCGATCGTGCCGCTATGGGGAGCACCGACTCCGACCTGGTTCGGTTGCGTTTTGACATTGCTTATGACGGGACAGATTTCCACGGTTGGGCTGCTCAGCGCGATAAGCCCACGGGAGAACCGGTGCGGACTGTGCAGGCGACGTTGGAATCCACTCTGGAGAAGGTGTTGCGCACTCCAGTGCAACTGACTGTGGCCGGTCGTACAGATGCTGGTGTCCATGCCTCCGGGCAGGTGGCTCACGCAGATGTTCCTGTCTCCTGTTTAGACACACGTTCTATCGCAGGGGATCCGGGTAATTTGGTTCGTCGTGTAGCGCGACTATTGCCCGCGGACGTGACGCTTCGGGGCACCTCGTTTGCGCCCCCGGGTTTCGATGCCCGTTTTTCCGCGTTACGTCGGCACTATGTCTACCGTGTCACTAGTTGCGTCAGTGGCCCGCTTCCTACCCGTGCTCGCGATACGGCCCACTGGCGGCGGTCAGTGGACATCAACCGCATGCAGGTGGCGGCTGATGCCCTACTGGGGCTCAATGACTTTGCCGCTTTTTGCCGACACAAGCCGCATGCGACGACCACTAGAGATTTACAGCAGTTCCAGTGGTTCGACGTATCTACGCGGGAAGAACCAGAGCTGTACGAGGCCCATGTGACTGCCGACGCGTTCTGCTGGTCTATGGTGCGCTCACTGGTTGGGGCCTGCCTTAGTGTCGGTGAGGGGCGACGTGCGGTTGGATTCACTGAACAGTTGTTGAGTGAAGAGAAGCGTTCCCCGTTGGTCCCGGTGGCAGAGGCGCGTGGGCTCAGCCTGGTAGGTGTTGATTACCCCGGCGATGCTGATTTGGCGGCCAGGGCGGAGCAGACCCGCGAGCGTCGTGATGCCCGGACAGATGTGGACGAGGCTTAAATGTACAAGCTCTCGGTAATATTCCCTGAAGAAAGTGACCGTAGGAGGAGTGTTCGGTAGTGGTGTGGGCAATTGTTAGCTTGGTTGCGCTGCTCGTAATCCCCGGCGCTGTTGTAGTGCGAGCCAGCGGCGTTCGTACTCCGTGGGCTCTGGCCCTCGGTCCTGCGGTGACGTTTGGTATCGCAGGCACCGCAGGGTGGGCGCTCGGCGCTATCGATGTGCGCTTCACCTTGGTCAGTGCGTCTATCTGCTGGGCCGTGACACTACTTCTCGCGCTTTGCTGGAGTGGCGGCAGCGCTTTGATTCGGCGGCGGCGCGGTAGTGTCGATCGCTCAGTGTCGGCCGAGACGCAGCCGCCCGCCGCAAGTCGATGGCGCGAGTTGGGCTATGGGCTAATCGCAAGTATCGGGGTCATCATCGCAGCGGCGGTTCTCACGTGGACCGCTATCGGCCGCATCGCTTCAATGTCCGAGGGGATGGCGACCATCCAGCAAGGCTGGGACACACTCTGGCATGCAAGTGTGCTCCGTTCGATTACGGAAGACGGCATGGCCTCGGCCACTAGGATGGGCGAGATCCAGAATGTGGAAACTCAGGCGGTGTCCTACTATCCCGCCGCATGGCATGCGTTCGGTGCGCTTTGGGTATTGATTGTCCGTCTACCAATCACCGAGGCAGTCAATTACCTCGGCATTATCATTCCGGCCGTGACCATACCCACGGCGGCTGCGGCGCTCACCTGGAGAATTATTGATCGCCGAAAGCTGTCCACTGCCGTTGCTGCAGGGGTTGCAGCGCTTGTTTCCGCAGCGCTTCCGGTATTGATGCCCGTCGGGGTCTTCGTGGGGGCCTGGCCGTACCAGGTCTCGATTGCGCTAGCGATTACCGTTTTTGCCTTTGTTACGTCGCTCCCACACGCACCTCAGCGCATCTTGAGCGCCGCGCTTTCGATAATCGGTATCGGAGAGCTCCATCCGGCATCGGTACCTACAGTCGTTATGCTCGGTGCAATCTGGTGGTTGTGCTACCGCCTGCCGCGTCCCGCGCATCCTGAACTGGGTGCGGTTCGCGCCAGGCTTTACGACGTCGCGGTGATTGCAGCCGCCTTCGTGCCAGCAGTGGCGGTTCTCCTGCCGCAGTGGCTTACGGGAACTTCTCAGACCGAGGATGTGCGCGCGGTTAGTGCTGAAGTAGACGACCTCGATCGTTTCGATGCGTGGTATCGAGGCGCCACGATGTTGACACGCCACACTGAGGAATTCCGGCCGTTCTGGCCAATTATCATCCTTGGTTTCATCGGGATGGCGTTTTTGGTTTTCGCAGGTACTTCGCGCCGACGGGTGTGGGTAGTACCGGCCTGGTTTGTTTCGGTGTTGATGACGACCCACGCGCTCAATCATTTTGGTGGCGTGCCGGGCGATATTCTCGCGCTGTATACGGATCTTCACTATTCGACGCCTCACCGGTTGGTGATGGTCACCGCGTACCTGTATTCCGCGTTTGCGGGTATCGCCGTTGCGTGGGGCTGCGCGTGGGCGGCTCGAATTAGTGAGTCAAAGGTGCCATCGACGGGGCGGGTTCTGGGGTTGAGCTTAGCGACGGTGAGCTCTGCTGTACTTGTGGTCTATGGAGTGGCGTCTAATGCTAGCGCTGCGGATTTCGCCTACAAGAGCCCTAGGGAATGGCAAATCATTTCCAAGGCTGACTTGAAGGCATTTGATTGGTTGGCCAAGCAGCCGGAGGCACATAAGTACCGCACGTTTACCAATCCGCCGGAGGGGTCCAGCTGGATGTACGCTCGCAATGACTTGCCAGTAGTGTTCCCGCACTATGACTGGCCAGTGGCGAATAAGTGGACTGCCACCTCAATGCTGTATTGGCACGCTGATTACCTCGGTTTTCCAGACCCCGACCGGCCGGATGGGGTGAACGATGTCGATCGCTCAGCCCGAAAGCTGAACGTGGGATTCATCTATTTGTCACCCCCGGGTATTTGGGATTCCAAGGAGGATTTAGAGTTTCCTGGTGAAGGGCTCTGGGTAGCTCCAGGGGTAACCCCTGTTTATCGAGATAGGGAAGTAACTATCTTCGCCTTCAATGACGTGATTACGCCAGAACGCATCGACGAGATGCGAGCTAGTTCTCCGGAAGTAATTCCTCCCTCGGCTACTAGGGGATGGAGCGATGGTCGGGTAGGTTAGGACACCATGCGGATGAATAAATTTATGGCAACGATCGCAGCCGGTGTGATGATGACTTTCGCGCTGGCCGGATGTGGAGACGACGAGCCGGCTAAGCCGGAAGTCTCGAATCGCTCCGTCAGTTCTTCCGCAAAGACCAAATCCTCGACTCCGCCGAAATCGACTGAGGAGTCGACGACACCGACAAAATCAGAGACGCCGACGGAAACTCCTGCAATCACCCAGGTCAATGATGCGGACTACACCCCGGCGGACGGCCCAAATACTCGACTCTTTCAGTTGGAGGATGGCACGACACGTTGCTTCCTCAACGATCTGAGCGGTGACGCCTACTTGGCCTGCCAGGTGAATCTTGCCAATCCTCCGATGGTCGATGACGGCACGGGAAACAAGGTTCCCGCCAATGCTGTGTCCTGGAACCCGGGGGGAGTTACTTACGAGGTCCTTACGTTCCCGCCGGCGGGTGAGATGAAGACGCTGCCAGCGAATTCTCAGTTGAGCGCATTCGGTTACAACTGCGCGGCCTATGGCCCGTCTACTCTGGAGTGCTCGGGACCAGCGGGCGCTGCCACTATCGACAATGGCAATGTCACCGGTGCACAGATGCCGAAGGAGGATGTGCCTCCTGCAGCAGGCGGTCAGCCGGGTGGCCAAGAAAATGGCGCTCCGAATGACCCGGCGCAGCAGGGTGAGCCTGACGGCTCCCAGGCGCCGGGCGGTCTGCCAGATTTGGGTGCGTTGATTCCGGGACTGAACCGCTAGTTGCCCGCATAGCTAGTGGCTGCAATTCATCGGTAGTGCGGGCGGTAGATAGCGTCCAGGTGAATTCGCCCATCGCCAGTCGAGGGCACGAAGCTGGCATTTCCGCTGCTGCCGTGGGCGAACCTGTACGACTGACCTCGATGATTCTCGCGATTCCAGTACACAGGTCGGGCTCATACTCTTCGACAACAACCACATCGACGGTGTCGTCTCCAGCTCGCGCGAGAAGTACTGCGCCCAGATCAAGGGCCACAGTATAGAAATGTGGTCGGGCCGTGCGAATTCCTACTCGATAGCCGAGGGAGAGCATTCCGATGAGCAGCTCACAAATGTCCTGATTGCCGCAGTCGACCTCCAATCGGGGGAGTTTCGCGGGACACATTGTGATGGTTTGTCCGCTGCTCCCGGCTCCTATGACCTGCGCCGGACCATTAGTGATAGCGATGTCGCGTTGTCGGCTTAACCACAGGTGCGGTTTGCGCCCCAACGCCGCCACATGATGAGAGCGTCCAGTGCGGCGCAGCTGCACTACCTCCGCAGAGCTCTCAGTCAGAGCACACTCCTGTGCCGTTAATCGCCGTGCGCGAATACCAAGGGTTCCCAGCCGGTGGATGAGGAAGCGTAGGGCTTTGTCAGCGGAGGCTTCCACCGGAAGAGTTGCCACCAGATGTGTCCAGGGCTCAGGGCTCGTGTCGGAGCGCTCGGCTGCTCGGAAGTAGCGGTGTGCATGCTCTCCGCGGACTTCCGGCGCAATGTGATAAAAGCACAGCGCATCCAGGGTCACTGGGCTGTCGTCGGCAAGCGAGACGATATCTGCAGCGCTTAGCTGGTTGCGCAGGCCTGGCGTGAGACGTAGCCCGATGAGTTGTCCTGGTTCGGTGCGTCGCAGGCGGTCGCGAAGGCTGCGGCCGCGCACAGAGACATGCGCGCCTGCAGTGATGGTTATTGCTGTAATGAGCAGCCACAATGACAATGGCATGTGAAAATCCCCCCAATATGTTCCCCACTAAAATTCCCCTGGTCGCACAGTAGCGCGGCCTGGCTTACTCTGCAGGGTAGAGATTATTTGGGGGAATAGTTTTGGGGGAAACTCATGCCACGTACGCCGACTACGCCTAGCCAGGTCAGCGGTCATCGATTCTTGATTCGTCGGATTGAGCACGCGCTTGTGCGTGCGGATTCGCGAATGCTGCACGACCCTCTGCGCACGCGAACGCGAGCACTGTTTATCAGCTGTGCGCTGGTGGTTTTACTGGCCGCCGGCACTGCGGTGCTGTCGTTGGTGCGGCCGCAGGGCGGTTCTAGCTCCAATGAGCAGCTGATTGTCGTGTCGGGGTCGGAGGGCCTACATGTACGTGTCAATGGTCGATTGCATCCAGTCGCGAATCTCGCATCGGCGCGGTTAATTTTGGGCAATCCTGCTGAGCCGAAACGGGTGCGCAGTAGCGAGTTGGACAAAGAGGACATCAGTTTTGCTGTCGGGATTGAGGGCGCACCAGCAGTTCCGGCCGCGCCGGCAGGCTCTGGGGCCTCGGGAGCTGCCAAGAAGGGCAGCGCAGGTGCGCCGGAGCTGGCACTGTCTTTATGCGAGCGGACGGTGCAAGACCTCGGGCAACCGTGGATTGTTGCAGAGTCACTTGCGCGTCTTGAGGAAGTACGTGGGGAACCGCAGCAGCTTACCCGGACCCACTCGGACAGTGCCGTTGTTGCCGATGGCCAAAACCTCTGGCTGATTACGCAGGGCTACCGCTCGCGGTTGGATATCAACCACCCGGAGCACGCCGCTGTTTCTCGAGCGCTGGGGTTGGAGCGCTCCGCAGTCCGGCCTGTCACCCCTGCATTGCTCAGAACGATTCCGGAGGTTCCGATTCTGGCCGCGCCAGCAATTCCAAACCGCGGCGCACCCACACACTTCGCCGCCCCATTCGACACAGTCGGCAATGTGGTCGAGATCGGGCAGCGGCGCGTTATCGTGCTTGACGACGGTGCCGCGATTCTCTCCCCGGTGCTAGGAGAGCTATTAGCTGCGCATAGTCCAGTTCTGCAGGCCAGTGAAGGGCAGCTGGCGGCAGTTCCCGTTGCGAATGCGCCAGTAGTCCCGGGACTACCTGAAAAGCCGTTGACGTTTGCCGATGCTGATGGCTGGCTGTGTACCGGCCGGATAGCAGGACGGCCGCAAGCTCTCGTGCAGTGGTCGCAGCATGCTCCGGAGGGGCGGCACGTGGATTACCCGCATGCCGACGGTTCGGGTGTGGCCGTCGACGGTTTCGTGGATGGTCGCAGCCGTGAGCGCAGCTCGATCGCAGTAAGCGTAAATGGGGCTGTACACGTCATTTCGCCAGAGGGGATGCGCTTTGCTGTGCACGATCGCACGACGTTGGCTGCCCTCGGGTTTAATGCATCAACCAATGCCGATAGCGGTGGCACGCGACCAGTGGACTGGGAAGTGCTGGCCGCGCTGCGTGGAGGCCCTGAGCTGAGTAAGCAGGCGGCGCTAGGGCCGCTGTCTGGGACGCGAGAGCAGCCAGGCACCTAGGCCCAGCGCGCATATCAGGAGCAAACCAGTCGCCCGGAGCGGTGCATTGCGCTCCTGCGAAGAAAGCAGATCCGGCGGAGCCGGTGCGGCAGCGGGGTTGGCTGCGTGCTGCGCAGCGGTGTCTACGGTGGTCCAAATCAGAGCGTCATAAGGTGCAATGATGCCGCGACCAAGGCCGAGCCCGGAACTAATTGGGCTCGCGGAATTAAGGATGATGTCGCGAACCTGTGCTGGGGAAAGCTCTGGGTTTCGTGCCAGCAGTAGGGCAGCTGTGCCCGACACGGTTGGCGTGGCAAAGCTGGTGCCGGCAATCTGTTGATCTCGGGTGTTATCCCCGGACCCGAGCACGTGGCGGTCTATGAGACCGGTGGGGGTGCGCGGATCGGGGCCGAGTACGGGGCCGCCGGGAGCGGAGACATTGACCCATTGTCCCGTGATTGCATACTCCGCGGGTTGTGCTTGGCCGGCATCGTCGAACTGTACTGCTGATACTGCGATTACCTCCGGCAGAACTGCGGGCCACGCTACGGATCCGTCCTGACAGCTATCGCCCTTATTGCCTGCCGCTGCGACCACTACTGCGCCTGAGACTTCCGCGCGTGCGACGCTCTCAGCAACATCTGTTGCACCTTGGGGCATTACGCCTGCCGGGGCACACGATGTGAGCGAGATATTGATGACCCGCGCGCCCTCCGCGACGGCCCTGTCGATAGCTTGTGCCAGCGACTCCAAATTGCCTTCGCCATCGGCTGTTTGTCTTATCGACAACACGTGCGCGTCGGGCGCCAGTCCGGCGAAACCATCGGCACCGGGCCGGCCTGCAATAATGCCAGCTACTAGAGTTCCGTGACCGTCGCAGTCTACGAACCCGCTGTTGCCGTCGACAAAATCGCCACCGTCGAGAACCTCGCCTAGGCGCTCATTGGGTGAGACCCCGGTATCGATTACCGCCACCGTAATCCCCGCACCCGTCGTCAGTTGCCATGCTTGGCGAAACCGAAGCGCTTTTTCGATCACCGTCGGTTCATGCAGTGCGCTTTCCGACGACAGCATCGTGGCCACGCAGTCCTGGCTGTTCTGGGCAGCCGCTATTGGTGCGATGCCCGACGGTGCTACTGCGGTGGCCGCCGTCAACGTCGAGATAAGCACTGTGGAAAGTGCGGCCGTGGCGGTGAGACGAGTTTTTATGGCATTCATGAAAAGTGGGTTTTTCACTGGAAGAACCCACTTACGAACTCAGGGAATTCGGCAATGATGGCCGCAATGGGCAAAATAACGGCGATACTGCAGGCCTCGGTTAGCTCAGCTATGCGGCGCGTTGTAGGTGAGATGCGTGACGCGGGAAATGCGGCTAAGGCGGTGGCTGCAAGCATTGGGGCGACAAGGCCAGCGGAGACTGGCCAATTACCCTCGAACCACTGTTGAAAAGCGACGGCCACAATGACGGCAAGACCAGCTAAAGCAGTGCAGGTGGAAGCTACTTTCCGGGCTTGGCCACGGGAATGAATTGCACAAAAGACTATGACAGCAGCAGCCATGCCCAGAGGCCACCACCTGTTCCCATAGGCTCCGGAGAAAAGTACCACCAGGGTGAAGATGCTGAGACTTCCGGTGCCACTGCAGAGGATGCCATCGAGAATCCACCCCGCTCGCTTAGGTGCGTTGTGGGATATTTCGGGAGTTTCGCTGTCATCGAAGCTCTCGCCGGCGGCAGGGACTTTGGGTACGCGAATACCGGCAGCCTTGATAGCGATGGAAGGTGCCAGCAGTATCAGGATGACTGCACTAGCAGCGGTGAGCGCTCCTGATTGAACCGAGTTGTGGAAAAGTGCGACAGCCGCAGCGTAAATACCGAAGGTAACTGCAGCACTGAGACTCGCCGCGCCCAGGGTAACGGTGATGCGGTTGTCGCCGTCGCCGGTGTTGGAAATGAGAAAAATCAAACCGATGACGGCAAGCGCGACACTAATCGCAGCAGTCGGCGGCCAGTCGGTGAGTATGCGGTGTAGGTCGAGGCCAACGAAGCAGAGTCCCGAAGCGGTGCCCAGAATGAGCACTTGCAGCTCCAGGGACATGACAATCGCCGGTTTTGCGCTACGCAACAGCGCCAGGCGCAGTCCACCGGCTACTGCCAGCAGCGCGATGAAGCTGATTGCCGCGGCCAGTGTGGAATCGGTACTGCTCAAGCTCAGTGAGGCAGCTGCGATTGAAGCCGTGGCCACGAGGGCGGCGGTACAGCCAACAACCAAATCAGCCGTCCCGATACCGTCGGTATAGGTGGTGTCGGTAATAGCATCGGCGGCATCGAAGAGTCGAGGTTTGGGCACGGGACCTGGGTCGTTGATAACAACCAGGCGTTCGCCTGGTGCAATACCGGCATCGTTCAGGGTGTCGTCGGCAAGCAAAATCGTGCCAGCGGCGGTCCGTAGCTGCCACTGTGCCAGCGGGAAGTCCGCAATGTCGATATCGAAAATTTGCAGGATATCCGGTACAAGTGCGGCGATTGCGACGTTGGTCGGTAACGCAAGGTCTGCGTGTGCTCGGTTGGTGTCTTCGGGCATGTGTGCGGCATCAATGCGCACGCGAATGAGTTCCCCCAGCATGTATTTCCCCCATGAATTCTGCATGCTTTAGTCCCTCTAGAGTGTCGTACAACTCGCTAGAGCGCTACTCGGAGTAGTAACTGCGCGTGCCCCCGCTATCAGTTTCGGTCATGCGCTGCGAGAATCCGGAGTGTGATTTAAGCTATGCGTACACCGATTGGTCGGGGGATTGGCCGTCGAGTGAACACAAGGGGCGACACATAGCGGGGGGATTTTTGTGACTAGTGCACAGGCGGAGATTTCGGCTACCCGAAAAGCGGGGCCGCAGCCTATGACAGGCACAATCGCGCCGGATGCGCCTCCAGAAGCGCCGGAGCCACAGCCGGTGCCGCTGATGCGTGCACTCATGCCGTTAATCATGGTCGTGGCGGTGGTCGGCATGGTGGTGTTGATGTTTGTCTCTGGGATGGGACGTAACCCGATGTCGTTTATGTTTCCGCTGATGATGGTGTTTTCCACTGTGGGCATGATGGTGTCGGGCGGGGCGGGAAATAAGGACATGGCACCGGCGCGGAAGGACTATCAGAGGCATTTGTCCAGTATTCGCCGCGCGGTGGCGAAAGCAGCGAGGATGCAGCGTGAATCGGCGCAGTTTATCCACCCTCGGCCTGGAACTCTGTGGCAGCTGGGGGCGATGGGGCGGGCGTGCGAGCGTCGAAAGGGGGACTCGGATTTCTTGCAGCTGCGCATCGGGGTGGCAACGCAGCAGCCCGCAACGCCTGTAACACCACCGGCAATTCCGGCGCCCGAGAAACTGGATCCGGTTTCCGCCGTAGCACTGCGGGAAGTTATTCGATCGGCTCGTCAGGTTGAGGGAGTGCCCTTTGCCATAGATGTGTCGGCCTTTGAGATTATCGCGCTCACTGGAGATACCGCGGCGCAGGGGCTGGCTCGAGCGATGGTCGCCCAAGCTGCTGCGCTGCATCATCCGGAGGATTGCCTGATTGCAGTTGTGGGAGATGAGTGGGAATGGCTGAAATGGACGCCACACCACGGACACCCCGCAGTTACTGATGCCTGTGGCCCAGCGCGGTTGCGGGCGGCGACGTGTGTGCAGCTGACTGAGCTGCTCACGGCTATCGACACACTGCCAGCTGCTGTGCTGATTGTGCTGACGGATTCGAACGGACAGCTAGATGTCACTGAACTGACACCGATTTTTGACGCGGCGGGGTCGGAGACCTCGGTAGTTTTGCTGACCGTCGTGGAAGCGCAGTCAACGTTGTGGGAGGCAGCGGTTAACCATGGCATCGCGCTGGTTGTTTCCGCTACTGCTGTGCATGCGGAAACTGCGTCCGGACGGGAGGAGATTGGCGTACCTGATCAGCTGAGTCCAGCAGAAGCGGAGGTGCTTGGGCGGAGCTTGGCGCGTTTTGAAGTGCCAACAAGCGCAGATGATTCTGTTAAGACCTCGGAAGACCCGGTCATGGAGGAGCTCGGGCTGTACCCGCCTCCGACAACTCTGCGCTACCGACCGCGCTACGGCAGTGCTCGTCTGCGCATTCCTGTTGGAGCTGATGACGGTGGTGCTCCGGTCTATCTGGATTTTAAGGAGAGTGCTGAGGGCGGCATGGGGCCACACGGTCTGTGCGTTGGTGCCACAGGGTCGGGTAAGTCGGAATTCCTCCGAACGACCGTGGTAGGGCTCGCAGCTACGCACAGCCCGGATCAGTTGAACTTTGTGCTGGTGGACTTCAAAGGCGGGGCGACGTTTCTGGGACTGGATCAATTGCCTCATGTCTCGGCGGTGATTACCAACTTGGAGCAGGAGCTTATCCTGGTCAACCGCATGGAAGACGCACTGCGCGGTGAGATGACGCGGCGCCAAGAGCAGCTGCGCGCTGCAGGGAATTTCGCCGGTGTCAGCGATTATGAGCAAGCCCGGCGCGCTGGGCAGATAGATGCGCCACCCATGCCCGCGTTGCTGATTGTGGTGGATGAGTTTTCAGAGCTGCTCTCCGCACGCCCGGAGTTTGCTGAGCTCTTCGTTGCGATTGGTCGGTTGGGGCGCAGTTTGCACATGCATTTGCTGCTGGCCAGTCAGCGTCTGGAGGAAGGCCGCTTGCGCGGGTTGGAAAGCCATCTTTCCTATCGTATTGGGTTGAAGACCTTTTCCGTCGCGGAGTCCCGCAGCGTGCTGGGCGTTCCGGACGCCTATCATCTGCCGGCCATCCCGGGCATTGGATATATCAAATCTGCTGCCGCCGAGCCGGTGCGGTTTCGGTCGGCGTATGTTTCCGGCCCGGTGGTCCGTCCGCAGCCTATTGACGGTGCGACGGCTGGGGCAGAGCAGGGGCTGCAGGGCCAGGCCGTAGCTGTCGCTGAATTTACCGCTGAAAATTGGACGCGGGAGGCTTTCGGTGCGTCGTCAAGCGATGGTGGAATGGCCGATCCGCCTGCGCAGACATCGGAGCAGACGGTGCTCGGTGCCGTGGTGGCAGCGGTGTCGCACGTATCGACACGTGCGCATCGGGTGTGGCTGCCACCATTGCCGGAGGCCATCGAGCTTCAGCCCGACGAGCAGCTGCCGCGACAGCGATTGACCGGTGTGATTGGGCTGGTGGACAAGCCGCTGTTTCAGCGTCAGGACCCACTGCGTATTGACCTGCGCACGACCGGTGGGCACGTGGCAATCGTCGGAGCGCCGCGGTCAGGAAAGACCACTGCCGCACGCACAGCGATCCTCGCGCTAGCCGACGGTATCAGCGCTCGTGACCTGCATTTTTATATCGTCGATTGTGGTGCGGGCGGCCTGAGCGACCTGGCTGAGTTGCCGCATGTCGCGTCGGTTGCACACCGCGGAGACGAGGAGCTTATTCGCCGTACGATTGGTTTTTTGCGTCGTGAGGTAAGTCGTCGGGAACAGCTCTTTCGCACTAATGGATGGCTCTCTCCGGAAGCAGCACGGGCGGCAGGACAGCCGGATTCGGTGTTGGTCATTGACGGCTGGGGTGCGTTCAAAACGGAGTTTCCGGCGCTGAGCGACGATGTGCAGGCGCTGGTTGCAGATGGATTGGCGGTGGGAATTCATGTCCTGCTCACGGCCTATCGCTGGACGGACATGAGACCTGCCGTTCGCGACCTGATTGGTACGCGGATTGAGCTGCGGCAGGCGGAGTCGATGGATTCAATGATTGACCGTAAGGCAGCAGAGCTGGTGCCGGAGAGCCCAGGACGCGGAGTCGCGCCGGGCGGGTTTGCGATGCTGGTAGCTCTCACCGGCGTTGCAGACGCTAAGCGGATTGCAGAGACAGCGCCGCACGGTGAGCAGGCACCAAAGCTCCAGTTGTTGCCGCGGCGGATTGATATTGCGCGTTTGCCACGACCAGCGGCCGCGACGAGAGGTGCGATTGCAGTGGGGCTCGAAGAAGCCGGTCTGGGCGCGGTGATATTCCACCCAGAAAAGGATCGTCACCTACTGATATTCGGTTCGGCAGGCAGCGGCAGAACCGCCGCGCTGAGGGGCATCGTTCACCAGTTGCGGTACTCGCAGTCGTCCTCGAAATTCGTCGTAATTGACTACCGCCGTGGGCTAATGGAGGCCGTGCCCCAAGAGCGGCTGGCCGGCTATGCGGGCTCGGCTGCGGTGGCGACACCCATGCTGGCAGAGCTGGCAGAGGTACTGAAGGCCCGTCTCCCGCAACCGGATATCACCCCAGCGCAGTTGAAGGCCCGAAATTGGTGGAGTGGTCCAACCATCAATGTCATCGTGGACGACTATGACCTCGTGGCCGGCTCGCGGGGTAACCCCTTGCAGCCGCTGGCAGAAGTCATCGCTCACGCCGCCGACATTGGGCTCAATATCTTTTTTGCCCGTCGAATCAGCGGGGCGTTGCGATCCCTCCACGACCCGGTCATGGGTGCGGTTAAGGACCAGGGTGCCAGCGTCTTTGTTATGGACGGCACACGCGACGACGGCCCCATCCTCGGCGTAAAGCCTTGCGAGCAGCCGCCGGGCCGTGGCTATTGGGTGGCGCACGGCCAGAGTCCGCAGGTTGTGCAGTTGGGGTGGTTGGATACCGCTGGTGACCAGGAGGACAGTTGATGATTCGGGTCGAATCTTCCTCCACCACCCAGACCCCGACGCTGCGCCACGGCACCTGGCACCTGTGGGGACTCGCGGCACCTGCAGACACCGCAGAACCGGCGGTGCATGGCCCTAGACCGCTTCTCGAGAGCATGCAAACAGTCATTGTGCCCAGCTATTGGGGTGCTGTGCGACAGTGCCGGTTGGCCTCCGCGCTATTGGCTGCTGAACTCAATCCGTACATCCTGACGCTTGCCGACGCCGTTGTGGAACTCGATGAGGCAACTGTGTCTCATAGCGTGTTGGTGGAAGTAGAGGAAACGCGTGTCTGTGTCACTCGTCTGAGCGGGGGCCACATTGCCAGTCGGATGACACATTTGGTCGGAGCGAACGACAGCGCACCATTGGTGGAAACAGTCATTGCGCTGGCTTATCAGCTGACCATGTATCCGGATGCGCCCCAGGGGATACCCGATGATGTGGAAGTTAGTGGTGGGCGCGGTATCACTGAGTATCCGCCCCGCTGGCAGGAGGATATTGAGTTCATCGTCGGCGAAGTTCCACCCGGGCTAGCGAACTCGCGGCGAGCTCTACTAGTCGATCGTCTGCGCGACCGTGGATTTTTAGTCTTCGACTGCCCAGCATCGCGGCTCGGGGAGTGCGTAAATCCGGCCTGGTTGAAAAACATCGGCGACGCTGAAGCCGGTGAAGTGGAGCCGTCGGAGGATTTCGCGGGGCGGCGTCCTGCAGCCAGGGCAGAAGTCAGCTCAGCGTCGAATCAAAGCACAGTTGTGTCAGTAGCTGCCGTTGGTTTGTTGACGGTGGTGGTTCTGATTGTTGGGATTGCTGCATGGCTCTTTAGTGGCGGCATAGTTAGGGAGAACGAAGGGAGACAGAAGCAGCGTGAGACATCGCACGCACAGGCTCCTCCTGTAACTACGCCTCCTGTAACGACGCCTCCATCCACATCGAAACCAGTTCCCGATTCTGCTCCAATAGTCAAACTGACCAATGCGGGCGTGGAAGCTCGGTTTCCCGGCGGGTGGGAGCTTGACTCGGCAAGTCCGTTAGACCGTCTGATTGCGGTGGATGGCGGAGATATGCGCGTCTTGGTGCTCGCTAGCCCGCTTTCGCAGGACATGGCGCTTGAACATCTAGCCGCCGCTTTGAGCAGCTCCGTTGCCGGGGATGAGACAAAGTCCGCGCCGGAACGCAGACAAGTACTGGGCACCGATGTCGTAGTCGTAGAGGAGCGGCTGCCGTCAGGTAATTCGATAGTGCTCTGGCATCACAAAGTGATGTACGGAACTCAAGTCAGTGTGGGGTGCCAGTTCAGAGGAAGGACTATTGCGCCGGTACGGCCCGTATGCGACCAGGCAGTAGTAAGCGCTCGGCCGGTGCCGTAATACGCGAGGGGCGTAGAGAAAGTGACTGGGGGATGGGCGGGGGTAGGCAGGGGTAAAGGTTGGAAAACCAAAATGGAACCGAATCGGGGTTTTTCGCGCCAAACAATATGACGGGTTTTTAACGCGGGAAGCTGGCTGGCTCGCGCGGGGAGGTAAAAATGCCGTCGTTAATCAGTCACTCAACACGAATAAGGGGGAAACAGTGGCAAACCTATTTGCAGCCGAATCAGATCAAATGACCACTACCGCGGGGGACGTCGATGGCGTCAACTCGGAAGTACAGGGCGAGCTGGGTCGCATTCGAGGCGTCGTGGACGGTCTGGCGGGGGAATGGAAGGGCCAGGCTAAAGACAGCTTCGATGATCTGATGCTTCGTTGGGATGACGCAGCTATGCGTCTATCCAATGCGCTGACGGATATCGCGGATAACATCCGCGCAAATTCCAGCAGCTTCGATGCGGGCGAGGACGAGGGGGCGTCGTCGTTCAAGCAGGTGGCAGCAGCGGGTGCGTCGTTGCTGAACCTCTAAACGTTTTATCGAATCGCACAACCACAACACTGAATCACACAACACACATCACCTTTTGGGGAAAGGGTTCTTAATGCAACCAATTAGGTACAGTTTTGGCGGCATCGACGGTGCTGCCGATGACATTCGGTCCACTTCTGGCACCATCAACGGGCTGCTCGGAGATTTGAAGAAGCGCATCGCGCCGATGGTCTCTACGTGGGAGGGTGACTCTTCGGATTCTTACCAGGAGGCTCAGCGTGAATGGGACACAGCAGCGGAGGAGCTCAATATGATTCTCACGACTATCGCGGATACGGTCAGCGCAGGTAGCCAGCGAATGGCGGATATTAACCGCCGCGCGGCAGCTAGCTGGGGATAGCTTGGTTCCTGCTTGAGGCACTTTTGATTGAGCTATGTAACCGGGGGAGGGGAGGACATTGCTCAATTGAGATCTTCAGTTAGGTATCTGCCTTTGAAGTATTCTTGCTAGCAGCACTCCAGGGGGGGGGAAAGGCCAGTCTCAGCAGTTTGCGGCTGAGACTGGCTTTGGCATTTTTTGTTCTAGTGCCATCTCAAGGTAGAGTAGTCAAACTGTGTGCGCACACGTGAATGTTGCCTCGGGTCTCCACCGGCCGCCGGGGAATAACAACAGTGTGCACGGTGGCTGGCAAATCTACACGGACCCTAAAAGGAGTCATGTTGTCTACTTTCCATCCGAAGGACGGTGACATCGAGCGCAAGTGGTACGTCATCGACGCTACCGACGTTGTTCTCGGCCGTCTGGCTACTCACGCCGCAGACTTGCTGCGCGGTAAGGGCAAGGCTTACTTCGCCCCTAACGTCGACTGCGGTGACCACGTCATCATCATCAACGCCGATAAGGTGCACGTCTCCTCGAACAAGCGGGAACGTGAGATGCGCTACCGCCACTCGGGCTTCCCGGGTGGCCTGAAGTCGATGACCCTGGGTCGTTCCCTCGAGGTTCACCCGGAGCGTGTTATCGCTGAGGCTATTGAGGGCATGATGCCGCACAACAAGCTTTCGCGTGCGTCCATCAAGAAGCTGCACGTCTTCGCCGGTTCCGAGCACCCGTTCGCCGGTCAGAAGCCTGAAAACTACGAGATCAAGGCGGTGGCACAGTGACCAACCCACAGGACGTCAATGAGAACCAGAACGTAGAGGCCACCGAGGCTTCCTACGATGATGTTCAGGCTGCCGCTGCTGCTGCCACTGAAGAGTTCACCTCTTCCATCGGCGACGCAGTTGCTACCGAGACCGAGGCTGAGGCTGCTCCGGCTGCACCGCTGACCCTGGATCGTCCGATTCAGACTGTCGGTCGTCGTAAGCGCGCTGTCGCCCGCGTCGTTCTGACCGCTGGTTCCGGCAAGATTGTCTGCAACGGCCGCGAGCTCGAGGATTACTTCCCGAACAAGCTGCACCAGCAGGAGATCAAGGATCCGCTGGTCCTGGTCGAGCGCGAGAGCCAGTTCGACATCAAGGCCAACATCAACGGTGGTGGCCCGTCCGGTCAGGCCGGTGCTCTGCGCCTGGCTATTGCTCGTGCCCTGAACGAGTTCAACCCGGAGGAGCGCAGCGTTCTCAAGAAGGCTGGCTTCCTCACCCGCGACGCTCGTGCTGTCGAGCGCAAGAAGGCTGGTCTGCACAAGGCCCGTCGCGCACCGCAGTACTCCAAGCGTTAAGCTTTACTGCTTCGAAAAGCACCTCAGTTTGCGTATTACACGCAAGCCGAGGTGCTTTTTTGGTTAAAGTCCGCAGTGACCAGGCATGGCTGCATTTTTGGGACAAGCCCCGTACGTTAGACTTTTATCCGTTAAAAACTGCCGCGAGAATCGTTTATCGCGGTGCGATTGCAGTGCGATGAAAGTGCGATTGCAGTGCGATGGGAAGAAGGAAACCGTATGGCGGTGAGCACCACAGCCACCAAGACCTCCGACGCGAAGAGCTCCTCTAGCTCGTCGTCGGTGGCGAAGCATCCCTTCCGCATTCGACGCGTACCAGGCATTGATGGGCTGCGCGGTCTGGCCGTTGCCACAGTGGTGATCTACCACTACTTCGATAATGTGCTGCCCGGTGGCTACATCGGTGTGGATATCTTCTTCGTGCTCTCCGGATTTCTTATCACCTCGCTTCTGGTGCGCGAACGCGCGGTCACTGGGCGCATCGATCTAAAGGACTTCTGGCTCCGTCGACTGCGCCGCATCGCTCCGGCTGCGATGTTCGTGTTGTTTATTTCCATCGCCGTCGCAGGTCTGGTCGGCGGGGATCCCGCTGTTGGCTTGTCGACGCAGTTTCTCGGCACGGTCTTTTTCGTCAATAACTGGACGCAGATTGCGGGTTCTCAGTCCTATTTCGCGGATTCCGGAGTGCAGCTGTTAGCGCACTACTGGTCACTGTCGGTGGAGGAGCAGTTCTACTTGCTCTGGCCATTGATCTTTGTGGCTCTTCTCGCCCTGAAGCTGGCATCTCGCAAGCTGGCAGCAGTGGCGGGCATTGGGGCGGTTGCTTCTTTCGTGTGGATGGTCTCGCTCTACGATCCGAAGGTCGACCCCACGAGGGTCTACTACGGTACCGATACTCACGCCTTTGGACTCCTGTTTGGCGCGGCCCTCGCATTGTGGTTGACATCGACGTCGTCACGCGCAGAGGCGGACTCCTGGCCACGCACAGAACCCCTGCTGCGGGACTTCTTTGGCAGTTCTGCCCAAGCTTTCGTAGTGGCCTCGCTGCCTCTGATCTTCCTTTCGTTGGTTCTGCTGATGATGTCGGATACTGCGTCGGCGACTTACCGCGGTGGGTTGGTGTTCGCCTCGTTGCTGTCGGTGGCGATTCTCTATCTTGTCGTTCGCGGTGTCTCACCCGTGCGTCAGATTTTTGAGTTCAAGCCACTGTGCTGGCTGGGAAAGATTTCCTTCTCGCTGTACCTGTGGCACTGGCCGGTCATCGTGCTCATCCGCGAACTGCTGGAGCGCAATGAGGCCATGCAGTATGAGAACCTCGCTGCCTTCGCAGGCATCGCGCTATCGCTGCTTTTGGCGAACTGGTCGTACAAGAATGTGGAATCGCCAATTCGCCGGATGGGTTACCGCCGTTGGATGTCGCAGTTTTCGGGCACGCAGTTTGCCGGTTCCTGGAAGCCGCGCGTTGCAGCAGGGCTGGCGCTGGTCGTCGTGGTTGGTGCAGTTGTGGGAATGGCCACGGCGCCGAAGATGACGCGTTTGGAGGCACAGCTACAGGAGGCAGCTGAGCGCCGTGCACAGGCACAAAAGGCGGAGGAAGCCGAGTTGGCCAAGCGCGTTATGCCGCGTGGTGACCAGATCACCGCTATCGGCGACTCTGTGATGCTCGCCTCGGCGTCCGCGTTGGAAGAGAAGCTGCCCGGTATCTATATCGATGCGGCTGTTTCTCGTGGTTATCCGGCTGCGCCAGAGATTATCGCCAGTATGAAGGCGGCGGGTACGCTCGATCCATTCGTCGTGCTGGGTCTTGGTATCAATCAGTCGGCTGCGGCATCGGACGAACACCTGTTGGATGAGATCCTCGATTCGCTGGGTGAAGACCGCATCATTGTCCTCATCAACCCGTACGGTGATCGTGTGTGGATGCCGCAGTCGGAGAGGGAAGTCCTCGACGCGGCAAAGAAGCGCGACAATGTCTATGTGTCTGACTGGTGTCATGGTGTGCGTGATGATTTGTCCAAGCTGCGCGCGGACCTTATCCACCCGACCCCGGATGGCGCCGAGGTCTATGCCAATGCCGTGGTCGATGCTTTCCAGCAGTATGCGAAGAACAAGAAACGCATTCCGGACACCTGCGGAATCTAATAAAAATCTAGTTAGTAGTGTTTCCACGGTAAAGTAAGTGGCTGTGGCCAAACAAAAGTCTTCCTCCAGTCACCGTGGATTAAAGATTTTCCTCGGCATCGTCCTCGGTATCTTCGCACTCTTCGGTGTGTTTTACGCTGTCGATTACGTGCTGAACAAGGACCATGTCCCGCGCGGGTCTACCGTCGCGGGTATTGACATCAGCACGCTGAGCGCGAATCACGCTGAGGCGAAGCTCGAAGAGCAGCTCGGTGATCTTTCCACTCATCCAGTGGCGTTTCGTGCCGGCGAACGCACGGCGGAGGTTCTGCCCGAGGAGGCGGGGCTGAGCATCGACTGGGAGAAGACGGTCGCGCAGGCGGGTAAGCAGACGGCGAACCCAGTTACCTGGGTGCGCAGTTTCTTTACTACCCGTGAGCTGGATTTGGTCAGCGATATCGATAGCTCTAAGTTCGAGCCGCAGGTCGACCGTCTCGTCGGCGAACTGACTATTGCTCCCGTCGATGGCGAGGTCAAGCTTGTCGACGGCCGCGTGGAAACAACTCCACCGGTCATCGGCCAAGATGTCGACCGCAATGCGGTCAGCGGGGATTTGGCCGCCAAGTGGTTGTCGCCGGAGGGCATCGATGTAGAGACCACCGCGCACGACCCGGCTATCGGTGAGGATCAGGTCCGTGAGGCAGCTGAAGGAGAGGCCGCCGATGCGGTGTCGGGCCCCATTGTTGCCAAGGGCCGCGATGGCAAAGATGGTGTAATTCCGCCGGAGCGCATGGCTGAAATCATCAGCTTTGTGCCGCGCGACGGTGGATTGGCCGCCGATATCAATGTCGACCGCGCACGCGAGATCCTCGAGGAGGGGCTGGCTGCTTCCGAGGTTGATAAGCGCAATGCGTCGATACGCTTTAGCGGTGGTGCGCGTGAAGTGGTCCCCTCGGTTGATGGCGTAGCCGTGAAGTGGGATGAAACTATGAAGGACTTCGCCGAGCGTGTGACTTCGACGGATAAGCGCGAGTTCGATGCGGTCTACGAGGACAAGCCCGCCACCTACACCACCGAACAAGCGGAAAGTGCCACCTTCGATGATGTCATTGGTGAGTTCACCACCGGTGGCTTCAGCTCGGCATCGGGAACAAACATTGCCCTGGTGTCGCAGATGGTCAACGGCGCATTCGTGGCGCCGGGCGATACATTCAGCCTGAACGGCTACACGGGGCCGCGCGGTACTGCGCAGGGTTTTGTCGAGTCGGGCATCATCCTCAACGGCCATGCGGATAAGGCTGTCGGCGGTGGCATTAGCCAGTTCGCCACCACTTTGTACAATGCTTCGTACTTTGCGGGCATGGAGGATGTCGCGCACACCCCGCACAGCTACTACATTTCGCGTTACCCGGCCGGCCGTGAGGCGACGGTGTACGAGGGCGCAATCGACCTAGCGTTTAAGAACAGTTCCGACACTCCGATTCTCATCGAAGCCGTTACTACTGGCTCCGACGTCACTGTGCGCATCAAGGGTGTGAAGAAGGTCAACGTCGAGTCCATCAATGGTGGCCGTTGGGCATACACGCAACCGCAGCGTATGCAGGTCAGTGGCAGCTCTTGCCAGCCGTCGTCGGGTGCGCAGGGCTTTACCACTTCCGACACACGCGTCATTCGGGACCTCTCGGGCGCGGAAATCTCGCGTGAAACTCAGACTACGGTTTATGACCCGCAGCCAATTGTGTCCTGTGGCTAGTCTGGATTCGCCTGCGCGACCGGCTAAAGTAATACAGCATTGACAATGCAATAGTCCGCGATACCAAAACTCATAAAACCCCCAAGGAGTGGTCTAGCAACAATGGCACGTCTTTTCGGAACTGATGGCGTCCGCGGTTTGGCGAATAAGACTCTGACCGCACCGCTGGCAATGCGGCTGGGCGCTGCTGCGGCCACTGTGCTGACTAGCGGCACGAATCCGTCGGGGCGTCGTCCCCTGGCCATTGTTGGCCGCGATCCGCGTGTCTCCGGTGAGATGCTCGCCGCAGCGCTGTCTGCCGGCATGGCTTCCCAGGGCGTCGACGTTTTGCGTGTCGGCGTGCTGCCCACTCCGGCTGTCGCTTTCCTCACCGACGACTACGGTGCCGACATGGGTGTGATGATTTCGGCTTCTCACAACCCCATGCCGGACAACGGCATCAAGTTCTTCGCCGCGGGCGGCACCAAGCTTGACGACGCGGTGGAGAAGGAAATCGAACACGCTCTCCACAACTTGCCGGAGACCGGACCCACGGGCACCGGAGTGGGGCGTGTCATCGAGGAGGCCCCAGACGGGCTCGACCGCTACCTGTTCCACCTCTCCCGTGCGGTCAGCACCAAGCTCGACGGCATTCGTGTCGTGGTGGATTGTGCAAATGGTGCTGCTTCGCAGGCCGCCCCCATGGCGTACGCGGCCGCCGGTGCCGACGTCGTCGCTATTCATGACAAGCCGAACTCCTACAACATCAACGACAACTGCGGTTCCACCCACATTGAGGTTTTGCGCGCGGCAGTGCTGGAGCACGGCGCGGATCTGGGGCTGGCTCACGATGGCGATGCCGACCGCTGCCTGGCTGTGGACTCGCAGGGCAACATCGTCGATGGTGACCAAATCATGGCCATCCTGGCCGTCGCCATGAAGGAAGAGGGGCTACTGCACCACAACACGCTGGTGGCCACTGTGATGAGTAACCTCGGCCTCAAGCTGGCGATGGAGGAAAACGATATCGCCCTGCGTACCACCAAGGTCGGCGACCGCTATGTGCTGGCTGATTTGAACGCTGGCGGTTACTCGCTCGGCGGTGAGCAGTCGGGACACGTGGTCATTCCGGATCATGCGACCACTGGTGACGGCACCCTCACGGGTCTGTACCTCATGGCGCGGATGGCACGCACCGGTAAGTCTCTGGCTGAGCTGGCCTCCGTAATGAAGGTGCTGCCGCAGACTCTTATCAACGTGCCGGTGTCCAACAAGGCCGCAATTCTGGAGTCTGATGAGGTCAAGGCCGCCATCGATGCAGCCGAGGAGAAGCTGGGTTCCACCGGTCGCGTGCTGTTGCGCCCGTCCGGCACCGAGGAGCTCTTCCGCGTCATGGTGGAGGCCGCCGATGCGGAATCGGCCCGCAAGATTGCCGGGGAGTTAGCTGCGGTTGTGGCCGCAGTCTAGAGTCAGGAGTGTGGAAATGAATGACGCGCCAGAGGACATTAAAGCCCGCTTTGCCCCGGGTGAAGCCGACATCCAGGTAGAGGTGGTCGATCGTGACGGTCGGGTTCTCGGTACCGTCGGCAAGCTTGAAGCACACGTTCCACCGGGAATTTTGCACCGTGCTTTTTCTCTTTTCCTCTTCGATGAGCAGGGACGCATGCTGCTGCAGCGCCGTGCGGAGTCGAAGTATCACTCACCACTGCTACTGACGAATGCGACCTGCTCGCACCCACTGCCGGGGGAGCCGGTGGCCGATGCCGTTGAGCGTCGTGCGAAGGAAGAGCTCGGTGCGGATGTCTCTCAGTTGGAGGAAATCGGCATTGTTATCTACCAGGTCATCGATGATCGTTCGGGATTGGCGGAGCACGAGTACAACCACGTGTACGCCGGCATCGTCGATCCGAAGTCGGTGGATATCAACCCCGATGAGGTCGATGAAGTGGTGTACGTGACCCCGCAGGAGCTCGCAGAACGTCGTGCGAACGAACCGATGACGGAGTGGTTTAACCACGTCTGGGGTGTCGGGGCGGAGAAGTTCTCCAAGTACGGTTTCGACATTGCGGGTGTGCCGGGTATCCATGGCCCAGCGGAGGCGCAGGCTGCCGCGCAGTCGGTTTCGGAAAAGGATGTGTAGCTTCGTGACCAGCGTAGAAAACGCCAGCGTCGACGACTTCGGCCTCGACAAGTCCGAGGAATTGGAGACCGGGGAGTTCTATGCCCTGGCCAATGAACAGGGTGCCGCATTCGGTGAAGGCCATGCCAAGTCGATTTTGTTGGGTGAGCACTCTGTCGTCTACGGCAAGCCGGCTATTGCGCTGCCGGTGACGTCGCTGCGCACGATGGCGTGGATTGACCGCGTGGAGGATTCTCCCGTCCTGTTTTCCATGGACGGCGAGGTCATCGACATCGACGAGCTGCCGGAGCGCTTTGCCTCCATCGCCGCTGCACTCCGCGCTGGCCTGCGCACCTTCGGTATTCCCGAACGCGACCTGCTGGTTCGTCTCCGCTCCGGTATCCCACCCGCTGCAGGGCTGGGTGGTTCTGCCGCAGTGGCACATGCGCTTATCGACGCAGTGCGTGACCTCGCCGATGGCACTCTGACCGAGCGTCAGCGCTTTGACCTGGTGCAGGAAGCTGAGCGTCTGGCGCACGGTAACCCCTCTGGCCTGGATGCCACGGTTGCCCGCGCATCGCGTCCGGTTTACTTCAAGCAGGGTGAGTTCCATCCGCTGAAGGTGGCCAAGAAGATGTGGCTGGTGCTGGGGGATACCGGTGTGCGTGGTTCGACGTCGCTGGCCGTTGCCCGCGTGCGTGGTTTCGTCGATTCCCACCGAGTCCACGGCCAAGAGTTGTTGGACCACTTGGGGCAGCTGGCCGATGGCGCGGTGCACAACCTGGCCAAGGGCGATTTTGCCCGTCTGGGACATCGCATGGACTCGGCGCAGGAAGCGCTAGAAGAACTAGGTGTTGGGCATGAGTCCATCACCGATCTCGTCACTGCCGCCCGACTGGCAGGTGCCCACGGGGCAAAGCTCACTGGTGCCGGTTGCGGTGGCTGTGTGATGGCGCTGGCAGAGTCCGCCGATCACGCGGAACTGATTAGCCATGCCATGATGGGCGCCAATGCCGTTGCTACTTGGACTGTGGAGGTAAATCCCTCGTGACCACGACCGCTACCGCCGTCGCTCATCCCAACATCGCCCTGATTAAATACTGGGGCAAGCGCGATGAGGCCGTGCAGCTACCGGCCACAGGTTCGCTGTCCCTTACTCTGGGCATCGCTCCGACGACGACCACGGTGTCGCTTATCGACGATCCCAGCGTCACCGCCGACTCGGGCACTCTGAACGGCCAGGAGATGGTGGGTAAGGACCTCTCCCGTGTCCAGAAGTTTTTGGATTTGGTCCGCGAGCGTGCGGGCAGCACTAGCTTCGCAGAGGTGACCAGCACCAACGAGATTCCGACGGGTGCGGGTCTGGCTTCGTCCGCGTCGGGTTTTGGCGCGCTCGCGCTGGCCGCGGCGAAGGCCTACGGCCTGGACTACACCCCGGAACAGCTCTCGGCTCTGGCCCGTCGCGGTTCGGGCTCGGCCTGTCGCTCTATTTTCGGCGGCCTCGTTGAGTGGCTGCCCGGCGATGACGATGCTTCCAGCCACGCAGTGGCTCTGCCGGATTCCGGCCTGGACCTCTCCCTGGTCGTGGCGGTTTTGGCCCCGGGGCGCAAGAAGATTGACAGCCGTGCCGCCATGCGTCGCACGGTCGAGACATCACCGTTCTTCCCGGCCTGGGTGGAGCAGGTGCCCCGCGATATCGAGGACATGAAGGCCGCCATCGCCGCTGCGGACTTCACTGCGGTCGGCGAGCTTGCCGAGGCCAATGCCATGCGCATGCACGCCACTATGCTGGGGGCTCTTCCTCCGGTGCGTTACTGGAATCCGGATTCAGTGGCGGCTCTCAATCTCGTCGCTACGCTGCGTGACGAGGGCACCGAGTGCTACGCCACCATGGATGCCGGGCCGAACGTGAAGGTGCTGTGCCGCAGCGGCGATGCCGAGACCATCGCGGATCGTTTCCGCGCAGAGTTCGAGGATATTGACGTGCTGGTTTCCGGCTCAGGCCCTGGCGCATACCTGGTGTAGCTGGGGGAGTAGTTGAGCAACGCTAAAGGCGGACCTATCGAAGGCGAGTCCATCGGCCGTGGCTGCGGCAAGCTGTACCTCACTGGTGAGTATGCGGTGATGGATGTCGAGGGTCTGGCCGTCATCGCAGGAGTCAACCGCTATGTGACGGTTCGGTGCCACGGTGCCGACCCATCGCAGCCGGTCTCTCGCGTGTACTCCAGCTATTACGGCCCGCAGGGGCGCGTCATTGACGTGGATGCGCCAGATGACATCGCTACCCATACGATTTCGCTGGTCTATCGCATTGCCGCGGGCGAGCTGGAAAACACCCCAGAGAGCCCCATCAATATCGTTATCGAATCGGACCTCGATGACTCCGCCAGCGGTGCGAAGTATGGCCTGGGATCCTCCGGGGCTGTCGCTGTGGCTGTAACTCGTGCGCTGGGGACGCACCTGGGTCTGGAGCTGGATTCACTGGACGTGTACAAGATTGCGATGGTGGCCACGCTTCTGGCTGGTGCAGCTGGTTCCGGCGGCGATATCGCGTGCTCCGCGCACGGCGGGGTGGTGCTCTATCGCCGGCCGAATCCGACGGCGCTCGCAGAGCTCGTGGCGGCTGATCCTGTCGCTGCCGTGGCGGCACCGTGGCCGAATCTTCGCATCGACGCCCGCGCCGACCTCGGTGGGCTACAACTGTTGGTCGGCTGGACGGGCAGTCCGGTGAAGACGGACTCGCAGTTGAAGAAGGCCGGTGGCGCAGACCGTGATTTTGTGCGCGAGGTCTCGTCGATAAGCGAAAAACTCTGGCAGGCGCTTGCCGACGGCGACCACACAGCGGCGTTTGCCTGCCTGCGCGAGAATCGGACGCTGCTGCAGGACTATGAGCGTGAGCGTGCTGTGTGCATCGAGACGGAGAAACTGAAAGCGCTAGCCGACATCGCCGATGGCGCGGGGTCTGCGGGCAAGAGCAGTGGCTCCGGTGGTGGTGACTGTGGAATCGCGCTGGTGGGAGTCTCAAAAGATGCCGATGCCGAGGAGACTGCCGCGGACATCACCGCGCGCTGGCAAGCCGCTGGCATCCGGCCGTTGCCGCTGAAGCTGGTCGCTCAACTTTGACCACAGTTTTTTGACCGTAGAATTTAAGACAGCTGAAATTTACAGAAGCTGGGAACCGAAGCTGCATGCAGCTAGAAAGGGTCGCTTAGGACAATGGCTGAAAAGAGCTCGCACGACCTGGAATATGCACACGTACCGCTGAGCTGGATTGGTCCGGTGCGCATTAGTGGCAACGTCATGAATGACGAGGTGAAGATTCCGCTGGCGACTTACGAGACCCCGCTGTGGCCGTCGTGTGGTCGCGGTGCGAAGGTCTCCCGCATGATCGAAGGTGGCATTACCTGCACTTTCGTCGGTGAGAAGATGACCCGATCGGTGATTTTCACTCTCGACTCGGCAGCGGATGCCGTCATTGCGCGCGACAACATCCTGTCTCGTTATGACGAGCTGAAGAAGGTCGTGGAGTCCTCCTCGCGTTTTGCCAAGCTGGTAGATATTCACTTCCAGATCGCATCGCGTCTTCTCTTTGTCCGCTTTGACTTCTTCTCCGGTGATGCCTCGGGCCACAACATGGCCACGCTGGCGTCTGAGCGTTTGATGTCCTACCTGATGGAGCAGATGCCAGAGTTGGGCTATGGCTCCATCTCGGGCAACTACTGCACCGATAAGAAGACCTCCGCCGTCAATGGCATTCTGGGCCGCGGTAAGTACGTGATCGCCGAGGCCGTCATTCCGGAGCCGGTTGTCCGCGAGCGTCTGCGCACTACCGCCAAGCGCCTGGCTGAGCTCAACGAACGCAAGAACCTCGTCGGCTCCATCATGGCGGGCTCACTGCGCAGCGGTAATGCGCACTACGCCAATATGCTGCTGGGCTTTTACCTCGCTACCGGTCAGGACGCTGCGAATATCGTCGAAGGCTCGCAGGGGCTGACGCAGGTAGAGGCGCTTGACGACGGCTCCGTGCGCTTTAGCTGCACCCTGCCACATTTGATCGTCGGTTCCGTGGGCAACGGCAAGGGCTTGGACTTCGTGGAGAAGAATCTCACAGCGCTGGGCTGCAAGGAGGACCGTGAGCCGGGCGAGAATGCCCGTCGTCTAGCAGCGTGCTGCGCGGCAATCGTCTGGTGTGGTGAGCTTTCCCTGCTCGCGGCACAGACGAACCCGGGGGAGCTGATGGAGGCGCACGTTTCTATCGAGCGTGCGAAGTAGTGCTTTGCAACAATTCGCAAAACCTAAGACAAATCTCAGGTAAACGCGCTAGATTTCTGTAGTAGGCAATTAACATTTTGTGGGCAAAATCTCCCGTGGTCTGATGACTGCTCTGATGGTCGCTCTGATGACATGGGGGATGTTTCGTTGCCCGTTATTTCTTAAAAATCTGTAGAGGTAGTGAAGGCACGGTTTTGATGACAACAAGCAATGTGACCCCGATCGGTATTGATGACATCGCCTTTGCGACGGGTTCGTACTGCATTGACCTCGCCGATATTGCGCCCCGACTCGGAGCGGAACCGGCAAAGTACCACAAGGGCCTGGGGCAGGAACGCTCCAGCGTGGTTGCCTCTGATGAAGATCCGGTGACGATGGCCGCGGCCGCGGTGAAGAAGATCGTTGACCGCCACGGTATCGACGGCGTGCGCACCATCATGTTCGCCACTGAGACCGGTATCGACCAGTCGAAGGCCGCTGCTGTCTATGTCCACGAGCTGGTCGGTCTTGACCCGCACGCGCGATCTGTCGAGCTGAAGCAGGCTTGCTACTCCGGTACCGCGGCGCTGCAGTTCGCGTGCGCTTTGGTGGCCCGCAATCCGGAGGAGAAGGTCATCGTTGTCGCCTCCGACATTGCCCGCTATGACCTGGACTCCGCTGCGGAGCCGACCCAGGGCGCAGGTGCTGTAGCCATGCTGGTGACCGCTAATCCGCGCATCCTGGCTATCGATGCCGCTTCGGGCGTCTTCACCCGCGAAGTTATGGACTTCTGGCGTCCGAACCACCGCAGCCAGGCGTTGGTGGAGGGCAAGCTCTCTATTAGTGCTTACATCGACGCTGTTCAGGGTGCTTACGAGGACTACCGTGCCCGCGGCGGCGTGGACTTCAGCGAGATTGACTACTTCAGCTACCACCAGCCGTTTACCAAGATGGCCTACAAGGCGCACCGGCAGCTTTCGGCCAATAACGGTGTGGAGCTCACCGCGGAGGACGAGGCCCGCCAGCTCGGCCCAACCACTGAGTACAACCGCATCATCGGTAACTCCTACACAGCATCGGCCTACTTCGGCCTGCTCTCGCTGCTGGACACCGAGAAGGACCTGGCTGGTAAGAAGGTCGCTGTTGTCTCCTACGGTTCCGGCTCGGTTGCTGAGTTCCTCACCGGCAATGTGGTCGAGGGCTACGAGTCCCAGTTACGCGCCGCAGATAATGCGCGTGAACTGGCTGAACGCGTGAAGCTCGATGATCCGACCTACTACCGCCACGCTCAGGTGACGCATGAAGATCCGGGTGAGTACTCCAACCTGGGAGACGACGCCCTGATTGGCACCGGCCCATTCAGCTTCACCGGTGTTGAGGGGTGTAAGCGCATCTACCGCGCTCGTTAGCCCCCGGGGGCACCCGCGCTAGTACTTAGACGGAACCGAATCCTCTTTTTTCGCGCCTAACAGTAATAAGAACTGTTTTTCGCGGGGAAGGGGATTTTTCGTGTCCGCACGTTTTACTGGAGGCAGTGGCGGAGGCTTGCTGCACTTTTCGGAAGATGCAGTGACAGCGGCTGCCCGAGAGATCGAGCAGCGCGGCCGTGAAGGCCATGAGCGGTGGGGAAGCGCTCCTGATATTTCCGCAGCAGATTGTGGCCAGGGTTTTGCCGCCCAGGGGCGCCGTCTGCAGCAGGCGGCAGCGAGGCTGCGTGAGCACGGGCAATCGATGTACGCGGGACTTGGCAATCATGCTCCGGCAGTGCGGGAACAGTGGCGTGTCTTTGCAGGCTGTGACAGCGCCGGGAGCGCCGACCTCGGTGGAATTGAGGTAGTGGACTGATGCCATGGGTTGCTCGAATTCTTCCGATATTGGTGCGTGTTATTGGCCGTGGAAGCCGTATTGGAGCCAAGCGCGGGGTTGGCGGCATCGGCAAGAATCTGCCCAAAGTCTTGGATAAGGTGCGACGCGCTGACGGCTGGAAGGGCAGCGCCCTGTCCAAGTTCTCTAACTCCGTGGGGTTGATAGCCTCCGCGATAACTATTGCTATGGCTTTCGATTGGGGCGGTTTGAAAGGCGATGCCGCCGACGCCGCCAAGGAGCGCTGCGATAAAGCTGCGCAGGACTGTGCGAATCAGGATGAGCAGTCCGCCAATGGCGCGCAGAGCGTCGGCGAGTGCGGCAAGAAAGTCGACGAGGTCCTTGAGGATTGCGAGAAGCAGGCCGAAGATATGGCTGAGCAAACCGACGGCATCCTCTCTCAGTGCGAAGCGCTTGTCGACGATCCGGAGGTCGGCGCCGAAGCCGCACAAGTGGCCCAGCAGGTGTGTAACAGTCTCGTCGACTCCACTGGTCAGCTCTACGATGCGCGTAATAGTTGCATCGAGCAGTGTCTTGAGCAGGCAGCGTGTGACACTGAGGCCGCGGTGGTCGCCACCCCGCCGCAGCCTCCTACTGTTCCAGCCAGTTCGGGTGCTACCTCGGCGGCCTGTGCAGAGGTGGCTGAGTCTGGGAGTGGCGAAGGAGCTACTGTAACCGGTGGCAACGGTGCTACCGCTGGTGGAATTGGGGTCGTTGCCAACGTTGATATTGGGATAGAGGCAGGCGTTGCTGCTGGAATATCCGTTGGAGGTGCCATTGGCGCTGCCGGGGCGGCCAGTATCGCTGGAATTGCGGGAGCTGTCGGGGTTGCAGGCAGTGTCGCGTCCTCACTAATCAACTTAGACATGTGCACGGAGACGGAAGAGCCAGTGTGCGAACAGGCACCTGCGCCAGCACCAGCACCAGCACCAGCTCCTGCGCCGGAGGACTGTGTGCCGGAACCCGAACCAGAACCCAAGCCCGAACCTGAACCCAAGCCCGAACCTGAACCCGAGCCCGAACCTGAAAATGTTCCTGAACCGCCTCCTCCAGCTGAGAAACTAAAGCACTTGGGAATCGAGCTGCCACAGGAGACGCAAGCAGAACAGCGAGCGGAACCGCAGCCAGAACCACAAGCAGAGCCGCAGCCAGCACCAGCCCAGGATTCGGCAGCATCAGTGCAGGAATCTGCTTCAGCTGTGCCCGAGCCCCCTGAGCAGCCCAACGCCCAGGAGCTTGTGGGCGCGGTCAATTCGCCAACGGCAGGTGAGTGGTAATGGGGAGTAAGCATGCCGCGAAATATGACCGGATTGGGCAGGCCTATTACGACGCTGCTGCAATGACTAGGCAGGAGTTCGATACGGCGGTACAGAGGGCACAGAAAGAATTGCAGGGTTTGGAGGAGCGTCGTAAAGCACGCGAAATTAAGGAGAGGGAGGTGGCGGCGGGCGTCGAAAAGCAACAAAAAACCGCCCGACCGAAGGGAACCGTTACGCGGTTGTTCGGGCGGGCGGGGAAAGGGACGCCGACGGTGAAGTCGATTCGGGGCGTGTCCTGAAGCGTGGCCTAGTGACTACTTGCCGGGAATCAGCGAGTGCTCCGGGTTTTCCGGCAGCTCCTTGATGAGCCACTCCATGTCGCGGTTAGTTGTGCCCTTGATAATGGCGGTCGGGTCTGCGAAATCCGAGTACTTCTTGTCGTCACCGACCGTGGCCAGCAGGAAGCCTGTGAGCGCGGCGCGTGCAACCTCCTGGTACTTCACCTTGGAGGAAGAGAAGCCCGCTAGACGACGGAGAAGAGTTGTTTCCGAGAAGCTGCCCTGGTCGGCCTTGTCTACTTCGCGGTAAACGACATCGCCCTTCCACTGAACAGCCAGGCGAGCTGGGTTACCGCGATCGAGCCACTGATCCTCGCCAGGAGCCAGGACGAGGCCCGGGGCCGAGACATTAGTTGCAGCGGCGCTGGAGGAAGGCGCGGTAGTTGCGGGGAAGACGCAGCCAACGCCGGAGATGAGGTCGTGACCAGCAGCGGCGAGGACGGCTACACCTGCGCCCATGCCGTGGCCGGCAACGCCGAGTTTCTTCGGGTGGACGACGACCTTGCCCTCTCCGAGGCGGACACCAGCGAGAATCTGGAGCGCTGTCTCCAAATCGTTGGCGAGACCACGGTGGTCTGCCACGATGCCATTTTCGGTGTCCGGAGCAGCGACCGCGATGCCCCACGAAGCTAGGTGACGCAGCGTGGCGTGGTACTCCTCAATCGGTGTGCGCCAATCGTGTGCGAAGGCGATACCGGGGATGCCATTGCCCTCGGCAGGCGTGTAGACCTTTCCCGGCAGGCCAGTAAAAGCGAGATCACCGACCATGACGCGGTGCGGTCCACGCTTGGAAAGATTAGATGTCAGAGTCTTCAAGTTGTCAGCCACAGTGAATAGCTTAACTATAAGGTGCATACCTTTGCTGAAAAAGTGCCAGGATGAGCGAGAATGTCTATTTCGTTATGACGATTTTCCGCTTCGCGGGTTATTCTGTAGGGCATGTGTGGAATCGTTGGATATGTGGGCCATCAGCCCGCCCTGGATATTGCTGTCGATGCGCTACGACGCATGGAATACCGTGGCTATGACTCCGCGGGTGTTGCCATTGTCGACGATCAGGGGCATATCACTGTAGAGAAGAAGGCCGGTAAACTCGCCAACCTCGAGGCTGCCCTTGATGCGGATGGGCGCGACAAAATCACTGGAACCACCGGAATTGGGCACACCCGCTGGGCTACCCACGGTCGCCCAATTGATGAGAATGCCCACCCACACCAGTCCTATGACGGCAAGGTGGCTATCGTCCACAACGGCATTATCGAGAACTTTGCTCCGCTACGTCAGGAGCTGGAGGATGCCGGCATTGAGCTGAAGTCCGAAACCGACTCCGAGGTCGCCGCGCACATGCTCGCCCGTGCCCTGGACGGTTCCGACGGCGGATCTACCGCTGGTGATTTCGAGGCCTCTGCGCTGTCCGTGCTCAACCGCCTCGAGGGTGCTTTTACGCTGCTGTTTACTCATGCAGACCACCCGGATCGCATCATCGCTGCTCGTCGCTCCACTCCGCTGATTGTCGGTGTGGGCGAAAACGAAATGTTCCTCGGCTCCGATGTTGCGGCTTTCATCGCGCACACCCGCGAGGCCGTGGAGCTGGGCCAGGACAACGTCGTCATCATCACCGCAGATGATTACCGCATCCTGGATTTCGCCGGCAACGAGCAGCAGGGTCGACCATTCACCATCGACTGGGATCTCGCCGCAGCCGAAAAGGGTGGCTATGACTCCTTCATGATGAAGGAAATCCACGAGCAGGCTGCCGCCGTCCGCGATACGTTGGCCGGTCACCTCGTTGACGGCCGCATCGTTCTCGACGAGTCCCGCCTGAGTGACCAAGATCTGCGTGACATCGAGAAGGTCTTCGTCGTCGCCTGTGGTACCGCATACCACTCCGGTTTGTTGGCCAAGTACGCCATTGAGCACTGGGTTCGTATCCCGGTCGAGATTGAGGTCGCGTCCGAGTTCCGCTACCGCGATCCGGTGCTGGACCGCCAGACGCTGGTGGTCGCTATTTCGCAGTCGGGCGAGACTGCTGACACCCTTGAGGCCGTGCGACACGCAAAGAGCCAGGGCGCCCGCGTGCTGGCTGTCTGTAACACCAACGGTGCACAGATTCCACGTGAGTCTGACGCCGTGCTCTATACGCACGCCGGCCCGGAGATTGGTGTTGCTGCAACCAAGTCGTTCCTGGCGCAGGTAGCCGCAAACTACCTGGTCGGATTGGCTCTTGCCCAGGCACGCGGCACTAAGTACCCGGATGAGGTCACTCGCGAGTTTGAAGAGCTGGAGACCATCCCGGCACTGATTGACAAGGTCGTCGCTAAGGGCGATGAGTTCATCGACATGGCCAAGGAAATCGGTGCTATTCCGACGATGCTCTTCCTCGGCCGTCACGTTGGTTTCCCAGTCGCACTTGAGGGTGCGCTGAAGCTCAAGGAGCTTGCCTACATTCACGCAGAGGGGTTCCCGGCAGGCGAGCTCAAGCATGGCCCAATTGCACTCATCGAGGATGATCTTCCGGTCGTCGTCGTAGTGCCATCGCCGAAGGGGCGCGCCGTGCTGCACTCCAAGATTGTCTCCAACATCCAGGAGATTCGAGCCCGAGGTGCCAAGACCATCGTGATTGCCGAAGAAGGGGATCAGTCGGTGGTTCCTTTTGCGAACTACCTGATTGAAATCCCGGAGACGTCCACGCTGCTCCAGCCGCTGTTGTCTACGATTCCAATGCAGTTCCTGGCAGCTGAGATCGCTCGCCAGTGCGGTAACGAGGACATCGATAAGCCGCGCAACCTGGCTAAGTCAGTCACCGTCGAGTAGTTCGTCCTGCTTTCGTCGGTACTGCTCAATCTCCGCATCGAGTTCTTCATCCGTGAGGGACTCGATGCGTTTTGCTTCTTCCTCGGATAGGTCCCAGACCTCGTCAGGTACGTCGCAAAATGACAACATCCAATCGAGGTTGCGTTTCTGAATCGTCTTCATCTTCCGTGTCACACGCTGATGAAAAGTTTGCTTGCCGACGTTCTTTAGCGGCCCAACCGGAACGCTAGTCGCGGTGTCCCCATTACGGGAAGTCCACACTTCTGTTCCGTCGGGGTATCTGTCGATATCCCAGCCCTCGTGCGTTTTTAGATTGTGGTGTCGGCGGCAGAGACAGTGCAGATTCTCCGTGTCAGTCGGCCCGCCCTGCTTGGGATTGTCGTAGTTATACGGCTGAATATGGTCCAGGTCGCACTTGGCTGCCGGGACGTCGCAGCCGGGGAAGCGGCAGGTACCGTCACGCCCACGGACGCGAGCCACCTGGCTCTCGGTGGGGCGGTAACCATCCACCTTGCTATCGGCGGAGATACGGATGTGAGTTGCGCGAGCAATCCATTCTTCGGTGGCTACCTCGCTCAACCAGCCGACGCCATCAATCCATGCTGGCCCACCGCCGACCTCGCGGTAGACATTGATGACAATCTCGGCATTGGTCGAATTCTGTGCCAGCTGTAGTAGCGCTTCCGCCTGCGTGCACTGTTCACCGCGATTGATTGCGGTGTTGCGAATCCCCTGGATTCTTGCCATGAGCTCGGTCGCGCGGTCGTTTTCAAGGATTGCTGTGACCTTTTTGTGCTTGCCATCGCCCGTGTCGGCGAGTGCGACCGCTTCGCCTTCTGGAACCCGTTGGGTGCCGTCGTTGCGGGCGCAGTCGTTGTACTCAGAAACCAAGTCGCCGATTAGACGAGACAGCGTGTAGACACCAACCATTGCTTGTCGAGGTCGCGTCGGAGTGAGCATTTCCAAAAGATGGGGCTCTACCGTGTCGAACTGATCTGGTGACAGCCCGGCAACGCCATTGGCGATGGCGCGGAGATGGGCTAACGAGAAACAGAAGGTGGATTCGATGAGAGCCCGGACTTTTGGTAGGCGTTCGAACATCAGCGCAATTTCGCACAGCGTAGAACACTTGCCGCGGCTAAGGCCGGTTCGAATGCTTATGCGGGCAAGATGGTGATTGACATCGACCTCGTCACCGGGAGCGCAGATATCGATGAGTTGAAGGTCTGCGGCGTTGATGGCACGGGCCGCGAGGCTAATCGGGTCGTCGGATTGCTGGTTGGCCCATGAGGGCTTTTGACCTGGTGCTGGAAGTTCTGTGGGCGGCGATGACATTGGTTATCCCCCTGATTACTACGTGTCCGCCGGAGAATTGAAGATTGTGTTCTGTGGTGGAGAGAAGCGTGGTGGAGGCTGTTTCAACCAGTCCCGCCAACCTCTGTGCACCGGCCAAAGAACTTTTGCTTACAAATTTTCCCTACAACCCAAATCGTACACCTGTTTGAAAAACTGTCAATAGAATTCTGGAAATACGTTCTAAAATTCTGTGCTGAATTAGATCCGGTCCCTCCGTCCGAGCCTCCTCCGTCCGAGGCCCCTCGGCAGGGCGCCGTACATAGGCAGGACTCGCTGTCGCGGATGATGCGGGACATTACCAGCTTCAGCGCCATCCAGTTCCTCCAAGAACTCGTGAATGCGTTCGAGCGTATTGGGGGAGTAGAGCAGTGCGAGGTGATCAGACCAGTCGCCACCGCCAGTGGCATTGTTGACGTTCGTAATGTGGTGACCCTCTTGTTCGGGCAAAAAGGCGCCGGTCCACGGGCGAACCACGGTGTCAAAAGGGGTGCCGATATTCAGGTAGTGCGGACCACGTCGGGTAATGCCACGCGCTGCGCGGTTCAGAGTCGCAATGTAGTCAGAGTCCAGCAGCTGTTGAATGCAGGCACGGCCGACAAGGCGGTCGACGAGTTTGTGCATCGGTAGGCCGCATCGCTCAAGGGCACTGAGCCTTCGGCGCATGCCCCACGCAGTAGTGCCTCGGTGGTTTCCCGCAAGAGAGATGACTGCCCGCACGGGGCTGTTGTCGGAGGCGTACTGCTCGGCTGCTTCTTCGTTGAGGCCACGGTTCAGAGCTTCGTCGTAAAGCGAATCGATGCTCGCGTTGGCGTAGCTGCGGCAGTGTAGACCGCCCTGGGAATGACCGATGAGGTCGATGCGGGGTAGGGAGAGGTGGGCACGGAAGCGGTCGAGAAGGTCGGTGACTTCAGCGAGCGCATCGCTCAAATCGGTGGTGGCTTTGACGCTACGGAGACGGCTGACCAGCGCGGCGGGGTCGGAGCCGTAATCGAGTGAGAATACGGGGCGATTCCGGGCGAGGAACGGCCCCAACATGGCGAAGGAGTTGAACGAGTTCATCCAGGTGCCGTGAACCAGGACAATTGGTGTGCGACCGTTGTATCTGTCCAGTTCAGGAGTGACTTTGCCGTCGAGGATTTCGCGAACGTCCTGCACGCCGTGGGGGATCCATTCGGGATGATGCAACGAGCGCAGGTATGCCTGCGGAAAGGCGCGCAGTAGAGGGCCGAAAACTCGCGTGCTCGGGGAGTAGTCATCCATAGGGGCTAATCGTAGGCTGGGGTTATGACGTACTGCTACACAGCTGCCGAGATTCGCGCCGCGGAACAGCCCTATCTGGACGCACAAACGCGTGACGACGAACTCATGCGCCACGCAGCCGCCGCTGTGTCGGAGGTGGCGGAGCGGATGCTCTCAGAGGCATCTCCGGAGCCTGGTCGCGGTCGTGTGCTGCTGTTGGTTGGATCGGGAGGCAATGGTGGCGATGCACTCTATGCTGGCCGAAACTTGTCCTCGGATGGGCATGGCGTGGATGCGGTTTTGCTGGGCTCGAAGCCACACGAGCGGGCACTGGAAGCTTTTGAGCTCGCAGGCGGGCGGGTGCTGCCGTTGGGGTGTGACCGGGAGACGGATTTATCGAAGATTCTGTGGTCGATTAGTGAAGACTACGCACTGATCATCGACGGCATCGTGGGGCTCGGAGGTCACGGCGCGCTGCGTGAAGAGGCCGCGTGGTTGGTGCGCGAAGCGCGGTTGGGCAAAGTTCCCATTCTCGCGGTTGATGTGCCGAGCGGCGTAGAAGCCGATACTGGGCGTACTTTTGACCCGCCTGCCCAGACCATCAATCCAGACCCTGATTTGGAGGAGAGACAGAACCCGTACCTGCCATCCCACGTCGAGGCCACGACAACGGTGACTTTCGGCGGTCTGCGCTACGCGCACTCGCTGTCCGAATCCTGTGGCACCGTCGAATTACATGAAATTTCCCTCGACTCCTTCTCCCTCGAACTTCCAGGACTGGGGCAGACGCTCTATGAAAACGGTACCTACAATGCCGTCCACCACCAGACTCCGACCGTGGAGTTCTACGAAGCCCTAGGCGGGAGCTTTCCGGCACCACTTGGCGCGATGACCCCGCTCGAACCCGGTGCTGCAGACCACAAGTACTCCACTGGAGTTACAGGAATCGCCGCCGGTAGCGAGGCGTATCCCGGCGCAGGTCAGCTGTGCGCCACCGCTGCCGTGCATGCGACCAGTCCCGCGGTCATCTATGTCGGCGACGCGGCCGCACGCAACCGCATCACCGCAGCCTTGCCGACGGTCATTGCGCAGCAGGACTCGGTGGATCGCAAAGAGGTACGCGTCGATGCCTGGGTCGTCGGTCCCGGTCGGGGCACTGATGAGAAAGCCGCCGAGGAACTGCGAGACATTCTGGCCACTGACAAACCAGTGGTCATCGACGCTGACGCACTGACACTGCTGTCGAAGCATGAGGACATCCGACAGCTCGTTCGTGAGCGCGGCCAGGAGCGCAACCTGCGCACTGTTCTCACGCCGCACGCCGGTGAATTCGAGCGCCTGACCGGGCACGAGGTCACTAACCCCATCGCAGATGCGCGTGAACTTGCCGAGCAGTTCTCCTCCGAAGTGTTGCTCAAGGGACGCCGCACTGTGATGGTCAATCCGACAACGCAGCGCACAGTCGTGGTTGACGCGGGTAGCTCCTGGGCAGCCACGCCGGGCTCCGGCGATGTACTGTCCGGGCTCCTCGGCGCCTGGGTAGCGCGTGGCGAATCCCTCTATCTACCAGCAATTATTCATGCGCGCGCCGCATTTTTGGCCGCGCAGACAGAGTTCGGACCAGCACCCTGCAGCGCCCAGGACATCGCCGAATCCATCCGAGATGCCACCGCATGGTTCACCAACGAAGGCAGCAGTGGCAAAATACGGCTATGACTTCCTCGGCACCAGCCATCCTGACCCATACTGTTAATCTCGACGCGATCACCCACAATGTGAAGACCGTCAAGGCCATCGCAGGGGTGTCGGAATTCATGGCCGTCGTCAAGGCGGACGGCTACTCGCAGGGTGCGCTGCAGACCGCGCGTGCCGCGCTGGCCGGCGGGGCAACGCAGCTCGGTGTCGCAACAATCGACGAGGCGCTCTCCCTCCGCGAGGAACTCCGCGCCACGCTTGACGACGGCCACGCCATCCCCATCCTCGCCTGGATCTGGGACGCAGCGGCCACCTCATTGGTGCAGCGAGCTGTGGCTGCAGATATTGACCTCGGTCTGCCGTCGATGGCTCATGCGCTGGCCGTGGCCAATGCCGGGCGGGCGCTGTCGGTGACACCACGTGTGACGGTGATGGTCGATACGGGTTTGGGCCGCTCGGGATTCTCTATGGCCAATGGGGACTTTGAGCATGCGGTCGCTCAGCTGGTCGAGCTGCACAAGACCGGTGCTCTGAACGTCACCGGTACTTTCACGCACTTTGCGTGCGCGGATGAGCCGGGCCACGAGAGCGTCGATAAGCAGGCGCAGAATTTCCGTGCTGCGATTGCGGCACTGCGTGAGGCGGGGCTGGACGAGCTGATTAACCATGCGGCGAATTCGCCGGCATCGTTGTCACGTCCTGACCTGGCCTTCGATATGGTGCGTCCAGGGCTGGCGATTTATGGTGGCGAGCCAATTGTGGGGATCACCCATGGATTGCGTCCGGCGATGAGGTGGGAAGCGTCGGTCATATTGGTCAAGAAGCTGCCGGCGGGGCAGTCGGTGTCCTACGGACAGACGTGGACAGCTGACCGCGATACCACCATCGGCATCGTGCCCTGTGGCTACGCCGACGGTATGATGCGCTCGGCCTCCGGGCATTTCGAGGTCAGCATCAATGGCACGCGCTATCCGCAGGTAGGGCGCGTGTGTATGGATCAATTCGTCGTCGACCTGGGGCCCGACACCGAAGTCGAGGCCGGCGACACTGCGGTTATCGTCGGTGATCCCACACTGGGGGAGCCCGGTCTCGATGACCTCGCGGAGGCATCCGGCACCATTAACTACGAAATCCTCACCGCACCGAAGGGGCGTAGCGAGCGAAAGTGGGTGCGCAGCCGGCTCGCGCCAACCGCAGAGGACATGCGTGACCTCGGCGAGGAGATTGGCCGGGAGTTGGCAGCTGGGGATCTGGTGATTCTCGATGGCCCACTCGGCGCGGGCAAAACGACCCTCACGCAGGGCATCGCCCGTGGCATGAACGTGCGCGGTCGCGTGACGTCGCCGACGTTCACAATCGCCCGCGAGCACCGTCCGCTTGCAACCGACGGCGTCACCCTCATCCACGTCGACGCCTATCGACTCTTTGGCGAAGAGGGCCCCGGCTCCGATGGCGAGGCCTTCGATGCGCTGGACTCGCTCGATTTGGATACCGACCTCGAGGACAGCGTCGTGGTCGCCGAGTGGGGAATGGGGCTCGCCGAGGTGCTCTCCGAGCGCTATCTACAGGTGAGTATCGATCGTTCGCGTGACGACGATGCCCGCGTCGTCACCTGGAAGTGGAGCAAGTAGCTCCAAGTCGGTTCAAGTAGGTTACTGAGTATGAACATTTTGGCCGTTGACACATCGACTCCACAGGTCACCGCGGGAATTGTCCGCGATGGTGAAACCGTGGCCGAAAAGCTGCACCTGGATGCCCGTGCGCACAACGAGGTGCTGGTGCCGCTGATTCAGCAGTGCCTCACTGACAGTGGGGTGGCGGCAACCGAGCTAGATGCCGTGGTTGTCGGCTGTGGGCCGGGGCCGTTTACGGGCTTGCGCGTTGGTATGGCCACCGCAGCCTCCTTCGCCGACGCTCTGGGAATTCCCTGCTACGGCATCTGCAGCCTGGATGCGCTCGCGGGTGGCGTTGGCGATGAACTGGTCGTCACCGATGCCCGCCGCCGCGAGATGTACTTCGCCGCCTACCGCGATGGCCAGCGAGTTTTCGGCCCGGGAGTGGCCAAGCCAGCCGACGTCATGGAGCTGCTCAAGGAAGAACTTGCAGCAGAAGCCGCCGACTTCGCGCCGAGCCAGGCCCGCGGCAGCCTCAGCCACATCGAGCAAATTACCGGGCTTGAGGTTGCTGCCGAACAAGTCTTTCCCACTCCGACAGCCATGGTTGAAGCGGTCGACTTTGACTCCGCGCCGGGCCCACTGGTGCCGCTGTACTTGCGCCGTCCGGATGCCGTTGTCCCGAAGGCTATGAGATGAGCGTCGTCAAGCTAGTGCGTCTCGGGCCTCCTGCGGCCAAGGCGTGTGCGGCGATTGAGGCGGAGCTATTTGCCGGCGACGATCCCTGGTCGGAATCGGCCTTTATGGCCGAGCTGGCCGCGCCGAACAATTTCTACGTCGGGCTGATTGCAGATGTAGACGAGGACGAAGAACTGTGCGGCTATGCGGGGATTACCAAGCTGGGGCCTGCGGGTGCCGCCGAGTACGAGATTCACACCATCGGGGTGGGGAAGAAGTGGCAGCGCCGGGGCTTTGGGACGCAGCTGATGGACGCGCTGATGGCAGCTGTGGCGGAGGATTCGGGCCCGGTGTTTTTGGAAGTTCGCACAGATAACGAACCCGCAATCGCCATGTATCGGCGCTATGGCTTCGAAAATATGGGGCTGCGAAAGAACTATTATCCGGGCTCTGGGGCGGATGCGTACACGATGTGTCGGCCTGAGTTGGCCAGCTAGATGTTGACGTATTGACTAATCTGCGTTAAACCAGGCACATGGCTAAAACCTTTGCAAAACAGCTCGTAGAAACCCTAGAGAAGCAGGGTGTCAAGCGAATCTTCGGACTCGTTGGAGATAGTTTGAACCCCATTGTCGACGCTGTGCGCGAGTCCTCCATTGAGTGGGTGCACGTTCGCAACGAAGAGGCTGCCGCCTTCGCCGCCGGCGCGGAGTCCCTGGTCACCGGCGAATTAGCAGTGTGTGCGGCCTCCTGTGGCCCGGGTAATACCCACCTCATTCAGGGCCTGTATGACTCCCACCGCAACGGCGCAAAGGTGCTGGCGCTGGCATCGCACATTCCTTCCCGCCAGATTGGCTCGAACTTCTTCCAGGAGACCCATCCGGAGTTCATCTTCAACGAGTGCTCCGGTTACTGCGAGATGGTCAACTCCGCTGAGCAGGGTGGCGTCGTTTTGCATCACGCTATCCAGTCGACCATGACTGGCCACGGTGTTTCCGTGCTGGTTCTGCCGGGCGACATTACAACGCATGAAGTGGAAAATGATGAGTTCGTCACCTCCACTATCAGCAGCGGTCGCCCAGTCGTATTCCCTGACGCCGGCCAGGCCGCCGCGCTTGCCGACGCAATCAACGAGGCTAAAACCGTCACGCTTTTCTGTGGCGCAGGTGTGAAGGACGCCCGCGAACAGGTGCTCAAGCTTGCGGAGAAGATTAAGTCGCCGGTGGGACATGCGCTGGGTGGCAAGATGTACATCCAGTACGACAACCCCTATGACGTCGGCATGTCCGGCCTGCTGGGCTACGGCGCCTGCCACGATGCCTCCAACGATGCTGATCTGTTGATTCTGCTCGGTACTGACTTCCCGTACAACGACTTCCTGCCGACCAAGAACGTCGCCCAGGTCGATATCGATGGTCGTGCCATCGGTCGTCGTACCACGGTGAAGTACCCAGTCGTCGGCGATGTGGCTGCCACGATTGAAACCATCCTGCCGCACCTGGATGAAAAGACTGACCGTTCCTTCCTGGACAAGCAGCTGCGGAACCACGAGCGCCTGCTCAGCCACGTCATCGAGGCATACACCCACGACGTTGAGAACATGCGACCGATTCACCCGGAGTATGTGGCCGACCTGATTGATAAGTACGCCGATGACGATGCCGTCTTCACCGTGGATACCGGCATGGGCAATGTCTGGGCTGCACGCTACGTCACGCCGAATGGCAAGCGAGAGCAGATTGGTTCTTTCCGTCACGGCACTATGGCCAATGCACTGTCGCAGGCCATTGGTGTGCAGGCTGCTGACCGGGACCGTCAGGTCATTACCTTCAACGGTGACGGTGGCCTGTCAATGCTGCTCGGTGAGCTCATCACCGTGAAGCAGGAGCAGCTGCCCATCAAGATGTTTGTGTTCAACAACTCCTCGCTCGGCATGGTCAAGCTGGAAATGCTGGTTCAGGGGCTGCCGGAGCACGAGACCGACCACGACGCAGTGGACTACGCCGGAGTCGCAGAGTCGTTGGGTATCAAGGCCATCCGAATTGAAGATCCGGCCGATGCGCCTCGCCTGATTCAAGAGGCGCTGGCATACGACGGTCCGGTGCTGGTGGATATGATCACCGACCCGAATGCCCTGTCCATCCCGGCAAACATCACCTGGGACATGCTGATGGGATTCTCCAAGGCCGCTACTCGCACCGTCTTCGGCGGCGGCGTTGGTCAGATGATCAACATGGCACGGTCGAACCTCCGCAACATCCCGCGGCCATAGTGGGGGTAGCGCTCTCGAGATGCGGGAGCGGGTGCGGTGCGGTACCTCTGTTTCCATGATTAAAGGTTTTCTGGTGAACCCTGACCTGACGCATCGCATCGTCGAATTTGAGTTGGAGGCCGCTGCTACATTCCTCGGCGGAGTTTCCTCCGACCGTGTTTCGGTGGCGTTTCAGGAAGACGGCGCCGATTACGCCGCTCTCTACAACCCGACGGCCAAGGCTGAGGGCGCTGAACCGAATCCGGTCGCGTCCCTCGGCCGCAATGAGGCTGCTACGGGCAACTCGGCTTTCTTTACCGACCCCACCACCGCAATTTGCGGAACGGTCGTATTTGTCGACGCCGAGGGCAAGGATATCGGCGACGAGGAAATCGAGCGTATTAAGCACGGTATGCGCGCCGTGCGTCACTACCGCGATGACTACCCAGAGGAATACGCTCTCTGGCGTGCCGCTGTGCGGAACCTCGGTCGCCTCGAAATTTAAACTCGGTCGCTGGTAAGTGACCCGGTGGTGCGCTAGTACCATGACTGCTATGACCGAGTTGACCCTGCTGGCAATCGAGAGTTCCTGCGATGAGACTGGCGCTGCAGTGATGCGTGTGCGCTACGACGACACCGACACCAGCGCCCCCGCCATTCCCGAGGTGGAAGTGCTTGCCGACGTCGTCGCATCCTCCATGGAACAGCACGCCCGCTTCGGTGGTGTGGTCCCGGAGATTGCTTCCCGCGCTCATTTGGAAGCCCTGCAGCCAGTAGTCTCCGAGGCGCGCGCGCAAGCAGCTGCCAAGCTCGGTATCGATACTTTTATCCCAGATGCCGTCGCCGCTACCGTGGGACCCGGTCTCGCCGGTGCGCTGCTGGTCGGTTCGGCAGGCGCGAAGGCTTATGCCGCCGCCTGGGGTGTGCCTTTCTACGGCATTAATCACCTTGGTGGCCACGTTGCTGTCGGAGCTCTCGACGGCGCGGATCTATCCAACGCAGTGGCGCTCTTGGTTTCCGGCGGGCACACGCAGCTGCTGCGCGTGCAGGGGGTTGGTCGTCCGATGGAGGAGCTCGGATCGACGCTTGACGACGCAGCCGGAGAGGCATACGACAAGGTTTCGAGGTTGCTTGGGTTGGGTTACCCGGGCGGCCCGATTATCGATAAGTTGGCTAAGCAGGGAAATCGCAAGGCCATCGCGTTTCCTCGCGCCATGATGCGCCAGCAGGATGCGCGCCATGACTTCTCCTTCTCCGGCTTGAAAACCGCCGTGGCCCGCTATGTCGAAGCGGCAGAGAAGGAAGGTCGTGAATACTCCGTAGAGGACGTCTGTGCTTCCTTCCAGGAGGCGGTCTGCGATGTATTGACCAAGAAGGCCGTTCGCGCAGCTCAGGATGTGGGGGCCACTACGCTGCTGCTCGGTGGTGGTGTGGCTGCGAACTCGAGGTTGCGTGAACTCGCAGCGGCGCGAGCTACCTCGGCAGGAATTACGCTGCACGTGCCACCGATTAAGCTGTGCACCGACAACGGTGTCATGATTGGCGCAGCTGCCGCCTACCTCATTGCCGCGGGGGTCAAGCCCTCTGGCTACGCCTGCCCGACCGACCCCTCCATGCCTGTGGAAGATCCTGTAATGCAATAAGCAGTGATTGCCCCTCGGATCCATGTTAAATTTCGTTAACTGACTTTGACTTGTTTCTCTGCCATGGATCGCAGGACAATTACAGGAAAGCGCTTGCCCAAAAATGAGTAAAGACTACAGCGAGTGGGAACTTCAGCCATCCGATAATTCGCATAATCAGACTGAGCTGTTTGCGCCGCAGGGTGAACTGCAAACAACGCAAGCACCGCAAGTTGAACATCAGCGCGGTCGTGCTCGGGGAGTGCTATGGGCAGTCATCGCGCTGCTGCTTGTGGTGATTGTCGCTGTAGCGGCGGTGCTTTACCTAGTTGTGAGTGGTCGAGGTGAGCAATGGTTTGGTGCAGGTGCCAAGGATGAAGTAACGCCGAAGCTCACTGTTACTGCGACTGCGACGGAGACCGTGAAGGTGAAGTCGCCGGAGAAAGCCAAGAAGGAAACTACGAGTACGGCTACGCCCGATTATCCGATTAGTGGGGATTGCGAGGCATCGGCGTTCCCGACTACGGAGGAAAACTTTACGATTGTCGCCTGTGACGGATGGTGGGCGCTGGGTGGGCGCGCAAACAGTGGTGGACTGGCGGTCTACCAATGGGACGAAGGTGCCTGGCAAAGGAGGGAGCCAGACAGTCGTTACACAACCGGTTCTGGTGGCCCGTGCTTTAGCGATGAGTACATCAAGGAACACGGAATGACGGTTACTGTGTTCGGTCGTATGGCGTGTAACCCCGACAAGCTGACCAATTAGCATTAGCGCTCACTATTGTTGAGTGTTAGCACTTGCAGGGGTAGAGTGCTAACGAAGGTTGTTTGACACACAGTTGTTCACCCGCGACGACGGCTGTGCACGGCAGACCAACCGGCACAAGAACATCACATCACCGCATGTATGGAGGAATTCATCGTGGCGAACGTCAACATCAAGCCGCTGGAGGACCGCGTCCTCGTCCAGATCAACGAAGCAGAGACCACCACGGCTTCTGGCCTGGTTATCCCGGACTCCGCTAAGGAGAAGCCGCAGGAAGCTACCGTTATCGCAGTTGGTCCGGGTCGTTGGGCCGATGACGATGACCGCATTCCTATGGACGTCAAGGAGGGTGACATCGTCATCTTCTCCAAGTACGGCGGCACTGAGCTGAAGTACCAGGGCGAAGAGTACCTGCTGCTGTCGCAGCGCGACATCCTGGCTGTTATCGAGAACTAAAGGGAGGACGTACCCACACATGGCGAAGCTTATTGCTTTTAACGAAGAGGCTCGCGAAGGCCTCAAGCGCGGTGTGGACACGCTTGCCGACGCAGTCAAGGTCACGCTTGGCCCGAAGGGTCGCAACGTTGTCCTGGACAAGGCCTTCGGCGGTCCGCTGGTCACCAATGATGGTGTGACCATCGCCCGCGACATCGACGTTGAGGATCCGTTTGAGAACCTCGGCGCGCAGTTGGTTAAGTCCGTTGCGGTCAAGACCAATGACGTTGCCGGTGACGGTACTACTACCGCAACGCTGCTGGCACAGGCGCTGGTCCACGAGGGGCTGCGCAACGTTGCAGCCGGCGCAAACCCGATTTCGCTGAACCGTGGTATTCACGCTGCATCCGACAAGGCGGTTGAGCTGCTGAAGCAGCGCGCCACCTCGGTCAGCAGCTCTGCTGCCATCGCACAGGTGGCAACCGTTTCCTCGCGCGACACTGAAATTGGTGACCTGGTTGCAGGTGCCATGGACAAGGTTGGCAAGGACGGCGTCGTCTCTGTGGAGGAGTCGCAGTCGATTGCCACCGAGCTGTCCGTGACCGAGGGCGTGTCTTTCAACAAGGGCTTCCTCTCGCCGTACTTCATTACCGACGTTGAGGCTCAGCAGGCAATTCTCGACGGTGCACAGGTGCTGCTGGTCCGCGAGAAGATTTCCTCCCTGCCGGAGTTCCTGCCGATTCTGGAGAAGATTGCCGAGTCCGGCAAGCCGACTCTGATCATGGCTGAGGATATCGAGGGCGAGGCTCTGTCCGCGCTGGTCATCAACGCTATGCGCAAGACCTTGAAGGTTGCCGCAGTGAAGGCACCGTACTTCGGTGACCGTCGTAAGGCGTTCATGGATGACCTGGCAGTTGTCACCGGTGCAACCGTCGTTACGGCTGACACTGGCATGCAGCTGAAGGACGTTGGACTTGAGGTGCTGGGTAACGCACGCCGCATCACCATTACCAAGGACGAGACCGTCCTAGTTGACGGTGCTGGCACCGCTGAGGCTGTGGAAGAGCGTCGTAACCAGATCCGTGCCGAGATTGAGCGCACTGACTCTGACTGGGATCGCGAGAAGCTGGAAGAGCGTCTGGCGAAGCTCTCTGGCGGCGTGGCTGTCATTAAGGTCGGCGCTGCTACCGAGACCGAGGTCAACGAGCGCAAGCTGCGTGTCGAGGATGCCATTAACGCTGCTCGTGCGGCAGCTCAGGAAGGCGTCATCGCCGGTGGCGGTTCCGTACTGGTGCAGATCTCCCGTGAACTCGAGGCATTCGCTGACGAGTTCGAGGGCGACGAGGCAGTCGGTGTCCGTGCAGTTGCCAAGGCTCTGACCCGTCCGGCTTTCTGGATTGCTGAGAATGCTGGTAAGGACGGTGCTGTCGTTGTCTACCACATTGGTGAGCTGGAGAACGGCAACGGCTACAACGCTGCTACTGACACTTACGAGAACCTGATTGAGTCCGGCGTCATTGACCCGGTCAAGGTCACTCACTCCGCAGTCGTCAACGCAACCTCCGTGGCTCGCATGCTGCTGACCACCGAGGCTTCTGTTGTGGACAAGCCGGAAGAAGAGCCACAGCACGACCACGCTCACTAACTGCCAGTGAGCTAGTGCCCTGGCCTTTGGCACGTAAAATGCTCCCCACCTTTCAATCTGAGGGTGGGGAGCATTTTGGTTTTTATGTGAACTGGCTGGAGTCCGAGAGAGGAGAGGGACTACATGGCAGTAACTAGAACGCGTTCAAGTTCGCGTTCACGTGCGGCCGGCTTAGCTCGAAGGATTTCATTTCGTTCAGATTCGCTGAGACCGCCCCAGACACCGTATGGCTCACCAACCTTGAGTGCGTGACTACGGCACTGCATAAGAACAGGGCAAGAACGGCAGATAGCCTTCGCACGGGCTTCACGCAGGCTGCGTGCGCGTCCGCGCTCGCCTTCCGGGTGGAAGAAGGTCGCGGAGTCCTGCCCGCGGCAAGAGCCGTGCAGCTGCCAATCCCACAAATCCGCATTGGGCCCGGGCAAGTGGTCGATGTACGTCATCGGAATTGATGTCTCCTTCATTGAGCTTTCTTGAAGCAGTGAGCTCAAGTGTGGAGGCCAACAATGAACGGTTGGTAAACCTAAGGAGGCCAGCCGGGATACTACGCAAACAATTCCGTCAAACTCTTACCAAATTTTTAGAAACGGCCAGGTCGTCGAGAACGCAGACCGTCGACAAAGCCTGCGCAGTAGTCCCATGGGGCGTAACGGGAGGGGTCTGGATCGAATTGTGGCTCGTGAACCGGAGATGCCTGTCCAGACAGGAGCATCAGGTAGTGGTTTTCCAAAACCTCCCAGTTATAAAAGTGCTCGTCACCGCAGTCCTCACACAACATGCAGACGCCCAGTAATCCCTCTGGGCTCAAAGCGGTGCGGAATAGGCGAACTGCGGCCAGATCTTCAAGAACCTCTCGACGTTCCTGGTCTGTCAGTGGAGCAAACGGCTCATCCGGCTCGAGAAAGCTTGCCGGGTCATTGGGATCTCCTTCGAACGGATCCCGCGGCATGGATGAGAAAAAGTTGTGGTTCACAACCACTACCGTAACAGCTCTGTACGGCAATCCTGTCGATTGGCGATGCACTTAGTTGGGGTTTAGTTCACCTTGGAATAACCCTCAGCTAGCTTTCGGCTAACCCTTGTCGGGCACCTGTCGCTCCGCCTAATTGTCGCGTTTCATCACTGAAGGACTACCCTGTATATAACGTTTGGCAACCACGAAGCGATAGCGCCCCTGGCCGGATGTCGGCAAGGGTGGAGCAGGAGGAGTCCATGACCAACCCCACGGGAATTAGCCTCGGCGGAGACAATCCCAACAAGATTCCACTAGTCGGCCTTACATTCGATGACGTCCTGCTGCTGCCGGATGCTTCGGACGTTATCCCCTCCGGCGTTGATACTTCGACGCAGCTCACTCGTGAGCTGCGTCTGAACATTCCGGTTGTGTCCGCTGCTATGGACACCGTCACCGAGGCCCGCATGGCTGTTGCTATGGCCCGCCAGGGCGGTATGGGTATCCTGCACCGCAACCTGTCCATTGAGGAGCAGGCGCAGCAGGTCGAGATTGTGAAGCGCTCTGAGGCTGGCATGGTGTCCGACCCGGTGACCTGTTCCCCGGATGACACCATCGCCGAAGTAGATGCCAAGTGCGCTCGTTACCGCATCTCGGGCCTGCCGGTCGTCGACAAGGACGGCAAGCTGGTCGGTATCTGCACCAACCGCGACATGCGTTTTGAGGCAGACCTGAACCGCAAGGTTTCCGAAATCATGACCCCGATGCCGCTGGTCGTGGCTGAGCAGGGTGTGTCTGGCGATGCGGCGCTGAACCTGCTGCGCGCTCACAAGGTGGAGAAGCTGCCGATCGTCGATGGCGAAGGTCGCCTGACTGGTCTGATTACCGTCAAGGACTTCGTCAAGAAGGATCAGTACCCGAATGCTTCCAAGGATGGTTCCGGCCGTCTGCTGGTCGGTGCTGGTATCGGTACCGGCGAGGACTCCTGGAAGCGCGCGCACGCATTGGCTGACGCAGGCGTAGACGTGCTCGTTGTTGATACCGCTCACGCCCACAACTCAGGTGTACTTGAGATGGTCTCCCGCGTTAAGAAGGAATTCGGCGAGAACATCCAGATTATCGGCGGCAACCTGGCTACCCGTGGCGCTGCACAGGCCATGATTGACGCGGGTGCAGATGCCATCAAGGTCGGTATCGGCCCAGGCTCGATTTGCACCACTCGCGTTGTCGCAGGTGTGGGCGCCCCGCAGATCACCGCCATCATGGAAGCCTCTGTCGCAGCTAAGAAGGCTGGCGTTCCGATTATCGCCGATGGCGGTATGCAGTTCTCCGGCGACATCGCCAAGGCTCTGGCAGCCGGTGCATCCTCCGTCATGCTCGGTTCGATGCTGGCCGGTACCGCTGAGGCTCCGGGTGAGGTCACCTTCGTCAACGGCAAGCAGTACAAGATGTACCGTGGCATGGGCTCGCTGGGTGCTATGCAGGGCCGCGGCCTGACCGGTGAGAAGCGCTCCTACTCCAAGGACCGCTACTTCCAGGCTGATGTCAAGAGCGAAGAGAAGCTGGTTCCGGAAGGCATTGAGGGGCGTGTTCCGTTCCGCGGCAGTATCGACTCCATCGTTCACCAGCTGGTCGGTGGTCTGCGCGCAGCTATGGGCTACACCGGTTCCGCTACCGTCGAGCAGCTGCACGACGCACAGTTCGTCCAGATCACCGCTGCAGGCCTGCGCGAGTCGCACCCGCACGATATCCAGATGACTGTCGAAGCGCCGAACTACTACCAGCGCTAAACTGGCTTAGTCGAGTTAAATTCCACGGAAAGGGCATGTGAGGAAAGCTCATGCGCGACATCGTTGAAATCGGTATTGGCCGCGAGGCACGCCGGACCTACGAGTTGGACGATATTGCACTCGTTCCCACTCGGCGTACCCGGTCGTCCAAGGACGTCGATACCTCCTGGCGAATTGACGCCTACGATTTCGAACTCCCGATGATGATGCATCCGACAGATGCCATCGCCAGCCCGGAATCCGTCGCTGAGTTTGCTCGCCTGGGCGGTTTGGCGGTTCTGAACGCCGAGGGTATCTGGGCCCGTCACGCCGATGCGCAGGACAAGATCGCCGAGCTGGTGGAGTTGGCAAAGAATGCCGCCACCAAGCGTGAATCCGAGGCAGTGAACCGCAAGCTGCAGGAACTGCACTCTGCTCCAATTGATACTGACCTGTTGGTTGAGCGCATCAAGGAGATTCGCGCAACCGGCGCGATTACTGCAGTTCGTGTCTCCCCGCAGCATGCCCGTGAGCTGGCTCCGCTGGCTATCAAGGCCGGCATCGACTTGTTGGTTATCCAGGGCACGCTGATTTCCGCAGAGCATGTCACGGCTCAGGGTGAACCGTTAAACCTCAAGGACTTCATCGGCAGCCTGGACGTTCCAGTTATCGCCGGTGGCGTTGTCGACTACCAGACTGCGCTGCATCTGATGCGTTCAGGTGCCGCTGGTGTGATTGTCGGTACGGGCTTTACGACGTCCCCGGATGCGCTCGGTATCGATGTGCCAATGGCTACCGCTATTGCGGATGCTGCAGCTGCTCGTAAGGACTACCTCGATGAGACCGAGGGGCGCTACGTCCACATCATTGCCGATGGCGGCATTGATACCGTCGGTGACATTGCCAAGGCAATCGCCTGCGGTGCGGATGCTGTGGCACTGTCCAGTGTGCTGGCAACCGTCCACGAAGCTCCGGGGCAGGGCTACGCCTGGCCGTCTGTTGCGGCACACCCGAAGTACCCGCGCGGTGCGGTGTGGCCGGTCGTCGACGATGAGAAGGAATTGGTCAGCCTGGAAGAGGCTCTGTTTGGCCCTTCCGCTTCGCCGTTCGGTGACCGCAATCTCGCCGGTGGCCTGCGTCGCGCAATGGCAAAGTGCGGCTTTACCAACTTGAAGTCCTTCCACCGCGTTGAGCTGTCGGTACGTCCGAAGGGTTTTTAATTAAAGTAATCGGATAGTTTTTTCGCAAAACTACCTTACTGAAAAGCCACCTCCGCTTAGGGTTAGGAACATGAGTTCCGCGCATTAGCGTTACGCCCTTAGAGAAGGTGGCTTTTCCCATGAGTAAACAACGTGATTTCGATGTTGTAATCGTCGGTTCCGGTTTTGGTGGTTCTGTTTCTGCTTTGCGGTTGACCGAAAAGGGCTACCGAGTGGCAGTTCTCGAAGCTGGTCGACGGTTCGAAGATAAAGACTTTGCCAAGACCAGCTGGCGGCTTCACAAGTACCTGTGGGCTCCCAAGCTGGGACTCTTTGGCGTCCAGCGCGTGCACATGTTGAAAGATGTCATGATTCTCGCTGGTGCCGGCGTCGGCGGTGGTTCTCTTAACTACGCAAACACTCTGTATAAGCCGGGCACTGAATACTTCCAGCACCGTCAGTGGGGGCACATTACCGACTGGGAGTCAGAACTCACTCCGCACTATGACAATGCATCTCGCATGCTCGGGGTGGTCACCAACCCATCCGACACGCCTGCCGACGTCGTCATGCGTGAGGTAGCCGAAGATATGGGAGTGGGCCATACTTTCCGCTCGACTCCGGTGGGTGTGTTCTTCGGAGCCAAGACAGGTGGACAGGGTGCGCCAGGGCAAACAGTTTCCGATCCTTACTTCGGGGGGATTGGCCCGGACCGTACTGCTTGTACGGAATGTGGTGAGTGCATGACTGGTTGCCGTCACAATGCCAAGAACACCCTGGTTAAAAACTACCTCTACTTGGCGGAGAAGTTCGGTGCGCAGGTCTTTGACCGCACTACCGTTACTGGCCTGCATCCTCAGGCTGATGGCTCCTGGGTTATTGACACTGAGCGCACTGGCCGTTGGGTAGCTAAGGGCAAGCAGCAGTTTAGCGCTAAGCGCGTCATTCTCGCCGCCGGTGCCTGGGGCACCCAGAATTTGCTGCACCGCCAGCAGGCCGATGGGCACTTGCCGCTGCTGCCGAAGTCTTTGGGCAAGCTGACCCGCACCAACTCCGAGGCTATTTTGGGCGCGATGGGTACGAAGGTGGACCCGGAAAATGACTTCTCTAACGGTGTAGCCATCACTTCGTCATTCTTCCCAGACGAGGACACCCATATCGAGCCAGTGCGCTACGGTAAGGGCTCTAATGCCATCGCAATGCTGCAGATGATTATGACCGAAGGAGGTCGTCGGACTCCGCGATGGTTGCAGGCTGTGGGAACCGTCGTAAAGCATCCTAACTACCTGACGCAGCTCGTGAATCTGCGTAAGTGGTCGCAGCGCACCGTGATTTCTCTGGTGATGCAGAATCGCGACAACTCGATTACGACGTACCTGCAAAAGATCGGGCCGGTGCGTTTCCTGATGAGTAAGCAGGGCGAGGGGGAGCCGAATCCGACGTGGATTCCGTCGGGTAACGAAGCTACGCAACGTGCGGCGGACAAGCTCAGTGCACGTGGTCGGAATGGTCGTGTGCTGGCTGGGGGCACTATCGGTGAGTTGGCAAACATTCCTTTGACAGCTCACTTCATTGGCGGCGCAACGATTTCGGATTCACCCGAAAACGGCGTTGTTGATCCGTACTTGCGTGTGTGGGGTTACCCGACGCTCTCGATTCACGACGGTTCGGCGATGGCAGCCAACCCGGGAGTGAACCCGTCACTGTCGATTTCCGCGAATGCGGAGCGTGCAACGTCGCTGTGGCCGAATAAGGGTGAGGAAGATCAGCGTCCGGCGCAGGGTGAGTCCTACGTGCGCCTGGATCCGATTGCTCCGGTGAACCCGGCTGTGCCGGAAGATGCTCCGGCTGCACTGAACCTGGGTATGCCCGCAGTCCGTAAGTCTTGATAAGCTTTAGGGCGTGTCTGAACAGGTGACTAAGCCCGTCCTCGTCGTGGACTTCGGTGCGCAGTATGCGCAGCTCATCGCGCGACGTGTGCGCGAGGCAAAAATTTATTCCGAAGTGGTCTCGCATGATGCGACGACCGAAGAAATTAAGGCCAAGAACCCGGCCGCGCTGGTGCTGTCCGGCGGCCCGTCCAGTGCCTACGCCGAAGGTGCCCCGAAGCTCAACCCAGAGTGGCTTGAGCTGGGCATTCCGGTGTTTGGTATTTGCTACGGCTTCCAGGCGATGACTGAGGTGCTCGGCGGCACGATTGCTGCTACCGGTGACCGTGAGTACGGCCGCACGCAGCTGAACGTCGTCGATGGTGGCGGTGTCGCTCACACTTGTGTGCCGGAGACACACGAGGTGTGGATGAGCCACGGTGACGCGGTGTCTAAGGCACCGGAGGGCTTCACCGTTACGGCGTCCACCAAGGGTGCTCCGGTAGCGGCTTTCGAGTGCTTGGAAAAGCGCATGGCCGGTGTGCAGTACCACCCGGAGGTCAACCACTCGCCGTATGGTCAGCAGGTTCTGGAGAAGTTCCTGTATGAGATTGCTGGCCTGGAGCCGGACTGGACTGCCGCTAACATCGCGGAAGAGCTGATTGAGCAGGTCCGTAATCAGGTCGGTGAGACCGGTCGCGCAATTTGCGGTCTGTCTGGCGGCGTTGACTCCGCAGTTGCCGCCGCACTTGTGCAACGCGCTATTGGTGACCGTCTGACCTGTGTCTTCGTCGACCATGGGCTGCTGCGCCAGGGCGAGCGCGAGCAGGTTGAGAAGGATTTCGTTGCCGCAACTGGTGCGAAGCTGATTACCGTCGACGATTCCAGGGTCTTCCTGGATGCTCTGGCTGATATCACCGATCCGGAGACCAAACGTAAGACCATCGGCCGTGAGTTCATCCGCTCCTTCGAGCGCGCTGTCGCACAGGCGCTGGAGGGCGCTCCGGAGGGCGAGACCGTGGACTTCCTGGTCCAGGGCACCCTGTACCCGGATGTGGTTGAGTCCGGTGGCGGTTCTGGTACCGCCAACATTAAGAGCCACCACAACGTCGGCGGTCTGCCGGATGACGTTGAGTTCACCCTCGTTGAGCCGCTGCGCCTGCTGTTCAAGGACGAGGTCCGTGCGGTCGGCCGCGAACTGGGGCTGCCGGAAGAAATCGTCGCTCGCCAGCCGTTCCCGGGCCCGGGTCTTGGTATCCGCATCATCGGCGCTGTCGATGAGGAGCGTCTGGATACCCTCCGTCGCGCCGACGCCATTGCACGCGAGGAAATGACGGCCGCAGGTATGGACGAGGTTGTCTGGCAGTGCCCGGTCGTCCTGCTTGCCGACGTCCGCTCGGTTGGTGTCCAGGGTGATGGTCGTACTTATGGCCACCCAATCGTGCTGCGCCCGGTTTCCTCTGAGGATGCGATGACCGCTGACTGGACTCGTGTTCCCTACGATACGCTGGAGAAAATCTCCACCCGTATTACCAACGAGGTGCCAGAGGTCAACCGAGTGGTCCTGGATGTGACCTCCAAACCACCGGGAACCATTGAGTGGGAGTAAGCCACTAGTTGGCGAGGGCCGTGTCTGTGAGTTGTGCAAACTCGCGGGCACGGCCCTTTTCCGTCAGGGCCGAATTGTTCTTGGTGATGGTGATGCGCTTATCGGTGGTTAGGGTGTGGAGGGCTGCGCTCACGGCATCGTCGTCAAGCATGGCGAAATAGGGGAGCTGGTCGGTGAAGAAGACGTAGCCGTCGCGTAGACGCGCGATGAAGAGGACTGCGAGGATGCGGGCCTCTGGTGAGTCGGCAGGGTAGGGGCAACGCTGGGCGAAATTGTCAGGAAGGTGTGCAGCGAGGGGGAGGAATCCGAATTGCCGCGGCAGGATTGCGCAGGTAGCGGTGATGACGGCCAGAACTAGGGTCACGATGCAAGCGACCGGTGTAGAGGAGATTCGTTCGGCGACGGCGGCAATGATCCATGCTCCGGGGAAGATGAGCAGCACGCTTATACTGCTATTCCACGAGATGTCGTTTGGTGACTCACGCATTGGCTCTGCGAAGTAGGAGGGCCGAGTTTCTTTGGTGGGTGTTTTTGCGTGGCGCGGGAAAATGGTGATGCCAATGAGTGCGAGTAGAAGCGCAATCAGGATCCACCAGCCAATGGCGCCGATGATATGGGCGTTAAGCAGCGCGAGCAGCGTAATCACTGCGGTGATGACGCCAATCGCCGTCCCCAGCCGCACGGGGTTATTGATAAATTTTGTCGTGCGTTGAGTTGCGTCTTGGTAAGGCCCTGAAGAGTGTTGGCGTCGGCTGCATTCAGTCATACTTCTTAAGTTTAGTAGCGGTGGAACTATAGATTGTTGAGAGTCGTGTGGCTAGTGTTATGACCATGAGCATTGTAAAAATTAACGCTATTACCGTTCCTGAGGGTGCGGGAGAAGAGCTCGAACGTCGCTTTTCCGCTAACTCTTCGAAAATGACCGATGTCCCGGGTTTTATTGGTTTCCAGCTGCTGCGTCCAACCGCAGGGGAGAGCCGCTACTTCGTCTTCACTGAGTGGGAGAGCGAGGAGGCCTACCAGGGGTGGCGTGAGGGCCGTGCGTTCAAGGCATCGCATGAGGGCGAAAAGCGCAAGCCGGTGTCGTCGTCGGCTGATTTGCTCGAATTCGATGTAGTCCTGGATGTGAAGGCGTAAGCATTACGCAATGTAGTGTTCGGCTGAGGTTAGAGCGTCGCGCGGTGGTGTGCGGCGCTTTTCTTCGCACATTAATATCGAACGTACGTGCTATTTAAGGTAGTGTTTAATCCGCTTGTTGGGAAAGAATATTCGAGCAGGGTTCGTGGTGAGCATGGCAGTGAGATGAGGTGGAACAAGAAGTGACAACGGCGGTCAATATTGCTGCGGGGCAGTCTAGGGAGCAGACTATTGCGGCATTGCGGCAGGCGATGGCAGCCCAGTCTGGTGGGACTGCAACTGGTGCAACCTTTGGGCTCGGTGAGGCGCTGCCGGTGCCGGTGGCGTTGGAAAATACGTTGGCGGGAGCAGTGCGAAAAGGGGCTGTCAGTGTCATTGAACAGCCCGGTGCGGTATTGGCAGGCCTAATCGCGGAAGTTACGAAGACAGGTCATGTTGCGCTAGTTGGGCTCTCCGAGCAGGGGTTGCTCTCCGTGGTGGAGTTGGGCGGGAAGCTATCGAACATTGTCTGTGTGCCAGATCCTGGAATGCAGCCACTTGAAGTAATTGGGCTGTTGGCGGACGGCGTTGACTTGGTGGTGGCTTCGTTGGCACGCACTCCGCCGCCGTCGCAGGCACGTCCGCTGCAGGCACGACTGCGCACGAGTGGTTGTGCTCTGGTTTTTGTCGGGCAGCAGTGGCCGGGCGCTGAGTCGGAAATTTCCAGCTCTGTTGCTGGTGTTTCCGGGATTGGTACTGGTTATGGCCGGATTCGGGCAGTGGATTACCACGTCAGTGTGTCGGGGACGCGGTTTCCGCGGAGGCAGTGCCGTTGGCGGGTGGGGGAACAGGTGGAACAGAACAATGTGGTCGCCTTTCCCGCACAGAGGAGGTCCTAATGGCAGCGGCGGAATCGAGCCGTGTGGTGGCGCTATGGCTTCCTGATTGGCCAGTGCAGGCAGCGCATCTAGCATCTGTGACGTCGCAGGCTAATCCGCTCAGTCCAGTTGCAATTGTGGGTGATAGCGGAGTCGCTGCTTGTTCTCCAAGTGCGCGCCGTGCAGGGGTGCGGCGCGGGCAAAGTCGTCGCCATGCGGAAGCGTTGTGCCCGGAACTGGAGGTTGTCGAGGAAAGTGCGGTGCGCGACGCTGCGGAATTCGAATCCGTGCTGCAACGGTTGGAGGCGGTGGCAGCTGGTGTCGAAGCTCTACGGCCAGGCTTGGCGGTTGTGGCAGCGCGAGGGGTAATGCGTTATTACGGCGGACAGGATGTGGCCTTGGAAAAGCTGCTTGATGCCGCTGCGGTACCGGGCGTGGACTGCAGCTTGGGACTCGCAGACGATATTGTGACGGCTATTTTGGCAGCGCGCAGGGGAGTGCTGGTAGCTCCCGGGGAGGATGAAGGCCAAAGATTTCGGCAGGGAATCTCTCTGGTGGAGCTGAGGGCGGAAAGTGCACTGGAGATGCCCGCAGAGCTTGCGAAGTCGTGGCAGGAACTCGGTCTGCGCACATTGGGAGATGTCGCTGCGTTGCCGAAGCGGGATATAGCCAACAGGTTTGGGGCGCAGGGGGCTAGATGGCATGATTTGGCCTGTCGGGGGGAAGTGCGGTTGGTAGCGCCGCGATCTTTGCCACCAGGATTGGCTGCGAGCTACCAGTCTTGGGAGAGTCCACTCCGGAGAGTGGACGAGGCCTCATTCGTGGCGCGTTTTCTAGCTGGGCAACTGCATGAACAGCTTTTTAACCATGGGTATTCGTGTTACCGCTTAGCGGTGGTGGCGCAGTTTAGTGACGGCTCAGAGGTGCGCAGAGTATGGCGCTGCACTGAGCCACTGGCAGAACAGACTACGGCTGACAGAGTTCGGTGGCAGCTCGATGGCTGGCTGAATAACAGGAATCGGCAGCAGCCACGAGGGAACAGCGACACTGGTGCTGGAGTTGTTGGCTGCGCTGAGGAAAATGACGGAGATGATAGCCGCGGAATCGTAGAGCTGCAGTTAGAGCCACTGGATGTGGTCGCCGCCGGGACTGTAAAGCAGGATTTGTGGCACGGTAGTGATGATGCGCGAGCTAAAGCGCGCCGGGCTGCAGAGCGTGTGCAGGGGTTACTGGGGCCAGAGGCAGTACAGCAACCAGTCATGCAAGGCGGGCGTGGCCCAGGCGAAAGAGTGGGATTTGTCGCTTTCGGAGAAAACCCCAAAAACACAAAAACCGCGGAAATTAATCAGCCATGGCCGGGAGCTGTTCTTGCTCCCAATCCGGCAATTATTCCTGCGACTGCGAATGCAGAGGTGGAAGTGCTCGACGCCGATGGGCACACCGTGGGCGTAACTGGGCGAGCGACCATGACGGCGGAACCGTTCCTGGTGCGACATGGAGTAACAACATATCGCGTGTCATCGTGGGCTGGGCCCTGGCCGATTGATGAGCGCTGGTGGGTACCCGATGAGGCTCGCCGAGCGGCAAGAATACAAATCCGTGCGGTAGCGAATGACGGTACCATCGCCGCCTGGTTGCTCATAGGGCATGCCGGCGCATGGAGAATCGAGGGTGCTTACGCGTAGAGACGCAGTGGAGGAGGAGTGCGTCGGTGGGCAAACCGATTACTTCGATTGGAAGTCAATAACCAGGCGGTTCGGATTGCTCAACGAGAAAACCTTGAACGGGGTCTTATCTCCCTTGAGCCCGACGACATACTGAGTCTGCCCCTCGAAGGTTCCGGCACCGACGACTTCCTTAATAACGGACGTCGATGTCGGCTTGACCGAGTCAGAGGGGAAGTCCTCCATCTGGAAATCAAAGGGGTAGCCCATGCCCCGCAAGTCGATTACCAGCTTGGCTGTGCCGTCGACAGAAATCGGCTTGCCGGAGCCCTGCTGGGTTGGGACATCCTCGTAACGGACGAAGTATCCCGGTGTGCCCTCGCCGGTGAGTTCAAAGACAATACGGTCATAACCGTCGTGGGAACCGACGCGGACATCTTGAATACCCAAGTAAGCGCCATCGGAAGGAGCAGCTTCTGCAGAAGAGCTATTGAAATCGCCCTCCGGAGCAGCATCGTCATCCATGGTGGTCTGCGCCGCCGCAGACGAGCTAGTGGAGCTGCTAGAGCTGCTCGACAAATCGGAGGTGCCAGCGGTTGAGTCAGTTTTCATAGACAGTGCAGCAGCCGAGTCTGAGGAGGAGTCAGAGGAGCAGGCACCGAGAGCTAGACCCAATGCGAGGCACAGGGATGCCGCGATACGGGTACGAGTGCGCGAAGCATCCAGCGATTTCGTATTCATACGTCCGACGGTATGTGCGCAGTTGCGGAATTTCAACAAGTTGAACTGCAAAAGTCGAGGTCAAAGTTATTTGTTGTCAAAGTGTTGCACAATAGTAATAAAACAGGGGTGAACGCTGCGACCTAAGACCCAATCGCAGAGGCACTCAATTACGCTTAGGTGTATGAGCCAGGCCAAATTTGATACCACCTGTTCCGCTCAGATGGCTGAGCCGCTTCCCGGTACTGCAAAAGCCGGAAAGCTCTTTATTGCGTTGGAGCACCAACTCGGTTGGTCTCACGATATTTTTGACGGCGGGGTATGGGGAGCAGAGATCATCGGTCAGGTAGAAGCCTGGTTATCTGAGCGCGGTGGCGCGTTGCAGCTAATTCGCAAACCAGGCCGAATCGGCCAGCAGCCGTGTGATGGCGTTAACGTCTATATCGCGCATTGCGAGTCAGCGGATGGCTCTGAGGTTTTCCTCGAACATCGCATGGTTGCCGATGTTAAAGGCCTGATGACTCTGGATATCCGGCTTGGACAGCCCACCGAGGGGGCCACTCGTCTAGACCATCCACTGTTTCTCATCTGTACGCACGGTAAGCGCGATCGTTGCTGTGCGATTAAAGGTCGCCCGCTCGCTGCGGCGATGCACAACCTCTACCCAGAGGTCGTGTGGGAAACTTCCCACTCTAAGGGGCACCGCTTTGCGCCGGCTAGCGTACTGCTGCCATGGAATTACAGCTTTGGACGTCTGAGTGCGGTGGACGCCAAGGGGGTTATCGAAGACGCTCAGCGGGGCATCGTGCATGCAGAGGGCTGCCGCGGCCGTGGTATCTACACCCCGCAGGGGCAGGCAGCCGAGTTGGCTGTGCGTCGTCAAGCAGATACGTGGGGCGTAGACGACGTCGCACGCGTTGACGTCGACGGTACGACTGCGGTCGTCGTGCTTTACGACGGCCCCAGCGACCGCGACAAGGTCGTGGAATACGAAGTGGCCCTGGAGAAAATCACCACAGAAGGTGTTGTGTCTTCCTGCGGTGATGCTCCAGGGCCAAAGAAGGGCTGGGCTGCGGTCGAAGTAACCCGCCGCTAGCTAATGGCTAGCTAATGTGTGCGGCTACCTGCGCATAATCTTCTTGGAGAGCCAGTTGCCGAAGATCTGCGCCAACTGGACGATGAAGATGATGACCAGGGTTGTCACCAGAGTGACGTTCCAGTCGAATGCCTGGTAGCCGTAGGTGATTGCGAAGTTGCCCAGTCCGCCGCCGCCGATGTAGCCGGCCATAGCCGACATGTCGACCACGGCGATGAATGCGAAGGTGTAGCCAAGTACCAGTGGGCCCAGTGCCTCCGGCACGACGACCGTACGGATGATGCGCCACGGACTTGCGCCCATCGCACGGGCGGCCTCAATCACGCCGGGGTCGATGGACATCAAGTTCTGCTCCACCAGTCGCGCGATGGCGAATGTGGCGGCAATCGACATGACGAACACCGCGGCTTCGGTGCCGATCGTGGTGCCGACCACGTTCTTTGTCAGTGGGCCGATGGCCGTAACCAAGATGATGAACGGGATTGGGCGAACAAAGTTAATCAGGACATTGAGGACCTGGTAGACAAACTTGTTGCGCAACACGCCACCGTCGCGGGTGGTGTAGAGCAGCACGCCGATTGCCAGACCTGCAACACCACCAATCAGCATGGCGACACAGACCATGTAGAGCGTCTGGCCGAATGCCTCGCCCAGCATTGGGCCGAGGCTCTCCCAGTTGGTGTCCTTGCCACTCACCGATGGCAGAGAGTTTAAGAGACCGATCATGATGCAAGCTCCTCTACCTGTGTCAGTTCGGAAATGGCAGCAATGGCGGCATCGAAATCAGAGGAATCCGAGGCGGAATCACCTGTCAGCGGAGTCAACCGCAAAGTAAGGCGACCGTAGGACTTCGCCTGCACATTGGCGACTGCACCGTGTGCCACCGAGGCGGCGACACCGTGGGCACTAGTGGCCTGTGCTAGAGCACCGAGGTCAACACCGTCATTGATAGTGATGGTGATCAGGCGAGCCGCTGCGCTCTCGGCAGACTGATTCACCGAATCGCGTTCACGGCCAATTGGAACATCGCGCAGTGCGGTGGTGGCGAAGCGGCGGCCAACCTCAGTCTTGGGATTGGCGAAGACCTCGTGGACCGTACCGGTTTCGACGATGTGACCATTTTCCATGATGGCCATGCGGTCAGCGATACCGCGTACAACCGACATGTCATGGGTAATCAGCACGATAGTGACGCCCATTTCGCGATTGATGCGACGCAGCAGATCCAGGACACCGGAAGTAGTTTCCGGGTCGAGTGCCGAGGTGGCTTCGTCGGCAAGCAGGAGCGTCGGTTCGGTGGCGAGCGCACGGGCGATGCCGACACGCTGCTTCTGTCCACCCGAGAGCTGCTCTGGGAAGGACTCCGCTTTGTCGCCGAGGCCGACAAACTCCAACAGCTCCTGGGCGCGAGCGCGGCGCTTGGCCTTCGGCATCCCGGCCAGTTCCAGCGGGTATTCAACGTTGCGAATCGCGTTGCGCGAATGGAAGAGGTTGAAGTGCTGGAAGATCATGCCGATATTGCGGCGCAGACCCCGTAGCTGGCGCTCGGAGATGCCGACGATGTCGGTGTCATCTAGCAAAACCTGCCCGGAGGTTGGCTTTTCCAGGCCGTTAATCATACGGATGAGCGTTGATTTACCAGCGCCGGAATAACCGATGACGCCGAGGATTTCGCCGGGTTCAACGGTTAGGTTGATGTCGGCGAGCGCGGTGACGTCGCCGAATTGCTTGTTCAGCTCGCGGAATTCGAGCTTCGTTCCCTTGTTGGTCACGAGTGAATCAGTGCCCCTTGGTCTGTGTTCCCTGGTGTTGGGCGGTGCTTAGGTGGCAGTGGCGTTAGTTCTGCTCGCGCTGCTGCTCTTCGACGCGATCCAGAATGTCCTGCAGCTCCTTAGCCGAACGGTCAACCGGAACCGAGGTGCCCTTGGAGTCCTCAGCGACTGCGTCCTGGACCTCCTTGGAGTGCCAGATCTTGGAGAGCTCCGCGTACTTCGGGTTGTCAGCATTTTCAGCCTTGGTGACAAAGACGTTGATGTACGGCTCTGCCTCCGTGGAGTTCGGGTCATCCTGGAAGATGGCGGTGTTCGGGTCGATGCCAGCGCGGTCCAGGAAGGAGTTATTGATAATGGCAGGCTTGCCCTCACCGTAGGCGGCCGGAGTCTGAGCGGCATCCACCGGCAGAACCGTGACCTTGGAAGCTTCCTTATCGATGTCAGCAGGGGACGGGGTCAGCAGGTCATCCTGCTTCAGCTTCAGCAGGCCAGCCTGAACCAGCACGTTAATAGCGCGGCCCTGGTTGGACGGGTCGTTCGGGATGACGACCTCGGTGCCCTTCTCCAGCTCATCAACCGACTTGTGGTCCTTCCAGAACAGAGCCAGCGGGACAATTTCGCTCGAGCCAATCGGAGTCAGGTCCGACTTAGCGCCGACGTTGTACTCAGCCAAGAACTTGATGTGCTGGAAGAGATTGACGTCGAGCTGGCCCTCATCGAGTGCACGGTTCGGGGTCTGGTAGTCGGAGAAGGGCTGAACATCCAGATCGATGCCCTGTTCAGAAGCCTTCTGCTCGAAAACGGTCCAGGCCTTCTTGCCGGCATCCGTGGTGCCGATACGAATGGCGTCATCCGAGCTGCCACAGGCGGTAAGGCCGGTTGCGGCGAACGCGACAGTAAGTACACCGGCGGAAAAACGCTTGAGGTTCATCGAGGGGTCTCCTTATTTAATGGGATTTGTTAGCTGAAGTTTTAAGGCAGAACTAGACCAAGCTGTCTTTAATTCTGGGGTTAAGGCTAGCACTTGCCCAGGTAGTGCTGAAAATTCAACTTCAGCCTAAACAGTCGAACGTGGCTGAGGTGTGACTTACGGATGCGTCCCGGGGGTGGCGCTTAATGCACATACTAATCGAAAATACGTTTGAATGCAGTCCGTAGGGTGGGTTAATGTTCATGGCATGGAAAACATCTCGGACGGACAGTCGGAGCAGTCCGGTCGGCCACTGAGCTGGTCGCGGATTGAGCGTATTCTATCGGGTAAATTTTCAGGAAAACTACAGCCTAATGGCAGCTTCAATGGCTGGCGGGGGCAGCTGTCAGATTCCATCGTTGGGGCTTTTGAAGCTCCGGAAAGCGGTGTTAGTGGCGGAGGTGGCGTGTCATTTTCGCCTGCGGATATTAAGGCGGAATTGCACTGTCGTTCGAGCTATTCATTCCTGCATGGCGCATCGGATCCGGAAGAATTGGTGTCCGAGGCTGCGCGTTTGGGGTTAAACGTGTTGGGGCTCGCAGATCGCGATGGTTTCTATGGAATCGCTCGTTTTGCCGAGGCTGCAGCGGAGGCTGGTATCGCCACAATCATCGGCGCGGAGCTGGGGCTTCCGCAGCGGCCCCTCACAGTGCTGGGGCGGGGGCCCGAGGGCTATCGGCGCCTGAGCCACACGCTGTGTGATGCGCATATGTCGGCAGGGGAGAAGTCCGTCGTCCGCTATCCCTCGCTGCCAGAGTTAGGGGAGGCCGCAGGTGGTTTCTGGCAGGTGCTTGCCGACGTCAGCTGGGTCGGCGACTTGGAAGAGCTCATTGCGGCCTTCGGTGCGGAGAATGTGGCACTCGAACACCGCGTGAGCCCCACCGCGCAGGCGGCCGATGACGCGGAAGCTATTTCAGCCGCAGCTGTGAAGTATGGCCTGCGGGAGGTGGTTTCCTCTGCTGCGACGTCAGCTTCGCCTGCGACAAGCCGGTTGGCTGGGGCTAAACAGGCTCTTGCTGTGAGAGAGGACTTAGGCGGGTTCGAGTCACGACTGGAGCCGGCAGGCGGAGCTTGGTTGCGTTCGTGGGAGGAGCTAGCGGCGGCAACACGGTATCTGGGGGTGCAGGTGCTGCGGTCAACACAGGACATTGCAGGTGAGTGTGCTTTTACGCTTGACCTCATTGCGCCTGAGTTGCCTCGCTGGGAAGTGCCAGAGGGCCACGATGAGGACTCCTGGCTGCGGGAAATTGCCCGTGCGGGGGCACGGCGGCGGTATGGTCCGGTCGATGGAGCTGGGGACGGCTCCGTGCAAGCGCGGGCGTGGGCGCAGTTAGAACATGAGCTGACTGTGATTCGAGAGTTGGGCTTTCCGGGCTACTTCCTCATCGTGCACGACATCTGTGAGTTCTGTCGCCGGGCGGGAATTCTGGCGCAGGGGCGCGGTTCGGCCGCTAACTCGGTGGTGTGTTTTGCGCTGGGGATCACCAATGTTGACCCCATTAGTGCCGGGCTGTTGTTCGAGAGGTTTTTGTCGCCAGAACGGGATGGTCCGCCGGATATTGATGTAGACATCGAGTCTGGTCGTAGGGAAGAGGTTATCCAATACGTCTATGAAAAGTATGGTCGTGACAATGCCGCGCAGGTAGCCAATGTCATTACCTACCGGCGGCGCGGCGCATTGCGCGATGCGGCGCGGGTGTTGGGATACTCGCCGGGCGTTATCGATGCGTGGGTCAGAGACCGGGAAGCGTGTCCGCCGGAGCCGGTGCGAAAACTGGCGGAGCAGCTTCGTGGGCAGCCTCGTCATTTAGGCATTCACTCTGGCGGAATGGTGATTTGTGATCGGCCGATTGCGGATGTCGTGCCAGTGGAATGGGCACGCATGGAGGGGCGCTCAGTAGTGCAGTGGGATAAGGATGACTGTGCGGCAGCGGGACTGGTGAAGTTCGACCTGCTTGGCCTCGGAATGCTGGAGGCCATCCACCATTGCATTGACTTGGTCTATGAACAGCATGGGCGCCGAGTGAACCTGTGGGAAATAGATGTCGCTGAACCGGAGGTTTACGAGATGTTGGCACGCGCGGACGCGGTGGGCGTGTTTCAGGTGGAATCGCGCGCGCAGCTGGCCACCTTGCCCCGACTGAAGCCGAGGGAGTTCTTTGATCTGGTGGTGGAGGTGGCACTCATTCGCCCAGGCCCCATTCAAGGCGGTAGCGTGCACCCCTACATTCGCCGCCGAAATGGACTCGAACCGGTGACCTATGAGCATCCGGTGTTGGAGAAGTCTCTCGGGAAGACACTGGGCATTCCGCTATTTCAAGAGCAGCTGATGCAAATGGCCGTCGATGCGGCGGATTTCAGCGGGGCGGAAGCGGACTCGCTGCGCCGCGCTATGGGGTCGAAGCGCTCAGTGGCCAAAATGGAAGCGCTCCATGCCCGTTTTCTGGCTGGGCTGGAGCGCACCAGTGGCATTGATGCGGATATTGGGGAACAACTGTGGAACAAGATAGTGGCCTTTGCCGCCTACGGTTTCCCTGAATCACACGCGCAGTCGTTTGCCTCCTTGGTGTATTTCTCGGCCTGGTTTAAGTACCACTATCCGGCGGAGTTCTGTGTAGCGTTGCTCCGTGCTCAGCCCATGGGGTTTTACTCTCCGCAGTCGTTGATTGCCGATGCCCGCCGGCACGGTATCGGCTGCGATGGTCCGGATATCGCAGTTTCAGGCGTGGAAGCCAGCGTCATCGATGGTCGTATTCGTTTGGGGATCGGTGCCATTGCCGGTGTGGGCAATGACGTGGCGGAACGTATCGTCGCAGCGCGGCCATTTGTCAACGCAGCAGATGTCGCCCGCAGAGCTCGGCTGGGTGTTGGGCACATGGAAGCACTGGCGCGCGCAGGAGCACTTGGGTCGCTGGGGATTGACCGTCGTCAAGCACTGTGGGCGGCGGGCGTGGCGGCGACGGAAAGTGAGGGCATGCTGCCGGGGCTCACGCTTGCCGACGCACCGGCGTTGCCCGGCATGACGGAGTTTGAGCTGGCAGCTGCCGATTTGATGGCAACGGGAGTGACCCCGGGGCAGTACCCGGTGGCCGCGTTGCGGGCAGACCTGCAGGAACGTGGAGTGGTGCCTGCGGCAGAACTGAAAGCAGTGCCCGACGGAACACGAGTAGAAGTGGCGGGAGTCGTGACACATAGGCAACGTCCAGGGACAGCTGGCGGAGTGACATTTTTGGGAATGGAGGACGAAACTGGGCTGGTGAATGTGCTGTGTACACCGGGGCTGTGGAATCGTTTTCGGCCGGTAGCGGTGAATTCGCGGGCGATGGTGGTGCGCGGTATCGCGCAGACAGCCTCTGGTGCGGTGACAATCGTGGCCGATCGTCTGGTGGATATGTCCGAGGCTCTGGGGCAGCCGGTGGTGGCAGGTCGAAGTAGAGATTTTCGCTGACTACTAGAATGGATTGTCATGCGCCAGACCTATGAATCCTCGTTAGCACCGGATGGGAGTGCAATCGCCTTTATTGTCCGCGATAGCGGCTACCCGCGTGCGGTACAGCAGGAGATTACTCCGGAGGGGCTAGGGGCGGAGCGCCCCGTGAAACTGCCGGTGGAAGGCCCGGTTACCAGGGTGCTGCACTCTCCGGATGGAAAGTGGATTGCCTGCGAGGTCTCTCCGTACGGTACGGAGCGTTTGCAGACCTGGCTGGTATCCACCGATCCGGAGGTCGACGGTGCCCGCCCCCTGCGTATGGATGCGGATATGCGCGCCACACTGGTGGAATGGGATAACGATCTCCTAGCGATGAACGCGGTCGATGCCCAGGGTATTAACTATGCGCGTTTGGTCAACCCGACGGACTCAAAGTATGAGGTCATTGATAAACGCACTGACAGCCAGCTGGTAGCGGCTGAAGGTGGGTTTGGCCTCGTGCGGGTGGGACCGCGAGGCCACCGGGAGTTACTACTAGTCGGGCCGGGGCAGCAGTGGCAGCCGCTGTTGCCATCCGATCCTGGCTCTACCACGGATGTCGGTGTCTTATTGGCGCATCCGGGGCAGGAGAAGCTGACCGCATTCGTGCTCTCAGATCATGGCGCGGAACAGCGTCGCATCCTGCGCCTGGGTATTACTCCCGACAGCGGTATCAGCACCACGGAGCCGCGTACAGCGGAATCGACCGCAGCGGAGATTTTGGATATGAAGATTGGCATCGAAGTTGATGTCGAGGAGTTCATTGGCAATCCGGATCAAGACGTCGAAGAATTCGTCATTAGTGAGGATTCCTCCACCGCGGCTGTGCTGTGGAATAGCGGTGGGGTCAGCACGCTCGAGGTGCTAACCCTTGGCCTTCACCCGCAGACTGACGACATGCGGGTGATGGTGCGCCGCAATGTGGAATTGCCGGGCATGGTTGCGCGCGAGCTGTCAATCTCCGGGGACGGTGAGCTGATCTCCCTGACAGTAGAAGGGCCAGGCCTTGCGCCAACGGTGGAGATTCTGCGCAATATCGGTGGTGTCATTGAGCCATTGGATATGGAACGCACCGAACGGATTTTGGCTCTGGAAGAGAAGAATCTGGAGACCATGCCGGCTCCAGAGCTGGTCTACTTTGTCTCCCGCGATGGGTTGGAACTGTCTGGTTGGCTCTACCTTCCGGAGTCGGTGCGCAATAGTTCTAATGACGTTTCCGGAAGCGCACTACCGCCGGCTTTCATCCACATCCACGGCGGACCAGAACTGCAGGCGAAACCCATCCACCACGATGTTCTAGCCAGCATTGTGGAGGCGGGCTTCGTGGTGTTCACTCCTAATGTGCGCGGTTCCTCAGGGTCCGGTAGGTCATTCGAGCACGCGGGCGACCGCTATGGGCGCTTTGCCGCTATTGCGGATATCGCAGCGGCGCGTTCCTTCCTCGTTGATGCCGGGTTGGCGGACCCAGAACGCATTGCTCTGGGCGGGCGATCCTACGGTGGCTTCATGTCGCTGTTGGCCTCGGCATGGTACCCGGATCAGTTTGCGGCCATCGTCGATGCCTGCGGAATGACAAGTTTTGAAACCTACTACCAATCCACCGAGCCCTGGTTGGCGCAGGCCGCGTTCCCTCGATACGGCTACCCGTACCAGGATGCTGAGCTTCTGCGCGATATCTCGCCGCTGCACCGTGCGGAGGAAATGAAGGTTCCAACGCTCTTTATCCACGGCGAGTGGGATACCAACGTGCCTCCGCGAGAGTCCGGTCAGATGCGCAACGCCATGGACGCATACGGCGTGGCCACCGATTTTCTAGTGGTCGAGGGAGAGGGCCATAAGTTCTCGAAGCCGAGGAGCCGAGCGCTAATCGGTGAGACCATCATCGCGTTTTTCACCGAGCACGGTGTGTGCGATGCGGCGCCTGCCACGACAGCGGCAGCAGAAACCAACAACGAGCAGTAAAAGAAACAGCGGAAAAGAACTGACGGAAGAAATGAATAGCGCCACGACCGAGCCAACGAACTCCGAGCCAACGAACTCCACAGACTGGATTACGAGCCACACCTGCCACGTGCTTTTTGACCGGCCTGTCATCCCGCCGAACACCGGAAACGCTATCCGCATGTGTGCGGGCTCTGGAGCTATGCTGCATCTGGCCAAGCCATTGGGGTTCAACTTCGATGACAAGAATCTGCGTCGCGCCGGGCTGGATTACCATGACCTGGCCGATGTGCGTATTCACGATTCCATCGATCAAGCGTTGGAGGCCTTTGCCAGCCAAGGGTGCCGCATCTTTGCCTTTACCGCACACGCTGACACGTGGCACACAGATATTGAGTACACGAACACCGATGTACTGCTCTTTGGTCCAGAGCCAACCGGGTTGGAACAGTCAGTGCTCGATGATCCGCGAATTACACAATTAATCCGAATTCCGATGCTGCCAGCTCGTCGCAGCATGAATCTTTCCAACGCCGCAGCAGTGGCTGCTTATGAAGTCTGGCGTCAGCAGGGCTTTATGGGCGGTAAATAGGGGCAAGGCGAGAGCGGCTACGAGGCGTTTCTGGGCATTATTCGCTCCTGTGCCTAAGATAAATGCCATGGCAGCGACAAAGCTTGATGGCAAACTCTACCGAGACGAAATCTTTGAAGACCTGGAAAAGCGCGTTGAGCGTTTAAAGGAAGCCGGCTACACCCCGGGGCTGGCCACCGTGTTGGTTGGTGATGATCCAGGCAGCCACTCTTACGTCAAGATGAAGCATCGTGACTGTGAGCAGATTGGTATCGCCTCTATCCGCCGTGACCTTCCTGCTGATACCACGCAGGAAGAACTCGAGGCAGTAATTAACGAGCTGAACGAAAGCCCGGAGTGCACAGGCTACATTGTTCAGTTGCCACTGCCGAAGCACTTGGATGAAAACCGTATTCTGGGGCTCATCGACCCGGAGAAGGACGCCGATGGCCTCCACCCGGTAAACCTGGGCAAGCTGGTCCTCAACGAGCCAGCACCACTGCCGTGTACCCCAAACGGCTGTATCCACCTGCTGCGACGCTTCGGCGTCGAGCTCAACGGTGCCAAGGTTGTTGTTATCGGCCGCGGTGTCACCGTTGGTCGTCCAATCGGCCTGATGCTCACTCGCCGCAGCGAGAACTCTACCGTGACACTATGTCACACCGGCACCAAGGACTTGGTCGCTGAAACCCGTCAGGCTGATGTCATCATCGCCGCTGCTGGTGTCGCTCATATGCTTACTGCAGACATGGTCAAGCCTGGCGCCGCTGTGCTCGACGTGGGAGTTTCGCGTGTCGACGGCAAGCTGGCCGGTGACGTTGCTGATGACGTCTGGGACATTGCCGGTTACGTATCCCCGAACCCAGGTGGTGTCGGCCCACTGACTCGCGCTTTCCTCGTACGCAATGTCGTCGAGCGCGCTGAAAAGCTCGCTGGCCTGGCCTAGTCAGCCAGGAGGAACAACTCGTGTCGAAAAGGGAAATTGCGCAGCGTGCCCGGCGGGAAGATCTGCCGGATCCAATGCTGAACCCGCACAGCCCAAAGACCCCGCCGCCGGGGGCATCGTGGCCAATGTGGGTGCAGTATACGATTTACGGCGCGCTCTTTTTCGGCATGTCCGCCTTCGTTGTGTTCCTGGGGCTGGAGCGGTGGCGACGCGCCACATTCATGCTGGGAAGCACAATGATGCTGCTCGGCGTGGCTAGGCAGTACCTGCCTGACAGCATTTTAGGTGTGTTCTCCGTACGATCCCGGGCCTTTGACCTATGGTTTTGCTCCATAATCGGGATGGGAATCGTATTCCTCGCAGTCAGCGTGGATGCGCTGGGAAGCTAGCTGACATTAACTGACATCGCGAGCGAGGAAACTACGCACAATCGAATCCACTCGCTCGAACTCCGTCAAGAATCCGTCGTGACCCACGGCGGATTCAATCTTTTCCAGCCCCAAGCAGTTGCCCAGATTGCGGGCGAGGTGCTCCTGCTGGTGGAAGGGGTAGAGAATGTCCGTGTCCACACCGGCAACCATGGTCGGCACGGTTGACGAGTGCAGCGCCTCGTTGAGGCCACCGCGATCACGGCCAATATTGTGCCGATTCAAGGTATCGGTGAGCACGACATACGAGCCGGCATCGAAACGCTGAGCCAGCTTCTTCGCCTGATGATCCAAGTAGCTTTCTACCTGGAATCGATCTTCCGTGCGCATCGCGCCCAACGGATCCTCACCGGGCTGCGCTGCCGCGCCAAAGCGGTCATCCATCTCCAGCTCGCCACGGTACGTCAAATGCGCGACCCTGCGTGCAAAACCCAGACCTCGGGCCGGAGTCACACCGCGGTCGTAGTAGTCGCCGCCATGCCAATCGGGATCGGACTCAATGAATTGAATCTGCGCAGACTGAATACCAATCTGCCAAGCAGACGCACGTGCGCCGACACACATCACCAATGCCTTGCCGACGAAATCCGGGTGCATCAGTGACCATTCAAGTGCGCGAGCCCCACCCAGGGAGCCACCAATGACAGCTTGGAGGCGGGAAATTCCCAGTTCTTGCAGCGCCAGGTGCTCCACCGTCACCGTGTCGCGCACGGAGATTGCGGGGAAGCGAGAGCCCCAGGGCTTGCCGTCGTCCGGATGTGGACTGGAAGGGCCGGTTGTACCGCGACAGCCACCGATGACGTTGGTGCAGATAATGCAGTACTCGTCGGTATCCAGTGCGCGGGCAGAGCCAATCATCCCGTTCCACCAACCCGCAGTCGGGTGGTACTCATCCGAGGGGCCGGAAGCGTGGGCGTCGCCGGTTAGAGCGTGCTCGAGGAGGATGACATTCGAGCAGTCGTCGTTAAGCCGACCCCAGCGTTCGAACTCGACAGTGACGTCGGGGATGACCGCGCCAGCCTCGGTTGTGACATCGCCGATAAAGACACGCCCCGGCTCGCCCTCGGGTGGGAGGGCGGCCGGGGTAGATGGGGAAAAGCTCATGCCTTATAGACTACTTAGTCCGTTCTGTGTCCGTGTACAAACGGTCTACGCGAGTGCTGCGAAGCCGCCCTCGAGATCGGCGATGATGTCATCGATGTTCTCGATACCGACAGAGAGGCGAACGGTGGCCTGGGAAATACCGGCGCGAGTCAGACCCTCCTCATCGGACTGGGAGTGAGTGGTGGTGGCCGGGTGGACAACCAGCGAGCGGACATCACCGATGTTGGCGACGTTGGAGTGCAGCTTCAGAGCGTCAATGAACTTCCAAGCCTTGGCGGTGTCGGCATCCTTCAGGTCGAAGGAGAGCACGCCGCTGGCGCCGGAAAGGCCCAGCTTGTTCAGGGTCTCGTACCACGGGGAGCTCGGCAGGCCAGCGTAGTTGACCTTGGCGACCAGCGGGTGGTTCTCGAGGAACTCAGCGACAGCCTTGGCGTTCTCATTGTGGCGCTCGATGCGCAGAGCCAGGGTGTCGAGGCCCTGAGCCAGAACCCAGGCGTTGAACGGAGCCGGGGCAGCGCCGGTGTCGCGGAGAATGCCAGCGCGAGCACGCAGTGCGAAGGCCGGGGCGCCCAGGTCGGCGAACTTCAGGCCGTGGTAAGCCTCGTCGGCCTCGGTGAAGTTCGGGAAGATGGAACGGCCGTTGCGGGTCTGAGTCCAGTCGAACTTGCCACCGTCGACGATGACACCGCCAAGGGAGGAGCCGTTACCAGTCAGGAACTTGGTGGTGGAGGAAACCACGACGTCAGCACCGTGCTCGAGCGGGCGCAGCAGGGCCGGGGTCGGAACCGTGTTGTCGACAATCAGCGGAACGTTGTTGCGGTGTGCAACCTCGGCGATGGCCGGGATATCGAGGACATCGATCTGCGGGTTGGCAATGGACTCACCGTAGAAACCGACGGTGTTGTCCTGAACTGCTGCCTGCCAGGACTCCGGGTCATCCGGGTTCTCGACGAAAGTGCAGTCGATGCCAAGGCGCGGCAGGGTGACCTTGAACAGGGTCTCAGTACCGCCGTAGAGGCGTGGCGAAACGACGAAGTGGTCGCCTGCACGAGCCAGGGTGAGGACAGCAGCGGTCTCAGCTGCCTGGCCGGAGGAGAACAGTACGGCAGCGACGCCGCCCTCGAGGCTGGCGATGCGCTGCTCGACGGCATCCACAGTCGGGTTGGTCAGGCGGGAGTAAATCGGGCCTGCATCCGAGAGGTTGAAGCGGTTGGCAGCGTGCTCAGCGGAATCGAAGACGTAGGAGGAGGTGTTGTAAATCGGCAGGTTGCGCGCGGAGGTCTGTGCGTCCGGAGCGAAGCCGGCGTGAATAGCGCGAGTGGACAGGCCCCAGTTGGCGGCGTTGCTGTTGTCGTACTTGGTGGTCATTTCAGATACTTCCTTGCGGTTTTTGAGATTGTTCAAAACGTTGCTTACAAACAATAGTGAACCAAGCTGTCTATTGCAAAGTTTTGGAAAAACCCAAGGTAAGAGGGTGTGTGTATCTGTGTCGAGAGTGCTATAGCCCGCTTAGTACGGATTGGTTTGATTGGCTCTGGGGCGTGGCCAGTTGTGGGGGTGGGGTGTGTAGGGAGCTGTGGCTAGGTGTGTGTGGAGGCTGCTGTGTATGGGGGGGCGTGGGTGGTGCGTGGCGAGTGGTGTTCGACGGGTGGCGGTTTGCCGAAGGAGTTAGTGACTACCTTTATGACAGTTTGAAGGGGTAGGTTCAGGCGGTGAATGCATCACCACTTTCGACCAGGAGAAGTAGTGAAGCAAACCCGCCGAACGAAATACAGTGCCATCAAACCGATTGCGCTTCAACACATCGCCAACGGGGCATCAGCAAGCGCAGTTGGACGTGAGTTAGGGATACCCTCACCAACTGTCAGGCGGTGGGCGCGACAAGCCGGAATTGCGATTCAGCACCAATCGCACTGCCCGAAGGTCTCGATGATGCATAAGCATCGCGTGATCTACGAGATGCTTATGGCCGGCT